>NZ_JBFTPD010000010.1:0-187480 GCF_056398305.1 Rhizobium sp. 01T444
TACGGGCTTTCCGGCACGCTGTCCGAACTCGGCAGCCAGCAGGACCGCAACTACCGGCTCGACACGGAAGACGGCCGCTATGTGCTGAAGATCTGCCATGCCGCCTACGAGACAGAAGAGCTCGAGGCGCAGAATGCGGCGATCCACCATTTGCGCGCCAAGGCGAGTGCGCCGCGTGTTCCCAACGTGATGGCGTCCACCGAGGGGCAGGAGATCGTTTCCGTCAGCGTGCGGGAGCAGGATTACCAGGTCCGTTTGCTGGAATATCTCGAAGGCGAAGGCCTGACCCACCGTGCCTATCTCGCGCCCGCCTCGGTCGCGGCGCTCGGCGCGCTCTGCGCGCGGCTGGCTGAGGCGCTTGCCGATTTTACCCATCCCGGACTCGACCGCAGCCTGCAATGGGACCTGCGCCGCGCCGGGCCCGTGGCCGTGCAACTGCTTTCCTCCATTACCGACAGCGCCGCGCGCGACAGGATCGCCAAGACGATGGTCATGGCTGTGCGCCGCATCCAGCCGCTTGCGCCGTCACTGCGGCTTCAGGCGGTTCATCACGACGTGACGGGTGATAATGTCGTCAGCCGCCCTGATCTGCACGGGCGGCCTGTTCCCGACGGCGTGATCGATTTCGGCGACATCATCCGCGGCTGGCTGGTCGGCGACCTTGCCGTGACCTGCGCCTCTCTGCTGCATCAGGCAGATGGCGATCCCTTTTACATCCTGCCGGCA
This sequence comes from Rhizobium sp. 01T444, assembly GCF_056398305.1. Lineage (NCBI taxonomy): Bacteria > Pseudomonadati > Pseudomonadota > Alphaproteobacteria > Hyphomicrobiales > Rhizobiaceae > Rhizobium > Rhizobium sp. 01T444. The sequence goes on from NZ_JBFTPD010000010.1 coordinate 727, forward strand.
GTGAAAGCCTATCACGAGATCTATCCGCTGATCGAGGACGAGCTGAAGGCACTCTGGCCGCTCATCGTGGCGCGCGCCGTCATCCTCGTCGCCAGCAGCGAGCAGCAGATCGCGATCGACCCTGACAATGACTATGTCAGAGGAAATCTGGAGGGCGAACGGCGCATCTTCGATACGGCGATGTCCGTACCGTTCGAACTGATGGAAGCGGCTATCCTGAAAGCGGCCGGTGTCGATATTGCCGGTGTCAATACGACGGACTGGCAGTCGCTCTTGCCGGAGATCGATCCTGCAGCCATCGCCTATGTCGATCTCGGCGTGCAGAGCCCGCATTTTTCTGACGGCAACTGGCTGGCGACCGACATGGACTGGCGGCTTCTTGCCCGTGCTGCGGCGGAAACGGGAACCGCGGCGACGCGTTACGGCGAATATCGCCTGTCCCGTGCCGGCTTGCACCACGCAAAAGTCCAGGCGACCTATGCCCTGCATATGGATATCTGCCTTGCGGCAGGCAGCGTCGTTGCGGCGCCCTTTGCCGGTCGGATCACCTGGTACGACCAACATCTGGTCCTCACAGGCCCCGACATGAAGCTGCATATCGACGGCATCGAGCTTTCAGTCGAGGACGGCAGCGAGGTCGCCGCCGGTCAGGGGCTCGGCACGGTCTCCGGCGAGACGTCCTCACTCGGCGGATTGCGCCTGCAGCTTTGCAGCATCGCCGGCTTCGAGCCGCCACTCTTTTCGACACCGCAACAAGCCGAGGCGTGGTCCGCGCTCTGCCCCTCGCCTTCGGTGCTCCTCGGGCCGGGTGCCGATGCACCAAAACCCGAAACGGCAGCGCTTCTCGAGCTGCGGCAGGCGCATTTCGCCAGTCCGCAGAAGAATTATTACGCGCACCCGCCGCAGATCGAGCGCGGCTGGAAGGAGCATCTCTTCGATATCGAGGGTCGCGCCTATCTCGACATGGTCAACAATGTCACGATCCTCGGCCATGGTCATCCGCGCATGGCGGAAGCGATCGGCCAGCAATGGCTGATGCTGAACACCAATTCGCGCTTCCACTATGCCGCCGTCGCGGAATTCTCGGAGAGCCTAGCATCGCTGGCGCCCGACGGCGTGGATGCCGTGTTCCTGGTCAACAGCGGCTCGGAAGCCAACGACCTGGCGCTGCGGCTTGCCTGGGCGCATAGCGGCCGACGCAACATGGTCTGCCTGCTGGAGGGCTATCACGGCTGGTCGGTGGCAAGCGACGCGGTCTCCACCTCTATTGCCGACAATCCGCAGGCGCTGACGACAAGGCCGGACTGGGTTCACGCCGTCGTTTCGCCCAATACCTATCGCGGCCAGTTCCGCGGGCCGGAGTCGACTGCAGATTATCTCGGCACCGTGATGCCGGTGCTGGAGGCCATCGATGCCAAGGGCGAAGGGCTGGCCGGCTTCATTGCTGAATCGGTCTATGGCAATGCCGGCGGCATTCCACTGCCCGACGGCTATCTCACGGAGGTCTACCGGCAGGTGCGGGAGCGCGGCGGCCTCTGCATCGCCGACGAGGTGCAGGTGGGCTATGGGCGGCTCGGCCATTATTTCTGGGGCTTCGAGCAGCAAGGCGTCGTGCCCGATATCATCACCATCGCCAAGGGCATGGGCGATGGCCATCCGCTCGGCGCCGTCATCACGACGAAGGAGATCGCCGTTTCGCTGGAGAAGGAAGGCTATTTCTTCTCCTCGGCCGGCGGCAGCCCGGTCAGTTGCGTTGCCGGCATGACGGTTCTCGATGTCATGGCCGAGGAGCGGCTGCAGGATAATGCCCGGGAGGTGGGCGACCATCTGAAGGCGCGGCTGGCAGCACTCATCGACAGCTACCCGATCGTCGGCGCCGTGCATGGCATGGGCCTCTATCTCGGCCTCGAATTCGTGCGCGACAGAACGACGCTGGAGCCGGCGACCGAAGAGACGGCGGCGATCTGCGACCGGCTGCTGGAACTCGGCGTCATCATGCAGCCGACAGGTGATCACCTGAACGTGTTGAAGATCAAACCACCGCTCTGCCTGACCGAACAAAGTGCTGATTTCTTCGTCGACATGCTGGAAAAGGTGCTTCGAGAAGGCTGGTAGACGGGGGAACTTCGGCCGTTAACCATTTCGGTCTTTTCGAGGCTTTGCGATTTTTAACGAAAAGCCCCATTGCCGGAATCAAATCGACTTCCTATGTCTGCCTCGGCGATTTCGAGGCGTCTCGAACCGTCACATTGATTGCACGAAGGCGTGATACAATTCTTCCTGCAAATTGAAATGTGGTGGAATGAAATTTTTCGGATCGCCGATATTTTGACACGTTTCGGAATATGTTTCTTATAGGCCATCAGCTATTCTCTACTAAGTTAGTAGATTAAAGAGATGGTCTTTCACCGGCCCCGGGCTCTACCGGGACCACGCAAGTGCAACGCCAATACAAGGAACGAGACATGATCGATTTCGCAATTCTCGCCAGAGTCCTTGGGCGATCTGTGCTTGGCAATGACCGTCCGGGCGCCCTCTCCCGCCCGAACTGTCGAATGTGACGTTCGTCCCCTTTCAACGGTAACAGACAAGTCAATTCGCCATAGCCAGCGCATCCGCGCGGCAGGAGTTCTACGCATGAAAAAAGAAGTTATCGAATATGCAGGCATCCCGGTCGGGATCGTCATTCCGGACGATGACCGGTTGAAGTTCATTGCCGTCAAGTTCCATGTCCATGACCTCGACGAGCAGCATTTCAGCTCGCCCGCCGAGGTGAAGCTGGCCATTCACGACCTGATGACCCGCCGCCACCCGAAGCCCCTTCATGCCTGACGCAGAACGCGGCTTTAATACTCAGAGGATTTCCGACCGGCCCGGCAAAACGGGCCGGTCTTGTTTTTTGCCAGTCTTGTCTTTTAAACGCATTTGACTTCCTATCGGCGCGCTTCCCTTCAAGACAGGAGCCAGCGCTTGTCCGATCTTCTCAACCTCCTCACCGATATTGAAGGCGTCTCCGTCGGCCACGCAACCGACCTCTCGCTTGGTTCCGGCGTCACGGCCATTGTCTTCGATGAACCGGCAGTCGCTTCCGGCAGCGTGCTCGGCGGTGCGCCGGGCGGGCGCGATACAGCGCTGCTCGACCCTTCCATGGTCGTCGATGCTGTCGACGCCTTCGTGCTGTCGGGCGGATCGGCCTTCGGTCTCGACGCTGCGGGCGGCGTGCAAGCAGGCTTGCGAGAGATGGGACGTGGATTTCAGGTCGGCCCGGTTCGCATTCCGATCGTGCCCCAGGCGATCCTGATGGATCTGCTGAATGGCGGCGACAAGGATTGGGGCGTGCATTCGCCCTATCGCGAGATGGGCTATGAGGCCGTGAAAGCCGCCTGCAAGGGCGCGTTCGATCTCGGCACCGTTGGTGCGGGCACGGGGGCAACGACCGCGACCTTCAAGGGCGGGCTCGGCTCGGCAAGTGCGGTCAGCAGCGCCGGGCATCGCATCGCGGCCATCGTCGCCGTCAATGCCGTCGGTACGGCGACGATCGGCGAAGGCCCGCATTTCTGGGCCGCCCCCTTCGAACAGAATGCAGAATTCGGCGGGCTCGGCTTGCCCAGCCTGATGGACCACAGCCTGCGGCTGAAGGGCGTGAAGACGACGGCCACGACGATCGGCGCCATCGTCACCGATGCATCGCTGATCAAGGCGGAGGCGCACCGGCTTTCCATCGTCGCCCATGACGGGCTGGCCCGCGCCGTGTTGCCCGCCCACCTGCCGCTCGATGGCGATACGATTTTTGCGGCTTCCACCGGCAAACACAAGCGCAACGACATGGCAAGCCTGATGGAATTGTGTCATCTGGCCGGGATCGTCATGGCGCGGGCGATCGCGCGCGGCGTCTACGAGGCGACGGCGCTTCCGGTGCCGGATGCGCTGATGGCATGGCGCGACCGCTATCCGGCCGGACGCTAGTTGCCTAGATTACATAAAAGAGCCTCACGGCGGAGAACGGGTGAATGCAGATTCGGGCGCTGATGTATTTCGACGAGCTGGTGCGAACCAACTCCATGCGCCAGGCCGCCGAAAACCTGAATGTCGCGCCGACGGCCATCAGCCGGCAGATCGAGAACCTCGAATACCACTTCGGCGCGCCCCTTGTGGAACGCAGCGCCCGCGGTGTGAAGCTGACGGCTGCCGGCGAGCTGCTGGCGGCGCGTGCCGGGCGCACCCTGCGCGAGCTCGATCATGTGCAGCAGCTGATTGAGGATCTGAAGGGCCTGCAGCGCGGCCGCGTCAACATTTATGCAAACGGCGCAACCGTTGCTAATCTGCTTGCGCCTGCGCTGGCCGAATTCAGCCTGAAATATCCCAAGCTGCGCTTTGCCGTGACGATCACCAGCGCACGGGCGGCCATCGAAGCGGTCAACAGTGCGGAAGCCGATATTGGGGTGACCCTGTTTGCGCCGCCGATGTCCGGCACCAAGGTGCGGCTGCGCTCGGAAATCGCCTACGACCTCATCACCTCGCCGAGCCACCCCGCAGCGGCGCGTCCGGATATTCCCCTGAAGGAATTGGCCGATTACGCGCTGGCTCTGCCCGATCAATCCTTTGGTTTTCGCCAGGCCTTCGACGCGCTCTTCGAGAAGGAAGGGCTCAGCCTCGATCCGGTTTTTGTGACAAGTTCGCTGGAGATGCTCAAGGAACTGGTGTTGAGCAACGCGGCGGTGACGCTGCTGCCGGCGCTGACCGTTCGCCGCGAGATCGAGGCCGGGCAGCTCTGCGCCATTCCCTTTGCCGGCAAGACCAGCATCCGCACGCATGTCGATCTCTGCGTGGCGCCCGATCGACAGCTTTCCTTTGCCGCAACGAAGCTTCTCGATTTCATCGAACGCTTCATGCGCGAGCAATCGAACCGCAAGACCGACAGCAAAGAGTAGAACTCGCGGACTTGCATCAAGGCAAGAATTGCGGTGTAGCTTTTTCGGCTACGCTGAGCACACAAAATCGTCATTGTGTGTGCACTGCCGTAGTGTCACTCTACTCGCAAAAGGGATCCGCCAAGCAGCGGAACCAAACAGGGGAACAGGATGATCAAGGTCTCGCTCGTGCCGTCGGCGCGTCTCATGCGGCGTCTTTCCATTGGTGCGGCGCTTTTCGCCGGCATCATGATGCTGGCGCTGACGCCCGCCGAAGCCGCCAAGACCACACTCAATCTCGGTATGAGCGTCGAGCCTGCTGGACTCGACCCGACGATCGCCGCACCGGTCGCCATCGGCCAGGTCACCTGGCAGAATGTCTTCGAAGGGCTGGTCAGCATCGACGAGACCGGTAAGGTGCAGCCGCAGCTCGCCAAGAGCTGGGAAATTTCCCCCGATGGCCTGACCTATACGTTCAAGCTGCAGAGCGGCGTGAAATTCCACGACGGCGAGGCCTTCGATTCGGCCGCCGCCAAGTTCGCTCTCGACCGCGCCCGCGGCAAGGATTCCGTCAATCCGCAGAAGCGCTTCTTCGCGTCGATCGCCTCCATCGACACACCCGATGCCGAAACATTGGTGTTGCATCTTTCCGCCCCGACCGGCAGCCTGATCTACTGGCTCGGCTGGCCGGCCTCCGTCATGGTCGGCCCGAAGTCTGCAGCGGACGACAAGACGACGCCTGTCGGTACCGGACCGTTCAAATTCTCCACCTGGGCCAAGGGCGATCATGTGGAACTGGTCAAGAACGCCGACTACTGGAACAAGGACGGCACGGCCAAGCTCGAAAAGGTGACCTTCCGCTTCATCAACGATCCGCAGGCACAGGCGGCAGCACTGAAATCCGGCGATCTTGACGCCTTTCCGGAATTTGCCGCGCCGGAGCTGATGAGCTCCTTCGATGGCGACGCGCGTCTCGCGACCAAGGTCGGCAATACCGAGCTCAAGGTCGTTGCAGGCATGAACAATGCCCGCAAGCCTTTCGACGACAAGCGCGTGCGTCAGGCCCTGATGATGGCGATCGACCGCCAGACCGTCATCGACGGCGCGTGGTCCGGCCTCGGCACGGCGATCGGCAGCCACTATACGCCGAACGATCCCGGTTATCAGGACGCGACAGGCGTGCTGCCTTACAATGTCGAAAAGGCCAAGGCACTGCTTGCCGAAGCCGGCTATCCCAGTGGTTTCACCTTCACGATAAAATCGCCACAGATGACCTACGCCCCGCGCAGCGCGCAGGTGATGCAGGCGATGTTTGCCGAAATCGGCGTGACCATGAACATCGAGCCCACGGAATTTCCGGCGAAATGGGTGAAGGATGTGATGACCAGCCGCGATTACGACATGACGATCGTCGCGCATGCCGAGCCGATGGACATCGATATCTATTCGCGTGATCCCTATTACTTCAACTACAAGAACCCCGCCTTCAACGATCTCATGAAGAAGGTGCAGGAGACTACTGATACGGCCGAACAGGCCAAGATCTACGGCGAGGCACAGAAGATCCTCGCCGAGGACGTGCCGGCGCTCTACCTCTTCGTTATGCCCAAGCTCGGCGTCTGGGACAAGAGGCTGAAGGGCCTGTGGGAGAACGAGCCGATCCCGTCCAACGTTCTCAGCAACGTTTCCTGGGAAGATTAAACAACCGAGTGCGGGCGGCGACTGACAGGGTGATGAAGACGATATGATCGCACTGCTTTCCCGCCGCCTTGCCGGCCTTGCCATTACCCTTCTCGTTGTATCGCTGGTGATCTTCGCCGTCATGGATCTGCTGCCCGGCGATCCTGCTTCGATTATGCTCGGCACTTCGGCAAGCCCGGAGACACTGGCGGCGCTGCGGCATGAGCTCGGCCTAGACCAGCCGCTTCTGTTTCGTTACGGCCAATGGCTTGCCGGTGTCTTCTCGGGCAATCTCGGACAATCCTACACCTATGGCGTTCCGGTCGCCGGGCTGATTATCGAGCGGTTGGCAGTGACGCTGCCGCTCGCGCTGATCGCCATCATGCTCTCGGTTTTGATTGCCTTGCCGCTCGGCGTGCTGGCGGCGGCGCGGCGCGGCGGCATTGTGGATGCGATTGCCACGGTCTTCTCGCAGGTCAGCATCGCCGTGCCGGCCTTCTGGGTGGCGCTGCTGCTCATCATCCTGTTTTCCACTACGCTCGGTCTCATGCCGGCAGGCGGTTTTCCGGGATGGGACGCCGGGCTTCTGCCTGCATTGCAGGCGCTGGTGATGCCGGCCGTAGCGCTGGCTCTGCCACAAGCCGGAGTGCTGACGCGCGTGACGCGATCTGCCGTGCTCGACACAATGCATGAGGATTTCGCCCGTACGGCCGTCGCCAAAGGATTGGCGCGCAGCACCGTGCTCTGGCGGCATATCGTGCCGAATGCACTGGTCCCGATCCTGACCATCCTCGGGCTGCAATTCACCTTTCTCGTTGCCGGCGCGGTTCTGGTCGAAAACGTCTTCAACCTGCCGGGGCTTGGCCGGCTTGCCTTTCAGGCGCTGTCGCAGCGCGACATCATCGTCATGCAGGATGTCGTGCTGTTCTTCGCGAGCCTCGTCATCGTCATGAACTTCATCGTCGATCTCTCCTATCTCGTGATCGATCCGCGCATGCGAAAGGCGGCATGATGGCACCCATCGTCTCCTCCGCCATCATTCCGCGACGCAGAAGCTTCAGGCTTAGCCGGCGAAAGAATCTGATCGCCGGAGCCGTGATCGTTGGCTTTCTGGCCGCGATAGCCCTGCTGTCGCTTGTCTGGACGCCGCTGCCTCCGGCAAAGATGCAGATCATTCACAAGCTGCAGCCGCCGCTTGCCTTCGGCCTGCTTGGCACGGACCAGTTCGGCCGCGATGTGCTCTCCATGCTGATGGTCGGATGCTGGAATTCGCTGTCGATCGCCGTCAGCGCGGTCGCCATCGGTGGGACGCTTGGCTCGATCGCCGGCATTTCCGCGGCTGCGATCCGTGGCCCCTATGAGACGCTGATGATGCGCGCCTGCGACGTGATCTTCGCCCTACCTCCGATCCTTTCGGCCATGATCCTCGGCGCCTTTCTGGGACCGGGGCGCTTTACCGCCATCACGGCAATCGCGGTCTTCATGGTACCTGTCTTTGCCCGCGTGACGCTCGCTACCTCCTTGCAGGCCTGGAGCCGAGATTACGTTCTGGCGGCGCAGGCGATCGGCAACAGCCGCTTCACGATCTCGGTCCGACATGTGCTGCCGAACATCATAAGCCAGATCATCGTGCATGCGGCGATCCAGCTCGGCCTCGCGATCCTGACGGAAGCCGGCCTTTCCTTCCTCGGCCTCGGCATGGCGCCGCCGGCACCGACCTGGGGGCGAATGCTGGCGGATGCCCAGACCTTTCTGTCGCTGGCCCCGTGGCTGGCGATCCTGCCCGGCCTTGCGATCGCGCTCACCGTCTTCGGCTTCAACATGCTGGGTGACGGGCTGCGTGATCTTTTCGACCCGCGCGAAGCGAGCCGCTGATGTCCTCCCAAGACAAAACGCCCGAAAGACCAGATCATGCTAGATACCGATTTCACCATTCGCGAGCTCCGGCAGCACTTCACTGACAAAAGCCTCTCGCCGCTCGAATACTGGCTTGCCCTCGAAAGGCATATCGAGGCCTGGGAACCTTCGATCGCAGCGCTTTATCTCTACGATCCGCAGGCGGCGCGCGAGCAGGCGAAGGCATCGAACGAACGTTGGATGAAGGGTCGAACACTCGGTCCGCTGGACGGCATCCCGGTCACGCTGAAAGAGCTGATCGCGACCAAAGGCCAGCCAGTACCGCTTGGCACGAAAGCGATCGAACTGAAGCCCGCGGAAGCGGATGCCCCGGCGGCGGCTCGTCTGCGGGAGGACGGCGCAATCATCTTCGCCAAGACGACCTGCCCCGATTACGGCATGCTCTCTTCGGGCCTTTCCAGCTTTCATCCTCTGAGCCGCAATCCCTGGGACATCACCCAAAACCCCGGCGGTTCGAGCGCTGGCGCCTCGGCGGCAACCGCTGCCGGCTACGGGCCGCTGCATGTCGGCACCGATATCGGCGGCTCTGTGCGCCTGCCGGCGGGCTGGACCGGCGTCTTCGGCTTCAAGCCAAGCCATGGGCGCATTCCGGTCGATCCCTATTATGTCGGGCGCTGTGCGGGGCCCATGACCCGCACCGTGGAGGATGCCGCCTATTCCATGGCGACCCTTTCCCGTCCCGACTGGCGCGACGGCACCAGCCTGCCGCCGAATGACTTCGACTGGATGGATCTCTATATCGATCTCAGCGGCATGCGGATCGGGCTGATGCTCGATGCCGGCTGCGGTCTTGCGGTCGATGAAGATGTGAGGATAGCGGTCGAAGCAGCCGCGAAGCTCTTCGAGAAGGCGGGAGCGACGATTGTTCCAGCCGCGCCAGTGCTGACGCGCGCCATGCTGGATGGGCTCGACACTTTCTGGCGCTCGCGTTTCTGGGGCGACATTGCCGGGCTCAGCGAGGAACGCCGCGAGAGCATTCTTCCCTATATCTACGAATGGGCGAAGGGCGGAGCCGATGTCAGCGGCGTGGATGCCGTCAAGGGTTTCAATCAGACGATCGAGATGCGCAAGACCTGCGGCCGGCTTTTCACCGAGGTCGATGCGGTGTTGTCACCGACCAATCCGATCGTCTCCTATCCGGCCGAATGGCCCTCGCCGACCAACGATCCGAAGCTGCCCTTCGAACATATCGCCTTCACGGTGCCATGGAACATGTCGGAGCAGCCGGCGTCGTCCATCAATTGCGGCTTCTCGAAGGGCATGCCGATCGGCCTGCAGATCGTCGGGCCGCGCTTCGATGACATGCGTGTGCTCAGGCTTTCGAAAGCCTTCGAAAACTGGACGGGTGGCGTGAAAAATTGGCCACAGCCACCGACTGCCTAGAGCGATTACGCAATTTTAGAACGGCCGGCGATAGCCGGTCGGCTGCTCATAGAGCCAACCGATGCGCTCGACGGCGGCCTCGAAATTCTCGCGCGCAACGGTCATCGTGTGGCCGTTGGCATGGATGATCATTTCCGGATCTTCGAAAACGGCGACGTGGCCTTTCCAGAAGACCAGATCGCCGCGGCGCACTTCCGAACGGTCGATCGGCTCGCCGAGATCAGCCGCCTGCATGTCGGTATCCCGCGGCGCGCTTCTGCCGGTCATCTGCAGCGCAAGCTGGACGAGGCCGGAGCAATCGATGCCGAGGCCGGAACGGCCGCCCCAGAGATAGGGCGTTTCCAGAAAGCGGGCGGCGATATCGACATAATCCTGGCCGTCCAAGGCACCCAGCGGCTGCAGGTGCTTCGAGAAGATCGCAGTGCCGTCATCAAGGACCAGATAGTGATTGCCGCGCGCTTCCGCTTCGCCGGCAATATGGACGCGGCTACCCATGGAAAGCACTGACCTATAGGGTTTACGCAATTCCGGTTCGGGATAGAGGAAGGTGCGCTGCGGAACGACGATATGGGTCGGGGCCGTCGCTGCTTCTGCAACTGCGTCCTCGGGCAGGTAGCCGACATAGCCGTCGGATGCGGCTTTGACCCAGCACCAGCCGTCGGCGCGATCGAATATCGTGACATCCTCGCCATAGAGCAGTTCCGTGTCGATGCCGCGGGCAAAGTCCGGCTGGGGCCGCAAGGCAACGACCGGGACGCAGACGCGGGCCGGCGTGCCGTTCACAAAGCGCGTCGCTTCGACCTTGCCCTCAAGGCCGGCTTCCGCGAGATCCGGGCGATAGGCGTGGAGGCGGCGGTCGAGCATCGTCATGGCATTCCTTTCAGATGGCCTTTCAGCCGGGGGCCTCTCAGACCGGAAGCTTGCGGCCCTGCTCGCGCACGAGGTCGCCGAGCTTTTCGAGATAAAGCGCGCCGCCAACGGTACGCTTGATGATGACGTTGCGCCGGTCGGCATCGTCGCGGACGCGATCGACGAGGCCCATTTCCCCCATCGTATCCAGCGCCCGGGTGATGACCGGCTTCGTCACGTTCAGCGTCGCAGCCAGTCCGCGCACGGTATGCGGCGGCGGCACCAGATAGATATGCAGCAGGATCGCCATCTGGCGCAACGTCAAATCTCTGTTGTCGTGACGGACTTGGTTGAGCGCCACACTGTGCCAGAGGCCAAGCGCCTGCGAGGCGGTCAGTTCAATCGGCACGGCCCCTCCGGAAATCGTTACGCTAACGTTTCATTTTCCGGCAGTTACAGCGCGCAAGCAAGAGGCGGCACAGAATGCCGCCTCACAAGGTGAATAAAATTTTAACGATTGGCTCAGCGAAGGCTTTTGCTTTCACATGTCGTTATAGCCAAACCGCTGCACACTTTTGCGCGACATGCTTTGGCGGCTCAGCGGACGTTGTGGCGGATATGGTGGTAAAGCGCGCGAATTGCCTGCGCCTCGCCGCCTCCAGGCGAATGTGCGCGCTCGTTCGGTGCCCAGCCGTAGATATCGAAATGCGCCCAGCTCTTTGCTTTGCTGACGAAGCGCTTCAGGAAGAGTGCTGCGGTGATCGCACCGGCCATACCGCCCGCCGGAGCATTGGTGATATCGGCAAACTTGGTGCGGATGTCCTTCTCGTAGCCGGCGTAAAGCGGCAGCCGCCAGAGCGGATCGTCCGTCTCGAGGCTTGCTTCCGTCAAGTCGTGAGCGAGGATCGCATCATCGGTGAAGAAGGGCGGCAGATCGGGGCCGAGGGCAACGCGAGCAGCACCCGTCAGGGTCGCCATGTCGATCAGCAGATCGGGTTCTTCCTCGTCTGCATAAGCGAGCGCATCGGCCAGAATCAGGCGACCTTCGGCATCGGTATTGTCGATCTGGACCGTCAGACCCTTGCGGCTCTTGTAGATGTCGCCGGGGCGGAAGGCATTCGACGAGATGGAATTCTCGACGACCGGGATGATGACGCGCAAGTCCACCTTCAGCTTGGCATCCATGATCATGAGCGCCAGGCCCATGACGTTCGCGGCACCGCCCATGTCCTTCTTCATCAGCAGCATGGAGGAAGCCGGCTTGATGTCGAGGCCGCCGGTGTCGAAGCAGACGCCCTTGCCGACGAGCGTCACCTTGCGGTGGCCCTTCTTGCCCCAGCGCAGCTCCAGCAGGCGCGGCGCGTCGGCGCTGGCGCGGCCGACAGTGTGTACCAGCGGGAAGTTTTCCTTGAGCAGGTCGTCACCGATGATGACCGACATCTCCGCCTTGTAATGGGCGGCAAGGCCGCGGAAAGCAGCTTCGAGCTGCTCCGGACCCATGTCGTTGGTCGGCGTATTGATCAGGTCGCGGGCGAGGAAGACGCCGGCGAGCTGGCGCTTGATCTCATTGCCGTCGGCATCGCGCGGGATCATCAGCGTCGCAGCCGGGGATTTTTCAGACTTGTAGCGGTCGAAACGGTAGCTGCCGAGGCCGAAGCCGAGCGCCAGACGGTTGGCCGTCAGCGGTGCGGTCTCGACATGCCAGTCGCCGGCCGGAAGTGCGCGGGCGAGCTTGCCGGTTATAAAAGGCTGTTCCGATGGATTGCTGCCGAGGCCGAAGAGCGCGCCGCCGAGGTGACCCTCGGCGGTGGGGATCAGCAGCACCGAGCCKCTTTCCGCCTTGTAGCCGGCCTTGCCGGCCCAATCGAGCGCGATCGGATCGATCGTGCCGGTTTCGATATGGGCGGGCGTGACGGCGAAGATGGGCAGCGTCGACCCACCCTTGGTGTTGAAAGGCGTGGGTCTTTCGATGAATTGGAAGGGGGCCATGATTGTCCTTAGCGGCGGGGCAGAATCATTTCTTAACTGTATGTTAGGGTTAACAGACTATTGCTGGAGCGAAGATTGCGTCAAACCTTTCCCTGTTCCGTTTCGAGGTCAGGCGCCGATTTATTCAGGAACGCGCAATGCCCTTCTCGGCCTCTACCCCTTTTAAGAAGCGTGTTTTTCAGGGAACCGTGGCTCTTCTCGCCATGCTCGCCCTCGGCGGCTGCTCGACAACATCAAAGGATCGGATGACAACCGGTTCGATCCCGAAACTCGACAGGCCAGTCGAGCAGATGGATGCCAACGAATTGCGGGCCGCCATCGACCGCGTCGGCCAGGCCTATGAGAAGAACCCGCGCGATCCCGTCAACGGCGTAAACTACGCCAATCTGTTGCGCATGAACGGACGCGACGCGCAAGCGCTCGCCGTCATGCAGCAGGTTGCCATCGCCAATCCCGCTGACCGCAACGTGCTTGCCGCCTATGGCAAGGCGCAGGCCGCCGCGGGGCAGCTTCAGCAGGCGCTGGATACGATCGGCAGGGCACAGACACCCGATCGGCCCGACTGGCGGCTGATCTCGGCGGAAGGCGCGATCCTCGATCAGATGGGCAAGCCAAGCGACGCGCGCCAGCGTTACCGCGATGCGCTCGATATTCAGCCAAATGAGCCATCGATCCTTTCCAACCTCGGCATGTCCTATCTTCTGACGGGCGATCTGCGCACGGCGGAAACCTATCTTCGCTCGGCGGCAGGCCAGCCTTCTGCCGACAGTCGCGTGCGCCAGAACCTTGCCCTCGTCGTCGGCCTGCAGGGCAGATTCCCCGAGGCCGAGCAGATTGCGCGGCGCGAGCTTTCGCCGCAGCAGGCCGATGCTAATGTCGCCTATCTCCGCGGCATGCTTTCCCAGCAGAACTCCTGGCAGAAGCTCGCGGCAAAAGACACGACGTCGCCTGCTGCCGCCAACACCAACTGACCTATTTGCTGCTCAGTCCCGAGAGGATGAGACGCAGGCCGAGGCCGGCCATGACAGCGCCTGCCGCCCTGTCGATCCAGACCTTGGCGGCGATATAGAGCTTTCGCGGATGATGGGCCGAGAAGGCAAATGCCACAATCGCATACCATCCCGCCTCCACCAGGAAGACGCCCACTGGCAGCGCCAGCAAAAGCTCCGCCGGCACGGTTTTGGGCAGCAGTGCTGCAAAGATGCTGGCGTAGACAACGATCGTCTTCGGATTGCTCAACTGCGTCAGCAGAGCAGCCGTAAAACTGCGTGCCGGCACGCTTTTACCGGCGACATCGCCCGACAATACAAGCGGCTCGCTCGCTCCCTTCCAGATCGCGAAGGCGATATAGAGCAGGTAGGCTCCGCCAGCGATCTTCAACACCAGATAGAACCACTCGAATTGTGAAAGCAGCGCCGTCAAGCCGGCAAGCGCAAGGATGGCAAAGGTCACGCCGCCGATGCCCATGCCGAGTGCAGCGGCAAGCCCGTCAAAGCGGGAACGGGAAATGGCAATGCGCGAGACGACGACGAAACTCGGGCCGGGGCTCATGGCGCCGATCATCAAAGCGCTGATGATGCTGATAAAGATGCCCAGAGAGGACATGGCAAAACTCCATTTTTCACACAATTCCGGACTCAAAACCGCTGTATAGTTTTGCCGGTATTGCTCACGTGATCAAGGGTTGCCGAGGCGGGCGGCGCGAAGTTCCGCGCTTACCGATGGGTCGCCATCCGTTTCGCCAGTCACGCGGAAAAGCAGGGTCGTCGGATCTTTTGACGGCGACAAGCGTCAGAACCGGTCGGCAACCTGGATGCCGGCAGGACCAAGGATGACGGCGACCAATACCGGCAGGAAGAAGAGGATCATCGGAACGGTCAGCTTCGGCGGCAGGGCAGCAGCCTTCTTTTCCGCCTCGTTCATACGTTCGTCGCGGCCTTCCTGCGCAAGCACGCGCAGCGCCGTCGCAACCGGCGTGCCGTAACGGTCCGCCTGCATCAGTGCCTGGGTGACCGAACGAACGAGATCAATCTGGGTGCGAGTTGCGAGATTCTCGAGCGCGACGCGGCGATCCGGCAGGAAGGAGAGCTCAGCGGTCGTCAGCACCATTTCTTCGGCAAGCGGAGGCGATTGTTCGCCGAGCTCTTCGGAGACGCGACGCATTGCCGCTTCGATGGAAATGCCCGATTCCACGCAAATCAGCATCATGTCCAGCGCGTCCGGCCAGGCGCGCTTGATGGATAGCTGACGCTTGCCCATACGGTTGGAGATATAGATGTTCGGTGCATAGAAGCCGATATAGGCGATACCGATGACGATGAAGACTCGTATCGGCAGGCCCTTGTCGGCAAGATTGCCGAGGCCGAACATCCAGAATGCGGCAACGGCCAGGAAGAGAAACGGCAGAAGAAAGCGCGCAACGAGGAAGGTATTCAGCGCATTTTCCGAGCGCAGACCAGCCGCGCGCAACTTGTTCATCGTGTTGTCGTCGACAAGCGCCTTGCGCAGGTTGAAACGCTCGACGATCTGGCGGACGGATCGATTGTTCTGGTTTCTGAGCGTGGCCTTGCTGCCGACATCGGCATTCAGACGGGCGCGCTCGCGGGCGCGGATCTGCTCGCGCTCGGTCGAGACGGCCTTCATGCGCTTGTTGAGATCACCGCGCTCGAAAAAAGGAACGGCAAGCGTGTAGAAGGTGGCGAAGACGGCGATGGCGACGAGCACCGCCACGATCATGGCGGGATCGGTCAATGTTGCGGCGAGTTCCTGCGACATGCTGCTTTGCTCCCGCTAGATATCGAAGTTGATCATGTTGCGCATCACGAAGATGCCGATCGACATCCAGACCGCCGAAAAGCCCATGATGAAGTGGCCGCGCGGATCGGTGAACAGGATCATCATGTATTGCGGCGACGTCAGGTAGACGAGCGTGGCAACGATGAATGGAAGGGCGCCGATGATGACGGCAGATGCCTTGGCTTCCATCGACAGCGCCTTTACCTTGGCCTTCATCTTCTTGCGGTCGCGCAACACCTTGGAGAGATTGCCGATCGCTTCCGACAGGTTGCCGCCGGCCTGCGACTGGATGGCGATGACGATCGCGAAGAAATTGACTTCCTGCAACGGCATCTGATTGGTCATGCGGGCGCAGGCTTCGGGTACGCTGAGTCCGACCTGCTGCGATTCGACGATACGCCGGAATTCGCCCTTGACGGGCTCGACCCCCTCGGTCGCAACGAGGCGGATCGCATCGTTCAGCGGGAGGCCGGAGCGGATGGAGCGGACGATGACGTCGAGCGCATTCGGAAATTCATCGAGGAACTTGTTCTGCCGGCGCGAGACGAGGAAGCCCACCACCCAGCGCGGCAGACCAAGCCCTGCGACCACGGGCACGCCAAGCATGATCGGTGTCGATGCGCCGGCGATGAAAAGCACGACCAGCAGCACAAATGCGAAGAGCGCGCTGAAAAGATAGAAGCGGGCGGGCGTGATCGGCAGTCCCGCCTGCACCAGGCGGGATTTCAGCGACAGTGTCTTCTTGGTCTTTTCGTGCTGCCGCTTTTCGAGATCCTTCAGGTTGTCCTGCACCGATTTGCGGCGCTTCGACAGTTCCTGCACACGGTCGCGGGCGGCCTTGACCTTGGTGCGATCGAGTTCGGCCGATTTGACGCGGTTGATGCGGCTTGCCGATTTCTTGTCGCTCTCGATACGCGAGAACAATATGGCATAGCTCACCGCGGCCGCCGCAACGGCTGCGAGAACGACAATTGCCAGCACTGTCGGATCGATGCCAAACATCTCAATCCTTCGATTTCGATTCCATCTCGTCGAGCGCGGCGGCGAGGCGTTTTTCTTCGTTGTAATAGCGGGCGCGATCCCAGAAATGCGGCTTGCCGATACCGGCGGACATATGGCGGCCAATCAGACGGCCGCTGGCGTCCTCGCCTTCGATCTCGTAGCGCATCAGGTCCTGAGTGATGATGACGTCACCTTCCATGCCGATCACCTCGGTGATCTGGGTGATGCGACGCGAACCGTCACGCAGGCGCTGCGCCTGGATGATGACGTCGATCGAGGAGGAGATGATCTCGCGCACGGTCTTTGCCGGCAAGGTGAAGCCGCCCATGGCGATCATCGATTCCATACGGCTCAGGCATTCGCGTGGGTTGTTGGCGTGGATCGTGCCCATGGAGCCGTCGTGGCCGGTGTTCATGGCCTGCAGAAGGTCGAAAACCTCAGGTCCGCGCACTTCGCCGACGATGATGCGTTCGGGGCGCATACGCAGGCAGTTCTTGACGAGGTCGCGCATGGTGATTTCGCCCTCGCCTTCGATGTTCGGCGGGCGAGTTTCCAGGCGCACCACATGCGGCTGCTGGAGCTGCAGTTCGGCCGTATCCTCGCAGGTGATAACGCGCTCGTCGCGGTCGATGTAGTTCGTCAGGCAGTTCAGAAGCGTGGTCTTGCCGGAACCCGTACCGCCGGAGATGATGACGTTGCAGCGAACGCGGCCGATGATCTGCAGGATGGTCGCGCCTTCCGGCGTGATGGCGCCGAAGCGCACCAGCTGATCAAGCGTCAGCTTGTCCTTCTTGAATTTGCGGATGGTGAGTGCCGGGCCATCGATGGAAAGCGGTGGCGCGATGACGTTGACACGCGAGCCGTCAGGCAGGCGCGCGTCGCAGATCGGGCTCGATTCATCGACGCGGCGGCCGACCTGGCTGACGATGCGCTGGCAGATCGACAGAAGCTGCGAATTGTCGCGGAAGCGGATTTCGGATTCGATCGTCTTGCCGCCGACTTCGATGAAGGTCTGGCCAGCACCATTGACCATGATATCGGCAATGTCGTCGCGCGCCAGCAGCGGCTCCAGCGGACCATAACCCAGCACGTCATTGCAGATATCCTCGAGCAGTTCCTCCTGCTCGGAGATCGACATCGCGAAATTCTTGATGGTGATGATATCGTTGACGATATCGCGGATTTCCTCGCGCGCGCTTTCGCCGTCCAGCTTGGAAAGCTGCGAGAGGTCAATCGTATCGATCAGCGCGGAAAAGACCTGCGCCTTGGTATCGTAATATTCGTCTGTCCGGGCCGGGCGCTTACGCTGCGGCGTCTGCATCGGCGGCGGTGCCACCTGCTGGCGGACAGGCTCACGCGACGGTTCGACGAGCACTGCGGGACCGGATGGGGCTGCCGGGGCGGCAGCCGGCATCGGCGGCGGCGGAGCGGCGACACCGCCGGCACCGGCCTTTCCGAAACCTTCATTTCCGCGTTTTCCGAACATTGATCCGATCCAATTCTACTCGTTCACTTACGCTTCAGAAGGCCGAGAAGGCCGCCCTTCCTGGATTTCTTGATTGCCACGCGACCCGTGACGATGTGCGAGATCTGCGAAAAAGTCTCCGCCGTCGGCGACTTCGGATCGACCTCCGAAATCATCCGGCCACTGTTGGCGGCGTTTCCGAAGAGGCCGATATCGAAGGGAATGATGGCAATCGGTTCGACTTCCAGCGGCTCGCAGAAATCGGAAACCGAGATTTCCGGCCGCTTCGGCATACCGACCTGATTGAGAATGAGATGCGGTACCTTGTCGTTCGGGCGTATCTTGCGGAGCGCATCGAGCATGTTCTTGGTGTTGCGCAGGTTGGCGAGATCGGGAACCGCGCAGATAACCACTTCGTCGGCGCTTGAGAGTACCGTACGGGTCCAGTCCGACCAGGCATGCGGAACGTCGAGCACCGTTACGGGCGCGCTGCGCTGCAGCACATCCATGACAGGCTGGAAGGCCTGGCCCTCGAAATCATAGGCACGGTCGAGAAGCGAGGGGGCGGCCAGCAGCGAAAGATGCTCCGAGCATTTGGTCAGCAGGCGGTCGAGGAAAACCTCGTCAAGCCGCTCCGGCGCAAAGACGGCCTCGGCAATGCCCTGCGCCGGATCCTGATCGAAATCGATGTTCGCCGTGCCATAGGGCAGGTCGAGATCGGCCAGGATCGTTTCGGTCGAGAACAGGTTCGAGATGCCGAAGGCGCAATTATGAGCGATGGTCGATGCGCCGACCCCGCCCTTGGCGCCGATGAAGGCGATGCTGCGGCCAAGCGGCTCGGCTTCCGGATCGACGAAGATCGTCGCCATTGCGCCCATGATATCGGGCATGGCGACGGGTTGGACCATATATTCGGAAATGCCGTTGCGGATCAGATCGCGGTAGAGACCGATATCATTGTAGTAGCCGACGATGATGACCTTGGTCGAGGGATCGCAGACGGCAGCGAGCGGAGCCAGTTCGGCGAGCAGGCCGGCGGAGTTCGCCCTGGTCTCGATGATGATCAGGTTCGGCGTCGGAGCGCCTGAGAACATGTTTGCAGCAGCAGCCGTGCCGCCGCTGGTGATGCGCAGACTGACTTTCGACATGCGCCGGTCATTGGCGCAGCGCTCCATCACCCGCTGCAGTCCTTCGCTCTCGCAGAAGGCATGAACGGAGATGCGCGGCAGCGGCCGCATGTTTTCCAGTTCGCCCATGCGCATTGCCTCTTCGGCATGGCGGAGTTCGCTGTTATTCTTGATCTCGTAGTCGACGGTGCTCATCGTTCCATCCCGCCTGATCAGAAACCGGTCTGGCCGGAATCGACGTCCTCGATCGTGGACGTCGTCGTCCGGTATTCCTGGATCGCCTGATTGCGCCGCTCTGCGTCGATCGGGGTCATGCCGCGCGGAGCGACGAAATCTTCCGGATTGGCGACCTGGGCGGCGAGGTTGTTCTGCGAGGCACAGCCGAAATTGTAATAGTTCTGGTTCGTGAAGTCGGCCGTGATATCCTTCGGCCATTGGCCGCACTGGGTCGTTACCGCCGTTGTGCCGGTAAAGCTCAGCCGCAGCGGTGCAGCATCGAGGAGACCGGTTGCCGCATAGGACGTATTGATGATCTTGTTGCTGGCGATACCGCGCGAGGCAAGTTCGGCCCGGACCTGGCTGCGCAGGGCGCGGGCCGCTCCCGCATTCGGTGAACCTTCCGGAGACAGGATATAGACCGGGCCGGAGGCGCGCGACACATAGTTGGTTGCAAAGCCGCGGATCAGCTCACGCTGGGCAATCGTCAGGCGGCGATCGGTAGAGGCGACGGGAATGTCTACCGTCTGCTCGGCTTCCGTAACGACAATGGGATGGCGCTCCCGGTAGTCATCAGGGATGCCGCCCGTCGTCAGTTGGTCGCGCGGGCCGGCGCAGCCGGAAAGGATGGCAACGGCGAGCGAAGCAGCCACGAGCAGTGGTTTTGCGCCTCGGGACTGTCTCGTATTCGAAGGAGCCATCGCCTGATCTCTGTTCTTTTTCATCGGTCCAGACCGCGCTCCGCTCATTTGTAGATAAACCCGATGGAACCGTGGAACTGTGCATCGGCAACCGGCGCCTGGCGGCTGCCGTAAACCTTGTTGACGCGGTTCATGAAGAAGGCGGAGGCATCGTTTTCCGGACTGAAATTGTCATCCGGACGATTGAGCTGGTTGCGCGCCACCGGACGCACCAGATAGGGCGTTGCGATGATGACCAGCTCCGTTTCCTGGCGCTCAAATCCCTTCTGGCGGAAGAGCGTGCCGAGAAGCGGGATCTTCGAGACGCCAGGTGTGCCGTTCATCGTCTGGGAAATGTTGTCCCGAATGAGGCCTGCAAGAGCGATCGAACCGCCCGAAGGGAGTTCGACTGAAGTCTCTGCCGAGCGGCGCTGATAGGTGGGCGCGGTACCCGATACCGACGGCGCCGGCTCCGAGACGTTGGTCTTGATCTGCAGGCTGATGCGGCCGGAAGAAAGGACCACCGGCTTGAAAGCCAGATTGATACCGTAGTTATAGGGAACGACCGTGACGTTGCCTTGGTTGTCCGTCGTTGAATAAAGAACCTGACCGCCGGAATTGAAAGTCGCGGCCTGACCGGAGATCGCCGTCAACGTGGGTTCGGCCAGCGTGCGAACGACCTTGCCCTGTTCCAACGCATTCAGGTAGGTCGAAATATCGTATTTGCCGATCGAGTTCTTGAAGAGTGCGGCGAGGCCACCACCGACGACGGATGTGGCCGTATCCGCCGAGGGGCTGCCGAGCTGGGCGACCGTCATGCCCGAGGAATTGGTGACGAGATTGTCGAAGCCAAGCTGTTTCAGGACTTCACGGCGGACCTCCGCGATCGTGACCTTGAGCGTAACCTGGTCTTCGCCCTCGATCTTCAGGAGGTTAACGACCTGGGAGACCTGGCGGTTTTCGGCAAAGAGCGCAACCGCACTGTCACCGCCGCTACCCGAAGCGGTTTCCGTGCGCGTCGTGGCCTCGCCGCCCTTCAGGAATGCCTCGGCGAGCGATGCTGCCTGGGTTGCATCCTGCGGCGTGCGAACGGTACCCGTCAGCACGATATTATCAGAAACGATCTCGACTTTGATGGCGGAGTCGGGAATGAAGCGGCGCAGATTGGTCTCAAGACCGGAAACGTCGCGCTCGATCTCGATATCAAGGCTGACGACCTCCTCGCCGCTGGCGCCGAAAACGAAGATGTTGGTCTGTCCGACCTTCTTGCCAAAAAGATAGATGCGCCGCGACGTACGGGTCACGGCATCGGCCATGCTGGGATCGGAGACGAGAATGTCATGTGCGTCTTCCGGCAGGTCGACGACAACAGCCTTGTTGAGGCCGAGCTTCAGACGGCGATGTGCGCCGGGACCGCTTTGCGAAATGCGGATGAGGCTTTCCGAGCCGGCGTTGGCCTGCTTCACGTCGAAAGGCGCATGAAAGGAAAGCGGTGTAACGCCCGTCGCCGCCGTTGCCAGAGAAAGGCAGCCGGCCAGGAAAAGCCTGGTGCACTGTTTTGAGTTGCCCATCTGCATTTCCCTTACTCCGGCTTCACTGAGCTGGTGGCATCCGTGACGATGGAGCCGGACTTGATGACCTGGATGATTGCGCTGCCGTTATCGCCGCTCAGCAGATAATCTGCCGCACTGGTATCCTGCTCCTGCGCGTCGGCGACGGAGCGCAGGGCGAGCGAAAGGCGATCGGCCATCTGCTGGGCGACGGCCAGAACTTTGGTCTGGTCGGGGGTCAGCTCCAGCGTTGCTGTCGTGCCGACCGCGGCCTTGGTGCCGTCCTCCTTCTCCTCGATCTGCTGGTCGATGGCGAGAACGCGGACATTGCTGAGCACGGTTTCGGTTATGTATTTGTCCGTACCCTGCCCCTTGCGCACCATGATGACGTCAACGCGGTCATTGGGGAGGATGAAGCCGCCGGCGCCGGTCGCGACGGAGATTTCGGTCGCGACGGCGCGCTTGCCGGCGGGCAGCAACGAAGACAGGATACGACTGTTGGAATCGGCGAACTTCTCCGGACGGATCGGCTCTCCTTCGAAGACGGGCAAGCGCACGACGGCGCCCTGCAGATCCTTGATCGCATCCGGCCGGTCAGTCTCGGTAATGAAGCCCTGGACAACGCCGTTCTGAGGCCAGGCCATCCAGTGAACGGCCTTCTCATCCAGTCTCGCGCCGACAGGAAGATTGGCGCTGGAGACCAATACGTTGACGGTCGGCTCCTTCTCGATAACGGATTGAACCTTCGTCACGACACCGCCACTACCGGCCATGTTCATCGCAAGAAGACCGGCGAGGCCGGCTGCCACCACGGCGACAGCTAGAATAATAAGGCGGGCCGGTTTCATTGATCATTCCTTGGGGCACAACGCGTTCGCCCCGCAGAATGCTCAGGAATTGGTATAATTATGGTTAATGGAACGCTTACATTTTAAGTTAACGGCCGATTAAAATGCCGTCATTTCAGGCTTTCCAGCGCGGCAATGAAGAGCGGCGAGGATGGGAAGGCCAGGAAGCCGCCGATCGCAATGGCGATACCATAGGGAATTTTCTTGGCGAGCAGGAGCGAATTGGGAATGGGCAGGCCGATCGCCAATATCGTATTTGCCTGCGAGCGGATCAACAGGATTGCCAACGTCACCAGGCCGCCGATGACACTGACATAAACTAGAAAAGACAGCAGAGCGGGATCGTACCCGAACCAGATCGCGGCCGCGCTCAAGAGTTTCGCGTCTCCACCGCCCATCACATTCAGCGCAAAGAGGGCAAAACAAATGCCGAACACGATCGCGGCGCCAAGTGCGTGCATTCCGATTGCCGGAAGAGACAAGCCACTTAAAGGCGCCAACACTACGAATGAAAGCACCATTATCAACGATACCCTGTTCGGAATCGTCATCGTCAACAGATCGGATATGGCAGCAAAAGCAAGGCAGAGCGGAAAAACCAGAAGGATTGCGGCTACGATCATCCTCTCACCTGCCCAAGTTCTCATCTGCCTAAGACAAATAGGCTCACGGCGTTTCGCTCGTGAGCCTGACCTTTTCTAAACCAGAGCTGTGCTCCAGTAATAGTTATTACTTCACAGCGTCGTCCAGCTTGTTGCCCAGCTCGGCGAACGTAGAGTTCAGCTTGCCGCCGAGCGTAGTGGCACCAGCAACGAGGGCTACGGAAATCAGAGCGGCGATCAGGCCGTATTCGATTGCGGTCGCGCCGGATTCATCCTTCAGAAAACGGCTAAAAAGCTTGGTCATGGTTACTCCTAACTCCAGTTGATGTTCAGCACGTCCGCCAACTGTTGCCGTTGATCGGATGGCTGCAACCTAGCGAATGGCCGTTTCCATCGACTTAATGAAATGCATTAACAAGGTGTAAACGAGACAACCGACCCAGCCAGGGTAAGCAACTCCTTACCGCATTGCTTGCATTTCTAAGGAATTTCTGGAAGCAAGTGGAACAATAGCTTTCAAGCATCCAGAAATGGCACGAATTTTTGCTGCCCGTCGATTTCATGCCTCATCGAAGCGTACCGAAACAATCCCGGGCGTTTCACTCATGAACATGGCATGGAGAGCTTAAAGCTTCGTTCACCATTTTTTTCCATTCTATCTGCAATTAGCATTACGATCGTGAAAGAGGGCCAAAATGCCATCGAACGGCAAGACCGTTTTCTTTGCCTGGGTGATTTCGGCTCTTACGGCATCCGCGGCCTCCGCCCAGGAAGACATGCTGCGCGTCTATATGGATCACGCACGCGTCCTGAAACTCGACCGGCCGGTCAGCAAGGTCATCGTCGGCAATTCCAAGGTTGCCGATGCGACCGTCGCCGACTCCAAGACGATCGTGTTGACGGGCCGGAGCTTCGGCACGACCAATATCGTGCTGCTCGATGGCGACGGCAACGCCATTCTGGACGACCGCATTCTCGTCTCCATCGATGAAGGCAATACAGTGCGCGTCTATCGCCAGACGGAGCGCTCGGTTCTTTCCTGCACGCCCAATTGCGAGCAGCATTCACAGCAAGGTGAAGCGGCTTCCGGAAACTAGCTAATTACGCCCAGCTCACACCTGTTCGTTAAAATAGCTGCTCCGGCCTGAAACGGAAAATCAACGAACGCGCCTTAGTGTGGCGCCCGAAGAACATTTTCGGGGCCAGACCATGGCGATCAGTGAGCAGGAGACGGGCAAGGTGCGTGCGTCCCTCCGTTTATCCAGACTTCGCGCCCTGGCACGCTCGCGTGATGGCTCTGCCGCGATCGAATTCGCATTGCTGGCCATTCCCTATTTCATCATCATATTCGCCATCCTGGAAACCTTCATCGCCTTTGCGGCGGAACAACTCGTCTCGAGCGCCGTCGATACGATGAGCCGTCAGATGCGGACAGGGCAGATCACATTCGATTCCACCCGTACGACCTACAAGACACAGACACAGTTCCGGCAGGCTTTCTGCGACGAGATCTCGATCATCATCCGCTGCTCGGCGACGGAGGCGGCGACACCTGGCAAGCTCTATCTGGACGTGCGGAGCTTCACGACCTTTGCCTCGATCCCGACGACGATCCCCCGAGTGTCTTCAGATAAATATTCCGATCTAAAGATTTCAGACTTCAAGTTCACGCCCGGCGGCCCCGGTTCGATCAACATGGTGCGGGCCTATTACCGCTGGTCCATCATCGTCGATCTCGTCCGTCCTTATGTCACCGGCCTTCGCCCAGTCGGCAGTTCCATGCCGAGCGAATATCTGATCGTCGCCACGGTAGCCTTCCAGAACGAGCAGTATCCATGATGGCACGCCGCGGACCCCTGATCTGGCTGGCTTCGACGGCGCGGCGCTTTGTACGCGACCGGAAGGGCGTGGGCGCCATCGAGTTTGCGATCATCTTCCCGGTTCTGATCATGCTCTATCTCGGCGCATTCGAGATCACGCTCGGGCTCAACGTCAGCAAGCGCACGACACGTGCCGCCGGCTCGATCGCCGACATCATTACCCAGCAGCAGAGCGTCACCAAAAGCTCGCTCACAGATATCGCCAAAGCTGCCCCGGCGATCTTCGCGCCTTATGACAGTTCCGGTCTCTCATTGAAGGTCACGGCAATCCAGATCGACGGCAGCGCCAATCCCACGGTTCTTTGGTCCTGGGCCCCAAGCGGTGCAGCACCCTATGCCAAGAACAGCGCGGTTTCAGATGTGCCGACGGAAATGAAGAAAGCAAACAGCTTCCTTATCCGCACCGAGCTCAGCACGCCCTATACGCTGCTCGTCTTTGCTCCCAGCTTCTTGCCGGCGGAGACGCGCACCATCACGATCAGCCGCAGCTATTTCTATCGCCAGCGGCAAAACGACAATATTCCCTGCGGCGACTGCTGAAGCGTGTCGCGATCCTTCGGATCCGCCTGCCAAACTTTAAGTTCCACACCGCAAATTTGCCAAGCCGTTCCCGTCATTATATGGCTGTGCGCTACTGCATAATTCCTTAAATCGGAATCGATTTAAGGATAAAATTATGCAGCAATTTAAAGTGCTACAGCGTCCTTTGCGCGTCCGAAAAGACGCGCGGCGCTGTAGTCGGATCGTTCCAGCTATACGCTGGCGACAGCAGATAATACGGGTGAAAAATGGCGCGTGCCTTTCTCTTCGTTCTGGATTCCTTCGGTGTCGGCGGAGCACCGGATGCGGCAGCCTATGGCGATGAAGGCGCCGACACGCTCGGCCATATCGCCGAATTCTGTGCGGCGGGTGCTGCCGACCGAGCCGGTCTGCGCTCCGGTCCCCTCGCACTCCCGAACATGTCGGCGCTCGGGCTGCTGCATATTGCGCGGGCGGCTTCCGGCCAGTTTCCGGCCGGCATGCCGTTGCCGGACAAGATCTACGGCATCTACGGCGCTGCCAACGAAACTTCGCGCGGCAAGGACACGCCATCAGGTCACTGGGAAATCGCCGGAACGCCTGTTACCTTCGACTGGGGCTATTTTCCGAGCGAAGGCGATGCCTTTCCGCAGGAACTGATCGACGCGCTCTGCCGCGCAGCGGATGTGCCCGGCATTCTCGGCAACTGCCATGCCTCGGGAACGGAGATCATCGCCCGTTACGGTGAAGAGCATATGCGCAGCGGCAAGCCGATCTGCTACACTTCCTCGGATTCCGTGTTCCAGGTGGCGGCTCATGAGGTCTATTTCGGCCTCGACCGCCTGCTCACCTTCTGCCAGATCGCCCGCAGCCTTCTCGATCCCTATAATATTGGCCGCGTCATCGCGCGCCCCTTCATTGGCCAAAGCGCCGCGACCTTCCAGAGAACGGGCAACCGTCGCGATTTCTCGGTGCCGCCGCCAGAACCGACGCTGCTCGACCGGCTCGTCCAGCATGGCCGCAATGTGCACGCCATCGGCAAGATCGGCGATATCTTCGCCCATCATGGCGTTTCACGGGTCATCAAGGCTAATGGCAACGATGCACTGATGGATGCCTCCCTTGCTGCGATAGACGAAGCGGAGGATGGCGATCTTGTCTTCACCAATTTTGTCGATTTCGACATGCTGTACGGCCATCGCCGCGACGTGCCGGGTTATGCAGCTGCCCTTGAAGCCTTCGACGAGCGCCTTACTGAAGTTCACCGGAAGCTGCGGGCCGGCGACCTCGTGATCCTGACCGCCGATCACGGCTGCGACCCGACCTGGCGCGGCACCGACCATACGCGCGAGCGCGTGCCTGTTATCGCCTACGGTCCCGGCATCAGGTCACGTTCGGTCGGCGTGCGCCGGACCTATGCCGATATCGGCGAGAGCATTGCGCGGCATCTCGGTATTCCCTCGGGACAGTATGGGAGGAGTTTTCTGTGACATCGCATTTGAGGAAGGTCGAGCTGCACTGCCATCTGGAGGGTGCTGCTCCCCCTGATCTGACCGAGGCTCAGGCGCGCAAATACAACATCGACATCAGCGCCCATCTGCAG
This sequence comes from Rhizobium sp. 01T444, assembly GCF_056398305.1. Lineage (NCBI taxonomy): Bacteria > Pseudomonadati > Pseudomonadota > Alphaproteobacteria > Hyphomicrobiales > Rhizobiaceae > Rhizobium > Rhizobium sp. 01T444. The sequence continues at coordinate 27,743 of NZ_JBFTPD010000010.1, forward strand.
GGCGGCGCCTATGTCTGGCATGATTTCGCGAGCTTTCTGGAATGTTACGACAAGGTTTCCGAGGTCTACAAGACCGAGGAAGACTACGCGCTGCTGACGGAAACCTATCTGGAAGAACTTGCCGGCATCGGTACGATCTACAGCGAGCTCATCGTTTCACCCGACCACGGCAAGCGCATCGGCCTCGGTGCGGACGCCTATATATCCGGTGTTTGCGAAGGCATCCGCCGGGCGAAGGCAAAAACCGGCATGGAGGCCCGGCTGATCGTGACCGGGGAACGACATTTCGGTCCGGAAAGCGTGATCGGCGCTGCGGAATATGCGGCGAAGGCCAATAATCCGCTGATCACCGGCTTCAATCTCGCCGGCGAGGAGCGGATGGGTCGCGTTGCCGACTATGCGCGCGCCTTCGACATCGCCCGCGATGCAGGGCTCGGCCTTACCATCCATGCCGGTGAAGTTTGCGGCGCCTTCAGCGTTTCGGACGCATTGGATGAGGTGCGCCCTTCGCGTATCGGCCACGGTGTGCGGGCAATCGAGGATGCCGACCTCGTCAAACGGCTTGCAGACCTCGGCACGGTACTGGAGGTCTGCCCCGGCTCGAATATCGCGCTCAAGGTTTTTCCGGATTTCGTCTCGCACCCGCTCCGTCAACTGCGGGATGCCGGCGTGAACGTGACGATCAGCTCCGATGATCCCCCCTTCTTCCACACGTCGCTCAAGCGGGAATACGAGCTTGCCTCGGAAACCTTCGGCTTCAGCGACGCCGAAATTAATGCGATGACGCGCACGGCCATCGAGGCTGCCTTCGTCGATGATGAGACACGCAAGGCGTTGCTTGCCCGGCTCTAAAGCGTGCCGCGATCTATCGGATTCGCTTACCACGCTTTAGACTTTTATTTTCGCATGCCGTTATCGCAAAACCGCGGCGCACTTTTGCGCGACATGCTTTAGTGGCGCGAGATTGTTAATGCTCCAGGCAAATTCGCCTCCGCTCTTGCAGAGGAGACGATTTCCATGAAAGAAACAGCCGATAAGAACAAAGAATTGGAAGGTTTCCCTATGGACGGCGTCACAGTCATCGATCACCCGCTCGTGCAGCACAAACTCACCATCATGCGGCGCAAGGAAACCTCGACAGGCAGCTTCCGCCGGCTGTTGCGCGAAATCTCGACATTGCTTTGTTATGAGGTCACCCGCGATCTGGAGCTGACGATGGAGACGATCGAAACGCCGATCCAGCAAATGCAGTCGCCGATCCTCGAAGGCAAGAAGCTGGTTTTCGCCTCCATCCTGCGCGCCGGCAACGGTCTTCTCGAAGGCATGCTCGATCTCGTGCCGTCCGCCCGTGTTTCCCATATCGGCGTCTATCGCGACCATGAAACGCTGCAGCCGGTCGAATATTACTTCAAGGCGCCCGAGGATGTCGCCGAGCGCCTGATCATCGTGGTCGACCCGATGCTTGCGACCGGCAACTCCTCGATTGCGGCCATCGACAAGCTGAAGGAGCGCGGAGCACACAATATCCGCTTCCTCTGCCTGCTGGCCGCTCCCGAGGGTATCAAGAACTTCCGTACCGCCCACCCCGACGTTCCGGTCTTCACGGCGGCGATCGACAGCCATCTGAACGAGAAGGGCTATATCGTGCCCGGTCTCGGCGATGCCGGCGACCGGATGTACGGCACCAAATAGTTTCAGCTTCCTTTACCAATTCGAAAACCTTCCAAGGCCCGGCGGTTCGTTCCGGGCCTTTTTTGTGTCGCCGTTAGCAACTTTTCAGCACTTATGGCTTAGCTGCTTGAAGCGTGAGGTCCCGCATGAGGCGGGGTTTATACAGGAAGGATTTCTGTTTCATGCTCATGCGTACCGTCATATTTGCCAGCATCGCGGCTGCGCTGGCGACACAAGTGCCTTCTCTGCTCACCCGCACGACGCAGCAGCCCGGCAATACGATCTCCGCAAATTTCGTCTCGACCGAAGATAGTGCACCCGATACGTCGGCCACGATCGCCGATGGCGGCATGATCCGCCTGCAAGCCGATGCTCAGGGCCACTATACCGGCAATTTCAGGATCAACGGCAAACCGGTACAGGGGCTGATTGATACCGGCGCCACCTATGTCGCGCTGAACGAAAGCCTCGCTCGCAGGCTCGGCTTTTCCGGCAACCAGCTCGATTTCCGCTATGCGGTCAATACGGCGAACGGCCAGACCAAGGCGGCGCATGTGATGCTCGACCGCGTGGAAATCGGCGGCATTCGCGTTCGCAGCGTCGAAGCCTTCGTGCTGAAAGACGAGGCGCTGAGCGGCACGCTTGTTGGCATGAGCTTCCTGCAGAAGCTTGCCTCCTACTCCGTCGCCGACGGCTCACTCAGCCTCAAGCAGTAAACTCCATCAGATACGGCCGGCGATAACTGGGGGAAGCTCCGGCTTCTCGTCTGCAATGCGATAGTTTGCGGCAAGTGCGACGACGGCCCTTTCGGCCGAAGCTTCGTCGGCAGCGTGAACGAGCGCTATCGGATCGCCCTCATTCACGCGTGTTCCAAGCGGCAGCAGACCCGTGAAGCCGACGCTGTGGTCGATCCTGTCAGCCGGATGGCGTCGCCCGCCGCCAAGGTCGATCACGCTCACGCCCACATCGCGGGCGTCGCAGGCCGCGAGCCAGCCGGTGCGCGATGCCGGAACAGGCCACTCTATCGGTGCCTTGCGCAGATAGGCATCCGGCCGTTCCAGAAGATCGGCCGGGCCGCCGAGCATATGCACCATGCGCGCGAAGATCTCCGCAGCCTTGCCGGAAGAGAGAGCATCCTGTGCCCTGCCCTCCGCCTCCATAAGCGAGCCCGCAATACCCGACTGCACGAGCATCTCGGCGGCAAAGGCAAGCACCACAGTTTCAAGGCGCGTACCGGTCTTTCGACCTGCCAGAAAATCAAGGCAGTTGCGCACTTCCACGGCATTGCCGGCGCTATCGGCAAGCGGCTGGTTCATGTCCGTGATCAGCGCAGATGTCTTCACGCCCGCGCCATTTGCGACTTCGACCAGCGAATGCGCCAGCACGATTGCCTGCTCCGGATCGGCCATGAAAGCGCCGTTGCCGGTTTTGACATCGAGCACCAATGTCTGAAGGCCGGCGGCAAGCTTCTTCGACAGGATCGAGGCTGTTATCAGCGGGATGGAATCGACGGTGGCCGTCACATCGCGCACGGCATAGAGCCGGCCATCGGCCGGCGCCAAGGCACCCGTCGGACCGATGATGGCGCAGCCGACCTCCTTCACCACTTTGCGGAAGAGAGTGGCATCCGGATTGATCGTATAGCCTGGAATGGATTCGAGCTTGTCCAGCGTTCCCCCGGTATGACCGAGGCCGCGGCCGGAAATCATCGGCACGGCCAGACCGCAAGCGGCAGCGATCGGGGCAAGCATCAGCGAGACGTTGTCGCCCACTCCCCCGGTCGAATGCTTGTCCGCGACTGGCCGATCGATGCCCTCCCAGGAGAGCATGTCGCCGGAGCGCGCCATGGCAAGCGTCAGCGCGACGGTCTCGGTGCGTGACATGCCCTTGAACCAGACCGCCATGGCAAAGGCGCCGATCTGGCCTTCCGACAGATTGCCGGCAGCCAGGGCTGCGATAAAAGCGTCGATATCATCGCTCGGCAGTTCGGCGCCGTTGCGCTTCTGGCGGATAATCTCCTGCGGGATCATCTCAATAGCTCGAAGCGGCCGCCGCCGGCTTCGGCTCCGTGCCACCAAGCACGGAGAGGATATTGTCGAGCAGGCCGGAGGCACCGAAACGGAACGTGGAGGGCATCGCCCAGTCCGGCGTCATGATGGTTTCCGCAAGGCTCAGATAAAGGGCGGCATCCGCAACGGTCGATATGCCGCCGGCCGGCTTGAAACCCACCTTGCGGCCGCTCTCTCTGATCGCGCGGATCATGATGTCGGCTGCTTCCAGCGTCGCGTTGACGGCAACTTTGCCGGTAGAGGTCTTGATGAAATCGGCGCCCGCTTCGATCGCCAGTTCCGAGGCACGGCGGATGAGGGCGGCATCCTTCAGCTCGCCGGTCTCGATGATGACCTTCAGGAGCACGGGTGCAACGCACTCGGCGCGCACGGCCGCGACCATATCGGTAACGGCCTTCTCGTTGCCTGCCATCAGCTTGCGATAGGGGATGACGAGATCGATCTCATCGGCGCCATCGGCGATCGCCTCGCGCGTTTCGGCGGCGACATCAGCGATTTCCATGTCGCCGGAGGGAAAATTGACGACGGTCGCGATACGGACCGGGTGGCCCTTGCCGAGCACGATGCGGGCATGGGCGACGAAACGCGGCCAGATGCAGATTGCAGCGCTGCTGCCATAGGGTGTCTGCGCGCGGGCGCAAAGCGTATCGATCTGCTCCTGGGTGCAGTCGTCCTTCAGATTGGTAAGATCGAGAAGGGAAAGGGCGACAGCAGCCGTTTCGCGGCTGGAATGGCTATTCATATTCGCTTCCTCCACCGGCAATCAGTTTCCGGCAATCATTTCTTTGAGTATAGCGGCAAGACGGGCACCGCCGACCGGCGCCATATCCTTGGTTTCTTCGTGGCTGAGCTCGTTTCCGGTCATGCCAGCCCCATAGTTGGTGATTACGGAGGCGGCGGCAACCCTCAGCCCCAGCATTCTTGCGATGATGACTTCAGGCACGGTCGACATGCCGACTGCATCGGCGCCGAGAATGCGGGCCATGCGGATTTCGGCCGGCGTCTCGAAACTCGGGCCCGAGAACCAGATATAGACGCCGCTTGCGAGCGGGATATCGAGTGTCCTGGCAGCCTTCTGCATGGCAGCCGAAAGCTCGGCGTCATAAGCATTGGTCATGCCGACGAAACGGTGGTCGCTCTGTTGCCCGATCAGCGGATTCATGCCGGAATAATTGATGTGATCGGCAATCTGCATGACCGAACCGGGCGGTATATCCTCTTTCAGCGAACCCGCCGAATTGGTGAGAACCAGGGCCTCGACGCCGAGCGCCTGCAGGACCTCGATCGGCAGCCGCATGGCGTTGGCATCACCCTTTTCATAATAGTGGACACGGCCGGAGAGCATGATGACCGGCACCGAACCGAGATGGCCGGCGACGACCTCTCCGGCATGACCGGAGACGGCGCTGACCGGAAAACCCGGCAGATCCTTATAGGGAATACGCACGACATCGGTGAGCTCACTGACCAGAGAGCCGAGGCCGGAGCCGAGCACGATGCCGTAGCGCGGTTTGAGCCCGCCGAGCAGAGCCGCGAGCAGATCGATGGTCGCGATCATCCGAGTTCCGTCTCGAAGCTGAAGGGAAGAAGCTCTTCCATGGTCATGGTCTTCTTCACACCGGCTTCATCGCAGAGATAGATCTTCGTGTCCTTCGAGGCGAATTCCGAGATCTTCTGCCGGCAGCCGCCGCAAGGCGGGCAGAGCGGCAGTTTTTCGGCGATGACGGCCATTTCGACGATCTTCTTGGCGCCACCCATGATCATGGCGCTGATTGCCGTCGGCTCTGCGCACCAGCCCTGCGGGAAGGAGAGGTTTTCGATATTGGCGCCGGTATAGACTTTGCCATCCTCGGCGCGGATTGCCGCGCCGACGGGAAACTTGGAATAAGGAGCATGCGCGAAGGCCATGGCGCCGCGGGCGGCTTCGAACAGGTCGTGAGACATATCAACGCTCCTTCGTATAGGGCACGCCGCCGGCCTTCGGCGGTATTGCAACGCCGATGAAGCCGGCGAGCAGAACACAGGTCAGGATATAGGGCAGAGCCTGGAAAACCTGTACCGGTACTTCACCGATCAGCGGCACCTGTTTGCCCTGCATGAAATTCGCCAGCGCATCGAGGAAGCCGAACAGCAGGCAGGCGAACATGACAGGCACCGGCCTCCACTTGGCGAAGACGAGAGCGGCGAGCGCGATATAGCCCTTGCCTGCCGACATGTCCTTGATGAAGGCAGCCGATTGGGCGATCGCCAGATAGGTGCCGGCAAAGCCGCAGAGGATGCCGGCGCACATGACGGCGCGGTAACGCAGCCAGGAGACCGAAATGCCTGCCGTATCGACCGCACCCGGATTTTCGCCGACGGCGCGAAGGCGCAGGCCAAAACGCGTGCGGTAGAGCACCCACCAGGAGAAGGGCACGGCGAGGAAGGCAAGGTAGGTGAGGATATTGTTGCCGGAGATCACGCCGGCATAGAGCGGGCCGATGATCGGCACCTCACGGATGGCATCGGCACCGGGGAGTATGATCGGCGCGAAACGGGCGTCGGGTGCCAGTTGCGGCGTGCGGCCGCCCTGCCCGAACCAGGCCTGGCCGAGCACGATGGTGATACCGGCGATGAAGAAGTTGATGGCCACGCCCGAGATGATCTGGTTGCCGCGATTGGTGATCGAAGCAAAGCCGTGCACGAGGCTCAACGCCACCGAGCAGACCACGCCGGCGCCAAGGCCGGCCCAGGCCGAGCCGGTGAGATAGGCGATGCAGGCGGCGGCAAAGGCCGAGCCCAGCATCTTGCCTTCGAGGCCGATGTCGAAAATGCCGGCGCGTTCGGAAAACAGGCCGGCAAGTGCGGTAAAGATCAGCGGAATGGAGAGCCGGATCGTCGAGCTCAGAACATTGATGAAAATTTCATAATATTCCATCGTCTGTTCCTCAGGCTCGCTTGAACTGCTGGTAGATGAGCGCCATCGCCGGGCGGAACATATATTCCAGCGCGCCGGCAAACAGGATCACCAGACCCTGAATGACAAGAATCATCTCGCGGGTGATGTTGGGCATTTCGAAGGAGATCCAGTCGCCGCCCTGATAAAGGACGCCGAAGAGGATCGCGGCGAAGATGATACCGAGCGGGTGGTTTCGTCCCATCAGCGATACGGCGATGCCGACGAAGCCTGCGCCGCCGACGAACTCCACCTGCAGGCGAGCCGACGAGCCCATGACCGGGTTCAGCGCCATCATGCCGGCGAGAGCGCCTGACAGCAGCATGGCGATGATGATGGTGCGCGCATGGGGCGTGCCGGCATAGGCGGCAGCTGTCGGGCTGATGCCCAGCGTGCGCATGTCAAAGCCGAGCTTGCTGCGCCAGACCAGCACCCAGACGAACCAGGCGGCGAACAACGCGATGATGAAGGAGACGTTGAACGGGGCCGCACCGAGCTTGGCTCCGAACATGGTCATGACCCAGCCGAGCTTCGGAAGCTGTCCGCCTTCGAGGAAGGTGCGGGTTTCCGGTGCCATCTTGCCCGGCACGATCAGCACATGCACCAGCAGATAGACCATGAGGGCGGCTGCGATATAGTTGAACATGATCGTCGTGATGACGATGTGGCTGCCGCGCTTGGCCTGCAGGAAGGCGGGAATGAAGGCCCAGGCAGCGCCGAAAAGGCCGGCGCCGATAACGGCGATCGGCATCGTCACATACCAGGGCACATAATTGTCGAGCGCCAGCGCCACCAGCGCACAGCCAAGGCCGCCAATATAGGCCTGGCCTTCCGAGCCGATATTAAAGAGGCCGGCATGGATGGCGACGGCGACCGAAAGGCCGGTGAAGATGAAGCTCGTCGCGTAATAGAGCGTGAAGCCTATGCCCTCACCGCTGCCGAAGGCACCTTCGATCAGCAGCGACAGCGCGGCCAGCGGGCTTTCGCCGATCAGCCAGACGACGAAGCCGGAGATCAGGAAGGCGACGATCAGATTCAAGAGAGGGATCAGACCGTAATTGATCCATCTCGGTAGTGTTACGGAAGCAGTGCTCATCGAGGCCTCACGCGGCAATGCCGGCCATCATCAGGCCGAGGGTCTGTTCACCGGCATCGGGCGTCTTCTCGCCGACGACGTGGCCGGCAAACATGACAAGGATACGGTCTGAAAGGGCACGGATTTCGTCGAGTTCGACCGATACGAGCAGGATGGCCTTGCCCGCATCGCGCATCTCGATAATCCGGCGATGGATGAATTCGATGGCGCCGATATCGACACCGCGGGTCGGCTGGCCGATGATCAGCATTTTCGGATCGCGCTCGATCTCGCGGGCGACGACGATCTTCTGCTGGTTGCCGCCGGAGAAATTCGCCGTCTTCAGGCGCGGGTTCGGCGGGCGGATGTCGTATTTCTCGATCTTCTCCATGGCATCCTTACGGATGGCTTCGAGATCGAGCAGCGGGCCACGGCTGTAGGCCGGCCGGCGGTGATAACCGAGCACAGCATTTTCATATTCCTCGAATTTCAGGACCAGGCCCATGTGGTGGCGGTCTTCGGGGATATGCGCGAGGCCGAGCTCACGCAGGCGCGCCGGATCGGCCTTGTCGATGGTCTGGCCGTCGAGCAGGATCTCGCCGGAGGCCGGCTTGCGGATGCCGGCAATCGCTTCCAGCAGTTCCGACTGGCCGTTGCCGGCGACACCGGCAATGCCGACGATCTCGCCGGCGCGGACATCGAAGGAGACGTTATCGACCATCGTCACGCCTCTGTTGTCCTTGACCGTCAGGTTGCGGACGGAAAGCATGACATCGGCAGGCTTTGCCTCGCCCTTCTGGACGCGCAGCAGAACACGGCGGCCGACCATGAGTTCGGCAAGCTCTTCGACCGTGGTCTCGCTGGTCTTGCGGGTGGCGACCATCTCGCCGCGGCGCATGACGGAGACAGTGTCGGTGATCGCCATGATCTCGCGCAGCTTGTGGGTGATGAGGACAACGGTCTTGCCCTCGTCGCGCAGCACGCCAAGGATGCGGAACAGGTGATCGGCCTCGGCCGGGGTCAGCACGCCCGTCGGCTCATCGAGGATCAGGATCTCGGCGCCGCGATACATGGCTTTCAGGATTTCCACACGCTGCTGCAGGCCGACCGGGAGCTGCTCGATCAGCGCGTCCGGATTGACCTCCAGGCCGTACTCGGTTTCCAGCCGCTTGAGTTCGGCGCGGGCAGAAGCAACGCCCTTCGCCAGCAGCGCGCCGCCTTCGGCACCGAGCATGATGTTTTCGAGGACGGTGAAATTATCGACCAGCATGAAATGCTGGTGCACCATGCCGATGCCGGCTGCGATCGCCGCCTGGCTGTCCCTGATGGTGATGGGCTGGCCGTTGACGCGGATCTCGCCGCTGTCGGCCTGGTAAAAACCGTAGATGATGGACATCAGGGTCGATTTACCAGCGCCGTTTTCCCCGATAATGCCATGGATCGAGCCCTTGGCGACGGTCAGGTTGATGTCCTTGTTGGCGTGAACGGCGCCGAATTTCTTGTCGATGCCGACAAGTTCGATAGCAGGCTGGTCTGTCACAGCAGGCTCCAAATAAGAAAAGGGCGTATGGCGAAAATCCTTGTCCGCCATACGCCCGATCTCAGTTACGACTCACTTCGGGCAGGCGTTGTCCGTGGTGTAATCGTGGACCTTGACGGTGCCAGCAATGATGTCGGCCCTGGCCTTGTCGACGGCGGCCTGCATTTCCGGCGTGATCAGCGACTTGTTGTTCTCGTCCATCGCGGCGGCAACGCCGTCTTCCTTGACGCCGAGAGACTGGACGCCAGCCGTGAACTTGTCGTTCTTGGTGTCGTTATAGGCGTTGTAGACGGCGAGATCGACGCGCTTGACCATCGAGGTCAGAACGGAACCCGGATGCAGGTGGTTCTGGTTGGAATCGACGCCGATCGACAGCTTCTTGTTGTCGGCTGCCGTCTGCAGAACACCGAGACCGGTCGCACCGGCTGCTGCGTAAACAACGTCTGCGCCCTGGTCGATCTGGTTCTTGGCGAGCTCGCCGCCGCGAACCGGGTCGTTCCAGGCAGCACCGGTCGTGCCGGTCATGTTCTGGAAGACTTCGACGTCGGCCTTGACGGCGCGTGCGCCCTGCTCATAGCCGCACTCGAACTTGCGGATCAGCGGAATGTCCATGCCGCCGACGAAACCGACCTTGCCGGTCTTGGACGCCATGCCGGCGAGAACGCCGACGAGATAGGAGCCTTCCTCTTCCTTGTAGAGGACGGAACGGACGTTCGGCTTGTCGACGACGGAGTCAACGATGATGAACTTGGTGTCCGGGAATTCAGCGGCAACCTTCTCGACAGCCGAGGTCCAGGCGAAGGAAACGGCAACGACCGGGTTGAAGCCGCGGCTTGCGAAGTTGCGGATGGCCTGCTCGCCCTGGGTGTCGCCGGTCGGCTCGAAATCGCGGTAGGCGATGCCGGTTTCCTTCTTGAACTTTTCAGCGCCGTTAAAGGCAGCTTCGTTGAAGGACTTATCGAACTTCCCGCCGGTGCCGTAAACGAGAGCCGGCTTGATGTCGGCGGCAAGCGCCGTCGTCGACATCGCTGCCACGGCAAGGAGGGTGAGAAGGGATTTTTTCATGAGTTTGCAGCCCTGTTGTTGCTATTTGTTTGGGGTCCTCCCGCAAGCCTTTTTCAGGCATGTCTGCGGAACCACCGACCTCCCCCCGGAGGCCTGGCTGCGTGCATCCTTGCATGGCTCAGCGAAAAATTCACCAGAAATTTTTCGGTTGGTAAAGATTTGCCATTATTGCCGAAAATCAGTCCTTTGGTGCTGAATTCTGGGCAAATCGACTGCTAAAATGCGAATTTTCTAACCAATGCCTTGGCGTCATCGGCACCATTATCTTCCCGTTCTGGTAGCTGCCGATTGCGCTCATCCACACCCTCCGGCCCCTGTTTGTCAGGCGGTAAAACGGCCTGCCACCGGCGGCTTCTTGTAGCCGATCATCCACAGCAGCAGCGACAGCACCAGAAGCACGGCAAAGGCCGGCTGCAGCATGAGCCATTGGAAGATGAAAGCGTAGAAACGCGGATGGACGTAATAGGAAACGGAGGACTGCAGCGCGACAAGCGTCGAGGGGCTGACATCCTCCCATGCATCCGACATCGGGGTCATGATCACTTGCGAAGATGCGACGGACTGGATCGAATCGATGGTACCGGCAATGACCGCAACTGCCAGCGCAAACAGACTGGCAAGACGCAACAAGAAACGCATCGATTCCTCCGACGACGGGTAGGCCTGATTATACGGCGAGCCGCGCCATTCTCCACTCAGACCTAGAGATAGGTTGGCAACGGAGACGGCGCAATGGACGGCATTGCGCGTAGTTTTATCGGAAGAAGTCAAAAAACTGTTAGATTTGGGTTGATCGGTGAAAAATCATCGGTATATATCGCGCCGTTCCGACGATTTGCATCCTCTGCGGATGCGAACACCCAATAAGGACAGGTGGCCGAGTGGTTTAAGGCGCACGCCTGGAACGCGTGTGTACGTGAAAGCGTACCGTGGGTTCGAATCCCACCTTGTCCGCCATTGGTTTCATCTAAGCTCACGTAATCGCTGTGTTTTTGTCGTCGTGAAATTTGGCGATCCTAGGAGCGATCCCAGCAGCTGAATAGCCTCGCCTCCTTACCAAGATTCGCCGATTTGAAATCCTGCGCTGTTGCCTCATTGACGTCCCGCCTGAAATGCAGATGCGGCAAGAGGGGTGCCGAAATCGAAATCGGCCATATGTCTCGATAGGATGGAGGAAAGAGCATGTGCGGAAGGGTGTTCGTTAAATCCGATCTGCAGACGTTGATGCAGAATTTCGCCTTTGCGGGCCGCGAAGGCGTGCTCGGCATGGCAAACCAGTTCCCGCGCTATAACGGGGCTCCAACCCTTGAATATCCCATCATCATCATGGACACCGATCGCAGCGGCAAATACGGGGCGAACTTCGCAAGTGCCAATTGGGGGCTCAAGCCGGCTTGGTGGAAAGCCGGCATGGTTACGCCGATCAATGCCAGGTGCGAAGAAGTCGCTACCAAACCGATGTTCCGGGATGCCCACCGGTCAAGGCGCTGCCTCATCCCGATTGATGGGTTTTTCGAGTGGCACAAGCTCGACGAAAAGGGAAAGAAAAAGCAGCCCTATGCCATTGCGATGAAGGCCGGCCAGCCCTTTGCATTGGCCGGCCTTTGGGAGATATGGCGCGATCCGGAAACCGATCTGCAGGTCCGAACTTTCACCATCGTTACCTGCGCGGCAAACGAGATGATGGCGACGATCCATGACCGGATGCCCGTCATCCTGCATGAAAAGGACTATCAGCGCTGGCTATCCGAGGAACCGCCGCCGCATGATCTGATGACGCAATTCCCGAGTGAGCTTATGACCATGTGGCCGATCGGGCCGGGTGTCGGCAATCCACGGAATGACCGGCCCGATATTATCGAAGAGATCGATCCCGATCCGGAGCCATCATTTATCTGATCGGCAGCGGAACGACAAAAGCCTCGGCGATCGAGCCGCATTGATATCGTAAAAGATCGCCCGATGGCCGACCAATTTTGTGTCCTGATGGAACAAACATCCGAATGCCTAACCACCGCGGAGACGCAAGGCAGTGGCGGTAGAGCTTGCTGCATCTTGGTGAACTCTGCCCGGGGCTGAGAACTACGGTGCTCCCTGATTTTGCGGGAGAGATGGAACAGACGTCTGCGGGGGAGAGGGAACCGATCCCTGCGAGGGAGAGGGAGCCGACGTTTGCGGGCGGGAGAGAACCCATGGAGCCAATTTCTTAGCAGATCGATATTTGATACCGAGATCGGTAAAGGCGGCCGGCAATCCATCCGTGGAGTTTACAAGAATCTCCATATTTCTCATGATGGTCTTCACTTCCAGCGCACTGGCTAAGCTACGGCTTCTACCTTTTAGCTTATTGTAGGCTTTGACCGCTTCCACGACGACCCGAAATGTTCTCGCGAAATCGTAACGGAATTTCATTTGAAATCGGACCTGCGGGTTCATCAGGTTGTTCTGCTCCCGTAAAACTCTAATCCCCTTTCGAAGTTCCTGTCCGGTGGCGATCACAATCCGGCGGTTCGTGCTATCCGTATATCGACTTAGCCGGAATTGCAGCTTGTGTTTCTTGTCCTTTGTAGCGAAGCTCCAGATATGGTCGTAATTGATGAGTGTAGCGGCTAAAAGCTCTATTGCAGCTTCAAATTCCGCTTCTGTATCATCAGCGACATATCGCTGTTCCTGAGCCATAAGCAGGCTTGTTTGTGTTCCAATATACTCCGCCTGCGCCTTCGCAACGGATCTATTTTCTGCCAACTCTATGCGCTGCTCTTTTAATTCCATTGATTGTAGGAAAACCGCTACGACGAGCCAGATAAAGGCGAGCGGCGAGAAGGAACCCGCCAGAAAATCTCCCCATTCGTTGGCCGTAGTTAGACAGTCTAAGCCATAAAAGCATTCCACCATAGAGCCGCCATTTGAGGTGCTATGGTGAAACAGGAAATAACCAGCTGCTCCAAGCCAAACCAAAGTGCTTAACCCAGCACCGACGAGCACAAGCTTCGAGACGGGAGACAAGCCTGTACTTGCAACGGCTCCCGGATCAGCATCACCTTCCGTGTTAGCAACCGCGGCCATTGCGATCCCCCTGCATGACCTACCCGGAACGAATATTCTCAGTCATTGAGCGGCAACGTCAAGTTCCAAATAGGAGCGCCACCCCAGAAAATTGCAGCTATTTTTCAAACCTCCCTCGCGCTTGCAAGCCGCGTATCCTAAATAGTTGTCAGGATAGCTCGACCAAATAACCGGGCGACGACTTGGAGTGTGTCTTGCAAGGTCTAATGTTTGTCTTCGGTCGAGAACTGCTTCGCTTTATTGTGCTGGAGGTCTGGGCGTATTGGCGCAAGCAGCGGCGTGAGCGCAAGTATGAGGCCGACATGGCCGCTTTCAGGGCTGGTAAGGGCAACCTTCGGCGGCCTGTCAGTGGCGATGCCAGGTAACATCAATCAGCGGCGAACCGCCTCTTTCGCCTCTGGCACCAACACCCCATCAATCAACCACCGCCAGTAAGGCAGGCTCGCAAAGGGCGTCAGCCTGAGAACCGTCGCAACGTCGCCTTCTGTCATGCCGGGCGCATTGCATGTGATTGCGCCCTTCGCATTGGCGACGGCGAGGCCGGCAAGGCTCGTGGCATCCGAAGCAAGCTCGTAGGTCGGGCCGAGCAAGCTGCCCACGATCGAGCGCGAGGCGTAGAGGCTCGGATACCCAACTCTTCGAGACGTTGCACCTCCGGCCCGCCAAGTTCAGCAGCGCGACGAAATTCGCGGGCTGCTCCACAACGCGATCCTAACACGATAAGTTGGTCTACATTTTCATTGCAACGACGCAGAGGGGAAACCAGCAGTGGCGAATTTCAAGGCTGAGGACGAAGCGATCGGGACGATCATCCTGGTGGAGGAGCTGTTTCAATCCCTGGTCAAGTCCGGCATTGTGCCTGCAGCCGTCATGGCTGATGTCGTGCGCGGTGCCGTTGCGCGGCTGGATACGACCGATCATTTCGGCGCGGGTGCGGCCGTGCGCCACTATTTCGAAAGCTGGCTGTCGAAGTAGATACTCTTCGCTGGGTGCATAGGGTGCAGGAGATGCATAGGCAGTTTTCCACGCTCTATAGGAAATGTCAGATTCAATGTCTGTCATGTCACCATCTGACATTTCCCACACGGCGTAAGGGAGATCCTATGCAAATTATGCACCCTATGCAGAGAGGTATTTGAAAACCCTCATCAGAACGGGATTATTGGTTGGCTGCCGCGATGAACATGCATTTCGGCGAAAGCATCCGCGCAACTTAGAGCCCCGTGCGTCCATTCGGACGCACAAAGGACGCTCTAACTCTTTGAATCTACGCATCGGGCTTTCCGAAAATCGATTCCGATTTTCGGGCCGATGCTGTAGCGCCGTCACCTACGCAGCGTCTTTGCCTCAACTCTTCCCTACGTTTTCGACTTTCCAAAGCACCGCATTGACGCGGTTTTTCCCCGCACTGACGATCATCTGGCCGTTGACGATCCGGCCGCAGTGTTTGCGCAGGAACCCGCTGAACCGCGTCGTATTCAGCCGCCCGCGCTCGATGAAATCCGAAAGCGCCTCCACCAGCCCCTCGTGCCGGCGGTTGCCGATCGGATCGAAGGCTCCCTCGTCCACCATCCTGGCGATATCGGCCGCGACCCAGGGCTTGCCGGCCGGCAGGGCTGAAATGATCGCCGATGTTCGTTCCTTCTCCGGGTCGTTATCCCGGATCTTTACCGCATTGCCGAGCGGATCGGGCAGGCCGAGCCAGACGAGCGCGGAGCGGACGAGGTTTGACCAGTGCTCGAAGGAGCCGAGCGCCGGCGAGACCTTGTCGGCCTCATTGGCGACGAATGCCCGCAGGAGCGTCAGGGCTGATGTGACGATCTCCACGCGTTGCCGGCGTGCGTCCTCGATGACGTCGCTCTCGAAGACGCGCTCTTCCGGCCGCTCGACGCCGGCATCGAGGTTGATCAGCACCACGCGCCGCGTCAGGTCGCCGGCAAAGCGCAAGCCGTTGCCCGTGGCGCAGAACATGACCGCCGTTGCCGAGTCCAGCGAGACGGTCTTGCCGAGCGGGCGAATATTGACTTCCTCCTGGGACAGAACCTGGCAAAGGTGATCGGAGCGAAGCGCCACCGACAGGTTGTCCAGATTGATGAAACTGTCGCCCTGCAGGAGCCGCGACTCCAGAACCTTGCGCAGCTCGTTATCGTCGCCTGCATAGGAGTTGACCGCGGCGACCCGGCCGGTCGCCAGAATGGCGGCAACGTCCACGAGCTTGGATTTGCCGGTACCGGGCGCCGTCGCATTCACGCCGAACAGCGGCGCGGTTTTCAGGCTGGGGCGGATGATCGCCGTCAGGATCATGGCGAGCGCTGCCGATTCATCGACGCCGCCCACGAAGGGGAAGCTCGAAATGAGCTTCCTGATGGTGTCCAGCGCCGCCAGTGCCGCAGCCCTGTCAGGGCTTTCGGGTATTGCGGGCCATGTCTTGTCCGATTCAAACARGATGCCGGATTGCTGGTCGAAGCCCTGCGCATCGATGATGGTGCCATCGCTGCGCATCGTCGGCAGAGAAACGATCGCCCTGATCTGCGGGAAAGGCCAATCGCCGTGTCGCGCAATGACGGATCTCGCGACCAGCGCCGGGCAGGATATATCCCTGTAGCCGAGCTTCTTTCTCTCGTCGGGCTTCAGCCAAAGCACGTATCTCGTCAGGATGTCGATGATCGCATTCTCATCGGCAAGAACCAGCACCGTCTTTTCCTTCCCCGCAACGCGGACGGCCTGAAACAGGGCCGTGTCGCGGGCGTAGAGCCGCGCGCCGGCATCGACCACCAGGCGGCAGGCGCTCGTCACCGCTTCCGAAAGGTCGGCTTCGTGGAAGATGAGCCTCGGCCGGTCGTCTCCCTCTCTGGCCGGTGGCGGCATGTCACGGACGACTGCTTTGCGCCGCGACGCGCGGCCGACGCGCTCGACCGTTACAGGCTTTTCGTCCTGTGCAGCCGGCAGCGCAAAGGGGCGCACCGTGGCCTGCATGAAGGCGTCGATCTCGGCTTGCGTCCATCCATCGTCCAGCGCATCGGCGCAATCCCAACCGCGACCGGGATAGAGGCCCGCCCGCCAGTCTTCGACGCGATAGGTCTCACGCTCGCTTTCGACACCGATATCGGCAAAGCCAACGAGCCGGACACGGGAGCCGAGGCTCGCCAGGTGCGCGGCGATTTCATTTGCCGCCGCCATGCCCGGGGGATCGAAATCCGGCCAGATGAGCACGTCGCGGCCTGATAGCGGCGACCAATCGGTGTGCTTGACGCCCTGCGTTCCGCCCGCCCAGGAAACGACCGCCCGCCCGCTCGATTCATGCAGCCTGTCGCGGCACTTCTCGCCCTCGACAACAAGCACTTTTCCCTCGCCGATATCTGGCCGGTTGCCGATCGTCTCCAGGCCGTAAATCGGCCGGGGCTTCGGGAACGGGAAGCGGCACCATGTTTCGGTCCCGTCCGGCAGACGGACAAACATCACCATCGGCGTTTCCTTAACCCCATCGGCGAGATCATGGCGCAGCACATAGCCTGATAGAGAGCCGTCGGCATTGCGATAGGGAAAGACCATCGAGGGCGCAAAAGAGCCCCATTCGGAGCGCTCGCCCTTGCGCTTGGGATTGTAGAGCCGCACGCGCTGGCCGGCCCGCAACAGATCCGCCGGCGGCCGGATCGGCGTTACGCCCTCATAGGGATCGCGCGCCTTGACCGGTTTCGGCCGAAGGTTCGGCCGGCCGCTGACGCCTCCGCCGAGGATGCGGATGGCTTCGGGCAGATCGACGCCCTTCACCTCGCGCACGAAATCAAGCACATCGCCCTTCCTGCCGCAGCCGAAGCAATGGAAGCGCTCGATACCGTCATTGCCTGTGAAGATCGTGAAGGACGGGGTGTCTTCCGCATGGAAGGGGCAGCAGGTTTCAAGCTCCTGCCCGTTGCGATCGAGCTTGTAGCCGTGTTGCGAGACGGTCAAAGCAAGCGACACCTCACGGCGCAGACATGCGATATCGTTCACGTCCATCTTCGACGGCGTGTATTCAGGTATTCGGAGCATGGCATTGTCCCGTTTCAGACGGTGCGGTTGGCGGTTTCGGCCGGCGCCTTGATGTGGCTCTCGATGAAAGCCTGCAGATCCGCGGGGCGAAACAGGGTGCGCCTTCCGACCTTCACAAAGCCAAGCTGGCCGGCCCTCATCTGCCGGTAGAGGGTGGGGCGACTAAGGCCGGTCACCTCGATGACTTCCTTGAAACTAAGCAGGATTTTCGGGCTGGCTTCCACGGTTTCTCTCCAGGTCAGATTGTGTCTGACCGGATTCGTAGAGGCGGAAAGTTGTCGGGAAGAAGTGGTGGGCTGGAAGAGCGGGCTTGGGCTTCTCGGGCTTTCTCCCGCCTGAGAGGGTATTTGTTTGCGCATGTCGTTATCGCAAAACCGCTACACACTTTTGCGCGACATGCTTAAAGACACCAAAAATGGATGGCGTTTCGGGGCGCGGCCCGCTTTCAGCCGCGCGCCTAGTAAGGCTTGGCAAAGCAAAACCCGGTAACGAACTGATGTGGCGTGATCCGGAGCGAGAGGGGTGGCAAGGGCTGCTGCCCGCCGGGGCGCGACCATCCGGGGACCTACCATGAAGAAACTCATCATTGCGGCCGCCTTTGCGGCATTCCTGCCTGTGATGGCCCAGGCGGAAACGCTGGAATTTCCGAGCGACGATCCGGTCGCGACCGTCACCATTCCCGACAACTGGGGACCGAAGGAAACGGAGACCGGCATAGACGCTTCGTCGGCCGATTCGGCGATCTATCTTTCGATCGATGTTGCCGATGAAAAGACCAGCGACAAGATCATCGACGAGGCCTTCGCCTTCCTGCAGAAGAACGGCGTGACCATCGAGGAGAAGACCCAGAAGGAGTCCGAAGCCGAGATCAACGGCATGAAGATGAAGACCTTCGATTGGGATGGCGCGGACAAGGAAGGGCCGGTCAATATCGGCGTCGCCGTGCTTTCGCCTGCTGAAGGCAAGCTGCTCCTGATCACCTACTGGGGCACCAAGGGCAAGCAGGACGCCCATGACGACGAGCTGATCGCCATCATCAGCTCGCTGAAGCCGGCCGGCTGATCTTGTCCGACGCGATGCGAGGCGCTGCCGGCAAGGCGGCGCCTTTTTCATGCGGGAACAAGTGCGCGCCGACACGGTTCCTTTCCCATGGCAAAAACAGGCACGATCCGCATCGGCATATCGGGATGGACCTATGCGCCCTGGCGCGGTGTCTTCTATCCCAAGAGGTTGGCTAGGAAGAGCGAGCTTGCCTATGCCTCCCGGCAATTTCCCTCCATCGAGATCAACGGCACGTTCTATGGGCTGCAGAAGCCGGATGTCTTCGCCCGCTGGCGTGACGAGACGCCCGAAGGCTTCGTCTTTTCGGTCAAGGGATCGCGCTACATCACCCATCTCAAGCGCCTGCGCGATATCGAAACGCCGCTTGCCAATTTCCTCGCCTCCGGCCTGCTGCGGCTAGGCCCGAAACTCGGGCCGATCCTCTGGCAATTTCCGCCAAGCCTGACATTCGATGCCGATCTGTTTGCCCGGTTTCTGGCAATGCTTCCCAAGGATACAAATGCTGCGGCCGAGATCGCGAAGCGGCATGACGAACGGCTCGATGGCCGTGCCTGGACGAAGAGCGAGACGAGGCAGCCCATGCGCCACGCGCTGGAAATTCGCCACGACAGTTTCTGCAAGCCCGACTTCATCGAATTGCTGCGTGAATACAAAGTCGGGCTGGTGGTCGCCGATACCGTGGAATGGCCGTTGCTGATGGATGTGACGGCTAATTTCATCTATTGCCGGCTGCACGGATCGGAACAGCTTTATGTCAGCGGCTATAGCGATGAGGCGCTCGATCGCTGGGCTGGACGCATCGATGCCTGGACGCACGGGATCGAGCCTGATGATGCCAGCCGTATCAGGTCGCCGCTGAAACGCTCGGCGAAGGGCCGCGATGTCTATGTCTATTTCGACAACGATGTGAAGGTTCGGGCGCCAGCCGACGCTCGATCGCTCGCGGAGAGGCTCGGCGTCGCCCACCCGCCTGACGACAGTGTCGTCGTCAATCCGAAAGGCCGCGGCAGCAGGCTGATGGCAGAAGAGCCGCGCCGGCACTGGCCGGCGCCGCGTTCCGTTTCTTAGACCAGCACAGCCTGATCGGTGCGGTCTTCGGCGCCAAAGAATTTCAGATAGCGTTCGACTTCGGCCGGTTCGCCGGTCGCCTTCTGCGGATTGTCCGAGAGCTTGACCGCCGGGCGGCCATTGGCGTCGCTCACCTTGCAGACGATGGAAATCGGCAGGAAATCGGAACTGTCGTTCGGCGCGCAGCCGGCGAAGTCATTCGTCAGGTTCGTGCCCCAGCCGAAACTCATGCGGACACGGCCTTCGAAATGCTTGTAGGTGTCGATGATCGCATCGACATCGAGGCCATCGGAGAAGATCAGGAGCTTCTGGCGCGGGTCGCGGCCCATCTTTTTCCACCAGTCGATGATCTTTTCGCCGCCTTCGACCGGCGGGGCGCTGTCCGGGCGGAAGCCGGTCCAGTCGGCCACCCATTCCGGCGCGTCGCGCAGGAAGGCGGCCGTTCCGAAGGCGTCCGGCAGTACGATCAAGAGGTTGCCGCCATAGAGCTTGTTCCAGTCGCGCAGCACCTTGTAGGGCGCGTTCTTGAGCTGCTCGTCGGTCTCGGCAAGGGCGGCCGCCACCATCGGCAGCTCATGCGCATTGGTACCGACGGCTTCGAGATCGGAATCCATAGCCAGCAATACATTACTGGTGCCGGTRAAKGCMGGACCGATTCCTTCCTTCAGCGCTTCCACGCACCAACGCTGCCAGAGGAAGCTGTGGCGGCGGCGGGTGCCGAAATCGGAAATGCGCAGGCCCGGCAATTCACGCAGCTTTTCTACCTTGGCCCACATCTTGGCCTTGGCGCGGGCATAGAGCACGTCAAGCGTGAAGGGACCCATCGTCTTCATGGCTGCGCGCGAGCGCAGCTCGTTGATGATGGCGAGGGCCGGGATTTCCCACATGGTCGTTTCCTTCCACGACCCATGGAAATCCAGCACATACTGGCCGTCTTTCTTGGAGAGCTCATATTCCGGCAGCTGGAAATTGGAGAGCCAGGCCAGGAATTCCGGCTCGAAGATCTGTGCGCGGCCATAGAAGCTGTTACCGGCGAGCCAGATCATCTCCTTCTTGGCGAGCCTGAGCGTGCGCGCATGATCGAGATGCTCGCGCAATTCGCCCTCGTCGATCTGTTCTGCAAGGCGCACGCGCTTGGTGCGGTTGATGAGCGTGAAAGAGGCATTGACCTCAGGATAGAGCTTCCAGATCATCTGCAGCATCAGAAGCTTGTAGAAATCCGTATCGATCAGACTGCGAACGATCGGATCGAGTTTCCAGGTATGATTGTAGACGCGCCTAGCGATATCGGTCCTGGCCATGAAACTCCTGCCTGTCCGTCAATCCGGTCAGGTGCGGCCCTGGAACGGCCAGCGCACAAACCGGCTCGTGCGCTTTCTTATCGAAAAATCGATCGGCAAAGTCCAGAAAAAACAACAGGCAACGTCCCGCAGCAGGAATGGCTGCGGGACGTGGTTTAAATGCCTGACATCCGCACGTTATTGTGCGGGTGCCGCGGGCTGAGCCGGGGCCGGGCTGGCGTTCTGCGCGGGAGCGGCTGGAACCTGCGACTGCATTGCCTGGCCCGGCTGCTGCGGAGCGACGTCATTGGCTTGCCTCTGGCCCCAGATCTCGACCGGGATCCAGATGAGGAAGGCCAGCACCAGAGCGGCCACCAGCACCGTCAGGATGCGACGACCCGTGCGGCCCTGCCTGGCCTTCAAAGGCGAAATCTGCTCTTCGGCATGAAGCTTCTGATCGGACTTTTCCCAACGCGTTTCGGTGTGCGTCATGGTCGTCTCCTTCGGTTATCCGCAGGCGAGGCCGGCGGAACTTCGGTTAGGAAACGGGGAGTGGCGTCGGATGGTTCCGAAAGGGATCAGTAGCCCGCCTTACGATCGACGACGAATTGCAGCGGCTCGCCGCGTTCGAAGCGGGCGATCTGGGTCTCGACATGACGGAAAAGCGCGTTCTCTTCGGAGATCGCAGCGTCATGCGGGGTGATGAAGACAGTCTCCAGATGCCAGAGCGGATCATCCGCCGGCAGCGGCTCGACCTCGAAGACATCGAGCGAGGCGCCGCCGAGCATGCCTCCCTCGATCGCCGCGACGATGTCGGCCTGGACCTGGCTCTTGCCACGGCCGGCATTGATGAAAACAGGTTTGCCGAGCGCGCCGCCCTGGCGAAGCCTGGCGAAGAAGGCCTTGTTGTAGAGGCCTGATGTATCAGGCGTCAGCGGCAGCAGGCCGACGACGATATCGGTCTTCGACAGGAAGGTATCTAGCTCCGAACCGTCGAAGGTTTCGATGCCTTCAACCTCTTTCTTCGAGCGCGACCAGCCGATCACGTTGAAGCCCATGACCCTGAGCTTGGCGACGGCATCCTGGCCGAGAATACCGAGGCCCATGACACCGACGGTGATTTCGGCGGCTTCCGGCGGGACGAGCTTGCCCCAGACCCGGTCGCGCTGGTCCCGGTCATGCTCGCGCTGCAGGCGCAGATGCATGAGGCATTGCATGACCACCCATTCGCTCATGCGCGTCGTCAGGCTGCTATCGACGAAGCGGACGATCGGAAGATCGGGCAGATCGGGAATGGACAGGATGCTATCGACGCCGGCGC
This sequence comes from Rhizobium sp. 01T444, assembly GCF_056398305.1. Classification (NCBI taxonomy): domain Bacteria; kingdom Pseudomonadati; phylum Pseudomonadota; class Alphaproteobacteria; order Hyphomicrobiales; family Rhizobiaceae; genus Rhizobium; species Rhizobium sp. 01T444. The sequence goes on from NZ_JBFTPD010000010.1 coordinate 49,927, forward strand.
CGCCGGAGAAGAGCACCTTCAGGTTCGGCGCGCGCTGGAAGATATCGGCATCCGGCTTCCAGAGCAGCGCGTAATCGACGCCGGTGAGGTCGAGCGCCTTGTTCGCGGGATCGGCTGAATTGATGCTGCCGCGATCGGCAAAGGCGGTCTTGAGGATGCGGGCAACGGTATCAGGGTCGAACTTGAGGTCGACGAGAATGGGAGGTCTTGCTGACATGATCTTCTTTACTGCTGCCCGTCTTTTACTGCTGAATTGCCGGCGTCGGCACCGCCTCGATGTTGAAGGCGGCGGCCATCAGCGCCCTGGTATAGTCATCCTTCGGCGCACGGAAGATATCCGCTGACGGCCCCTGCTCCACCACCTTGCCGAAGCGCATGACAATGACGTCATTGGCGAGCGCCTTGACCACTTTCAGGTCGTGGCTGATGAAGAGATAGGCAAGTTCGTGCTTCTTCTGCAGGTCGCGCAAGAGATCCACCACCTGCGCCTGCACGCTCATGTCGAGCGCCGAGGTCGGCTCATCGAGCATGACGAAACGGGGCTTCAGAACCATGGCGCGTGCGATCGCGATGCGCTGGCGCTGGCCGCCGGAAAATTCATGCGGGAAGCGCCAGCGGGTGAGCGGATCGAGGCCGACTTCTTCGAGCGCCCAGCAGACGCGCTGGTCGCGCTCTTCGGCCGAGAGCGAGCGCTCGTGCACTTTCAGGCCTTCGGCAACGATATCGCCGACGGACATGCGTGGGCTCAGCGAGCCGTAGGGATCCTGAAAAACGACCTGAAGCTGGTTGCGCAGCGGCCGCATGTCCGTGAATGAATAGCTCGCTATATCTTTCCCGACGAAGGAAATGCGCCCCTTCGAGGAGATGAGGCGCGTCAGCGCCAGCCCCAGCGTGGTCTTGCCGGAGCCGGATTCGCCGACGACCCCGAGCGTCTGGCCGGCTCTGAGTGTCAGGTCGATGCCGTCGACGGCCTTCACGTGATCGACGACCTTACGCATGAAACCGGCCTTGATCGGGAACCAGACCTTGATGTCATTGCCTTCCATGACAACAGGCTTGGAGGGGTCGGTCACCGGCGGTTCGCCGCGCGGCTCGGAGGCGAGCAAATGGCGCGTGTAGTCGTGCTTCGGATCGGTGAAGACCTCCTCCACCGGTCCGGTCTCGACGATCTTGCCCTTGGTCATGACGCAGACGCGGTCGGCGAATTTGCGCACGATGCCGAGATCGTGGGTGATGAAGAGCATGGACATGCCGTGCTCGCCCTTCAGCTTGCGCAAGAGTTCGAGGATCTGCGCCTGGACCGTGACGTCGAGCGCGGTGGTCGGCTCGTCGGCGATCAGCAATTCGGGGCGATTGGCGAGCGCCATGGCGATCATCACACGCTGACGCTGGCCGCCCGAGAGTTCATGCGGATAGGCTTTCAGCCGTTTTTCCGGCTCGCGGATGCCGACCTGGTTCAGCAACTCCAGCACGCGGGTGCGCGCCGCCTGCCCGGTCATGCCCTGATGCAGTGCGAGGATTTCGGCAATCTGCTTTTCGATCGTATGGAGCGGATTGAGCGATGTCATCGGCTCCTGGAAGATCATGGTGATGTCGTTGCCGCGAACTTCGCGCAATTCGCGGTCGGAGGCCTTCAGCAGATCCTTGCCCTTGAAGAAGATCTCGCCGCTCGGATGGCTTGCCGAGGGATAGGGCAGAAGCCGCAGGATTGAGTTTGCAGAGACCGACTTGCCGGAACCGGATTCGCCGACCAGTGCGACAACCTCGCCCTTCTCGATACCGAAAGAAATGCGGTCGACGGCAAGCGAGGTTTCGCCGCCCTGATGGAAGGCGACGGAGAGATCGCGGACGGAGAGCAGCGTTTCACTCATTGGAACGTCTTTCTCGGATCGAAGGCATCGCGCACCGCTTCGCCGATGAAGATCAGCAGCGACAGCATGATCGACATGGTGAAGAAGGCCGTCAGCCCGAGCCATGGCGCCTGAAGATTGGCCTTGCCCTGGGCGATCAGTTCACCGAGCGAGGGAGAGCCCGGCGGCATGCCGAAGCCCAGGAAGTCGAGCGAGGTCAGCGTGGTGATCGAACCCGAGAGAATGAAGGGCAGGAAGGTCAGCGTCGCGACCATCGCATTCGGCAGCATATGCCGCCACATGATGGTGCGGTTGTTGACGCCGAGGGCGCGAGCGGCCCGCACATATTCGAAATTGCGGGCGCGCAGGAACTCGGCACGCACGACGCCGACGAAGCCCACCCAGGAAAAGAGCAGCATGATGCCGAGCAGCACGAAGAAGCCGGGCGGCAGGATGGCGGCGATGATCAGCAGGATGTAGAGAACCGGCATCGAGGACCAGATCTCGATGAAACGCTGGAAAAACAGGTCGGTCCAGCCGCCGAAATAACCCTGGATGGCACCGGCCGTCACACCGATGACGGCCGAGCAGATGGTGAGCACCAGGCCGAAGAGAACGGATATGCGGAAGCCATAGATGACGCGGGCAAATACATCGCGCGCCTGATCGTCCGTGCCGAGCCAGTTGAGATTGCCGAGCCTGCAGCCGGGATCATCGACGCCCTGCGGATAGGCCGAGCAACGCTCCTGCGCCGACATCAGCCAGAAGGGCGCGGTTGGGGCCGAATGCGGGATATTGGAATTGACCGACTGATAGGAGTAGCGGATCGGCGGCCAGATCATCCAGCCGTTGGCGTTGATCTCATCTGAGATGACGGAGGAGCGATAGTCCGTCTCGGCCAGGAAGCCGCCGAACTTCTCTTCGGGATAATCGATGACGACGGGGAAAAGGATCTCGCCCTTGTAGGAGGCGATGATCGGCCTGTCATTGGCGATGAATTCGGCAAAGAGGCTGAGCACGAAGAGGACGAGGAACAGCCAGAGCGACCAGTAGCCGCGCTTGTTGGCCTTGAAGTTCCGCCAACGCCTGATGTTGGTCGGCGACAGCAGGCCTTTGCGGGGCGGGCGGACGGGCGCTGATGTCGTCGGATTTGCGGCGGCATCCATCAGACGTCCCTCCGCTCGAAATCGATGCGCGGATCGATCCAGGTATAGAGCAGGTCGGAAATCAGGCCGACGAAGAGGCCAAGCAGCGAGAAGATGTAGAGCGTCGCAAAAACGATCGGATAATCGCGGTTGACGACCGAGAGGTAGCCGAGGCGGCCAAGGCCGTCGAGCGAGAAGATGTTCTCGATCAGCAGCGAGCCGGTGAAGAAGGCGGAGATGAAGGCGCTGGGGAAGCTTGCGATGACGATCAGCATGGCATTGCGGAAGACATGGCCGTAGAGCACCTGCCGCTCGTTCAGGCCCTTGGCGCGCGCGGTGATGACATATTGCTTCTTGATCTCGTCGATGAAGGAATTCTTGGTCAGCAGCGTCGTCGTGGCAAAAGATGCCAGCGACAGCGAGATCAGCGGCAGCGTGAGATGCCAGAAATAATCGAGCGGTTTCTGCCACCAGGCAAGCTGGTCGAAATTATCGGAGACGAGGCCGCGCAGCGGGAACCAGTCATAGAAGGAGCCGCCGGCGAACAGTACGATCAGCAGGATGCCGAACAGGAAGCTCGGCACGGCATAACCGACGATGATGACGCCTGATGTCCAGACATCGAAGGAGGAGCCGTCCTTGACCGCCTTGCGGATGCCGAGCGGAATGGAGATGGCGTAGGAAAAGATCAGGATCCAAATGCCGAGCGAGATCGAGACCGGAAGTTTCTCGATAATCAGATTGAGCACGGTCGTGTTGCGGAAGAAGCTCTCGCCGAAATCGAAGCGGATGTAGTTCCACATCATCTCGCCGAAGCGGGTCAGCGGTGGTTTGTCGAAGCCGAACTGCTTTTCGAGCTTGGCGATCAGTTCCGGATCGAGGCCCTGCGCACCGCGATATTTCGAGCCGGCGTCGTCTCCTCCACCGACCATGAGATCACCGCCGCCGGAGAGGCGTTGATCGGCACTGTCGGCCTGGCCGGTCAACTGGGAGATCACTTGCTCGACGGGGCCGCCGGGCGCGAATTGAACGACGACGAAGGAAATCGCCATGATGCCGATGATCGTCGGGATCATCAGAAGCAGGCGGCGAAGAATATAGGCTCCCATCAGTCTCGGGCCTCCGGGAATATCTTCGCCTGCATGCCGTCCAGTCTATTGCCGTTCAATCTGCCAGCCTTCCTTTGCCGGCTTGTGCCGGCATTCATGATTCGTCGATGCCATTTGGAGCGCAGGCCCCCTCGCATTGCAAGTCTGCTCATTTCGCCGAGGTGGACCACCAGGCATCGGGGAAGCCAAGGCCGTATGCCGGAAACTCTGCCGGACKCGTCACCGTATTCCAATAAGCAATCGAATAGGTGTCTCGGTAGAACAGCGGAATGACATAGTGATTGGCGAGCAGCACACGGTCCATAGCCTTGATGGCCGCAACCTGTTCATCTCTGTTGGGGGCAAAGATAATCATGCGAACAAGCGCATCGACGGCCGGATTGGCGATGCCGGCATAGTTGCGCGACCCTTGCTGATTGGCGGAACCCGATCCCCAGTAATCGGCCTGCTCGTTGCCGGGGTTCACGGTTTCGGCCCAGACATTCCAGATCATATCGAAATCGAAGCTGCGCGCACGGTTGGTATATTGCGCGGCATCGACTGTGCGGATCCGCGCATCGATACCGATCTTCTTCAAATTGGTGGCATAGGGCACCGCCCAGCGCTCAAGCAAGGGGCTCGACAACAATATCTCGAAGCTCATCGGCTGACCGCTCTTGGCATTGACCATCCGGTTGCCCTTCAGCTCCCAGCCGGCTTCTTTCAGAAGGGAGATCGCCTTGCGAAGGTTGTCACGGCTTTTCTGCGGATCCCCGCCGACGGGATTGCTGTAGGGGGTCGTAAAGATGTCCGCCGGAACCTGATCCTTCAAGCCCTGAAGAATTTCCAGCTCCCTGCCTTGCGGAAGGCCGGACGAGGCAAGATCGGTGTTCCAGAAGTAGCTGTCGATGCGCTTGTAGCTGTTGTAGGCAACCGTGCGGTTCAATTCCTCGAAATCGAAACCGTAATTCAACGCCTCGCGCACCCGCTCGTCCTTGAAGATGTCGCGCCGCATATTCGGCACCAGCGCCTGCATGATGCCGGTGGAACGCAGGGGATTGGTGACATCTTCCTTCTTGACGCGCCCTTCCTTCACGGCGGGGAAATCATATCCTGTTGCCCAACGCGCTGCAAAAGTCTCCTGCCAGTAATCGCTGTTGCCGGCACGGAACGCTTCGAACTCGACGTCCCGATCGCCATAATAGGTGTAGAGAATGTTGCGGAAATTGTTCTGACCAACGTTCACATTGAGGTCCTTGCCCCAATAGTCGTCCCGCAACTCGTAGCGGATCGTCGCACCAGCCGAGAAGGCGGCAATCTTGTATGGTCCTGAACCCATGACGGGCTCGAGCGTCGTCTTCGAAATGTCTCGCGGTTTACCATCCGGTCCCGGTGCCTCCCACCAGTGTTTCGGCACGATCATCAATTGGCCGAGAATGTTCGGCAGCTCGCGATTGTTCTTTTCATCGAAGGTGAATGTAACGTCCCGCTCGCCCGTCTTCTCGGCCTTGACCACGTGATGGTAGTAGTTCCCGGCAAGCGGGTTCAGCTCCTTGGTCTCGTCGAAGCTGAAAACGACGTCTTCGGGCGTGACCGGCTGGCCATCAGCCCATTTTGCTTCCTTGCGAAGGCGAAAGGTGGCGCTCGATACGTCGGGCGGATAGGAAAGGCCCTCAGCAAGCAGACCATAGGAGACGAGGAGTTCGTCATCAGCTGGCTTCAGCAGGGTGTCGTAAACGAGCGACAAACCTACCGCTGTCTGGCCTTTTGCCAGCAAGGGATTGAAAGTGTCGAAAGTGCCGCTTGAAGACAGGCGCAGATCGCCGCCTTTCGGTGCATCGGGATTGACGTAGTCGAAGCGGGTAAAGCCCGGCTTGTACTTCATCTCGCTGATGACCGAACTGCCGATTTTAAACTGCTGGTCCTGAGCCAATACAGTCATAGGTGCGAGCGCACCCGCCAATGCTACCAGCACACCGATTTTCGACCACGAAGCCACTATTCATTCTTCCCCTGTTATTAGTTTCGCCGACAATACGAGAAATGCAGGCGAAAAACAGGAAAGAGTTTGTTTTTTACCGGGCTCGCGAAATTTTGACCTTACCAATGGAGGTCAGGGCGTCACTTCCTCGAGGCGCTTGCGGAGCATGCGACGCAGCTCTCCAACCAGGCGCGGATCGCCCGAACCATCAGGGTCATTGGCGGCCGCGACGACGATGCGCAGCAGCTCCAGGACGAGGGCGCCCAGGAGATCGACATCGCGCTCGACCGACGGTTCAGCATTCTTCAGGAGTGCGGTGATGTTGGCACGAAGCTCCGCACGCGACTTCGCCTTTCGCTCCTTCGGCACGTCGCGTCGCGCGGCGAGAACCGGAAATTCCGGATGATCCTCGATGAACCGGCCGAGCCGCGTAAAGATCGCATCGCCGATTTCGGCAGCACTCTTCCCCCTGGTCTTCTCGGCGAGTTCGGCGAGCCCGCTGTTCAGATGCTGCAGGCGATCGATATGCAGCGCCTCGGCAAGCAGAGGCTTGGTCGGGAAGAACTGATAGAGCGAACCGATCGAAGAATTTGCGGCCGCGGCAATCTCCGTCATGGTTGCAGCATCATAGCCTTTTTCGAGAAAGACCCTGGCTGCCGCTTCCAGCAGGATCGCAACGCGCTCATGGCCGCGCTGGCGTTTCGGCACACGGGTTTGCGGTTCGGGGCTTGATTTTTGTGAGGCTATCCTCGTATTTGTCATTGTGAGGATGTCCTCATGTTTCCTTCCCCCGGAGATTTCTTATGTCCCTTTATGATCCGAAGACCACCGCACTCATTTCCATCGACCTGCAAGGCTTCATCGTCGGCCGGCAGCTTGCGCCCCATCCCGCCCGGCAGGTGATCGAGAATACCGCCGCAATCGCCACCAGGCTGAAATCCGAAAGCGGGACGGTGATCCTCGTTACCGTCGGATTCTCCCCGGACTATGCCGATGCTGTCAACCAGCCGGTGGACGAGCCGACGGTTTTCCCGGAAGGTGGTCTTCCGGCGGCCGCGCTTGCGGCACCTGCGGAAATCGCAGCCCTTGCCGTCGATGTGCATGTCGTCAAGCGCCAGTGGAGCGCCTTCTATGGCACGGACCTGGACCTGCAGCTTCGCCGCCGCGGCATCAAGACCGTGATCCTGACGGGCATCGCCACGAATTTCGGCGTCGAGGCGACGATCCGCGATGCCTATGCCCATAATTACGCTGTCATCGCCGTCGAGGATGCGATGAGCACCTTCACCGCCGAAATGCATTCGCTTGCCTGTGAGCGCATCCTGCGGCGCCTGTCGCGCGTGCGCAAAACGGCCGAGGTTCTGGCCAACGCGTGATGCTGCGGCGATCCGTCCCCACGCCGCCTGCCAAAACATCGATTCACCAAAATTGCTTTTCACGATAGATTCGATTGCAAATCACTTTGGCGCAGCAAGGGAATGGCATGGCTTTCGGCTTGGCTCAGGTTTTCAGGACTTTCGGCAAACTGACATTCGATGTCAGGGCGTTTGGCAAGCTGACGCTTGCCGGCGCAATGGGCGCAAGCCTTATCGCCGGTGATGTCGGCGCACAGCAGAAGACGCCGAGCCCCGGCAGCGCCAAGGCGATTTTCGGCGCCGAGAAATTGCCGACGCAGGGGCCGGCGCAGCCGATCGGTTTCTATGCCAAGGGCTGCATGACCGGTGCGGAGGCGCTGCCGGCGGACGGGCCGACCTGGCAGGCGATGCGCCTTTCACGCAATCGGCGCTGGGGCAATCCGGTGATGATATCGCTTCTGGAAAAATTCTCGCAGGATGCGCGTGCCAAGATCGGCTGGCCGGGCATCCTCGTCGGCGACATTGCCCAGCCGCGCGGCGGGCCGATGTTCAACGGCCATGCGTCGCACCAGATCGGGCTGGATGCCGATGTCTGGTTTACACCCATGCCCTCGCAGCGCTTGAGCTACGAACAGCGGGAAGATCTGCCCTTCACCACCATGCTGCAGAAAGACAAGTTCCTGACCGTCGATCCGAAAGTATGGAGCGAGCAGCGGGCGGCACTCTTGATGCTGGCGGCAAGCTATCCGCAGGTCGAGCGCATCTTCGTCAATCCGGCAATCAAGAAGAAGATGTGCGACACCTGGACCGGCGACCGCACCAATCTCGGCAAACTGCGGCCCGAATACGGGCACGATTCGCATTTCCATATCCGCATCAAATGCCCTGTTGGAGCCAAGGGCTGTACAGGGCAGGCGCCGGTGGCCGCTGGTGACGGCTGCGACAAATCGCTTGCCTGGTGGTTCACCAAGGAACCTTGGGCGGCGCCGAAGCCGCCGCAACCCGGTGCAAAGCCGCCGAAGCCGCCGCGTGAGGTTATGGTCTCCGACCTGCCGAAGGCCTGCTCTGCCGTTGCCGATGCCCCGTCCATCGCCTCTACAGAAGCAGGGACCTATGGCGGCCCTTCCGCGGCGAGTGCTCTGACGGCAGCCCCGGCGGCTGCACCACCTGTCGATACCGGCAGCGCGCTTCCTTCCGTCGGCCCGGTTCCGAACGACAAACCGGTCGTGCAATAGGCTGAACAGGCCAAACAGGCTGGCAGGCGGCTGTCTTTCAAATCACAAACGCCTGGTGTAGAAGCGGTCAAATCGATTGAATTACTCGCGCGGAGAACCCGTTCATGGCCGGCGGCAAATGCCTTGCATTGATTGCGCATGACCAGAAGAAGGATGACATGGCGGCGTTTGCCCGCCGTAACAGGGATCTTCTCGCCCAATGGAAAATCGTCGCCACCGGCACGACGGGCGGGCGCGTGCTCGACGCTGCTCCCGACCTTCACGTGACTCGGCTGAAAAGCGGCCCGCTCGGCGGCGACCAGCAGATCGGCGCACTGATTTCCACCGGCGAGGTCAGCGCCCTGATCTTCTTCGTGGACCCGCTGACGCCGATGCCGCATGATGTCGACGTCAAGGCGCTGATGCGGCTTGCGATCGTCTACGACATTCCGATGGCACTGAACGAGTCGACAGCCGAAAAGCTTCTCCCTACCCTTAACGCCTGATCCCTCGGGCCTACAGCACGGAACCGGCCATGACTGCATCCTCTACTCCCTTGCCCTTTCCGATCCTGATCGGCGACATCGGTGGCACGAATGCCCGCTTCTCCATCCTGACGGATGCCTATGCGGAGCCGAAGCAGTTTCCCAATGTGCGCACCGCCGATTACGAGACGATCGACGAGGCGATCCAGAAGGGTGTGCTCGACAAGACCTCCGTACAGCCGCGCGCCGCGATCCTTGCCGTTGCCGGACCGATCAAGGCCGATGAAATCCCCCTGACCAACTGCCCCTGGGTGGTGCGGCCGAAGCGGATGATCGAGGGCCTCGGCCTTGTCGATGTGCTCGTCGTCAACGATTTTGAAGCACAGGCGCTGGCAATCGCGGCACTTTCCGACGACAATCGCGAACGTATCGGCAACGCTTCGGGTGACATGGTGGCCTCCCGCGTCGTTCTCGGACCCGGCACCGGCCTCGGGGTCGGTGGTCTGGTCCATACCCAGTCGACGTGGATTCCGGTTCCAGGCGAAGGCGGGCATGTCGACCTCGGGCCGCGCAGCAAACGCGACTATGAGATCTTCCCGCATGTCGAGACAATCGAGGGCCGCATTTCGGCCGAACAGATCCTCTGCGGCCGCGGCATCGTCAACCTTTATCGCGCCATCTGCGCGGCCGACGGTGCTGAGCCGACCATGAGCGATCCGGCGGACATCACGTCGCATGCGCTCGTCGGCAGCGACAAGGTCGCGGTCGAAACCGTTTCGCTGTTTGCCAGCTATCTCGGCCGCGTGGCGGGCGACATGGCGCTGGTGTTCATGGCCCGCGGCGGCGTCTATCTCTCGGGCGGCATCTCTCAGAAGATCCTTCCGGCACTGAAAAAGCCGGAATTCCGGGCCGCATTCGAAGACAAGGCGCCGCATTCGGCCCTGCTGCGTACGATCCCGACCTATGTCGTGACGCATCCGCTGGCTGCTCTTGCCGGGCTTTCTTCCTATGCACGCATGCCTGCAAACTTCGGCCTTTCGACGGATGGACGGCGCTGGCGGGCCTGAGCCTGAAGCATAGTTTCAAGGCGTTAGAGCGTCCTTTGTGCGCCCCGATGGGACGCACGGCGCTCTAGCCAAAGCCCCGTCAACTCTTTATAGAGCCCGCGCATATGCGTGCCGCGCCTGTGGCACGCAGCCCCGAGACAGGAAGCCTATTTTTGGAAGCCGCCGACAGCAGAAAGCCACATGTCAACAGCGATACCGTGACTGGCATCCTGAAGCGCATCATTGCGGAAAACGGCCGGGACCATCTCTGGGGCTATGTCTTCGCGATCTCCTGCCTTGTCGTCATAGCGCTTTCGACGGCATTCACGGCCTGGATCATGCGGGCGATCATTGACGAGGCCTTCGCCAACAGGCGTGCGGACGTCGTCTGGATCATCTGTCTTTCGATCTTCATCGCTTTCATGCTGCGCGGTTTTGCGAGCTACGGGCAAGGCGTTGCCCTTTCAAGGATCGGCAACGATATCGTTGCGCGCTATCAGCGACGGATCTATTCGCACCTGATGACGCTCTCCGTCGGCTACTTCAACGAGTCTCGCTCCGCCCATATTGCGGCCCAGGTGAGCCAAAACGTTACCGGTATCCGCGACGTATTGAACCTCACCATCACGTCGACCGTGCGCGACCTCCTCACCTTCGTCTCGCTGATCGGCGTCATGGTCGTTCAGGATCCGCTGCTGAGCCTTGCCGTTTTCATTCTGGCGCCGCCGCTGCTTTATGCGCTACGCTACGTTTCCAAGCGGCTGCGCTCGGCCACTCGCGAGGCCGTCGACCTCAATAGCCATGTTCTCGGCGCCATGCAGGAGACGATCCAGGGCATTTCCATCGTCAAGGCCTTCACGATGGAAGAGGCACTGGAGAAGAAGGTCAACAAGCTGATCGGCGCTGCCGAGGGCCGGGCAAACCGCATCGCGCGGCTTTCCGAGCGCACCTCGCCGCTGACGGAGAGCTTTGCGGGCTTTGCCGTCGCGAGCGTGCTTGCCTATGCCGCCTATCGCTCGATCTATCAGGGCGTGCCACCGGGCGCCTTCTTCTCCTTCGTCACGGCGCTGCTGCTCGCTTACGATCCGGCCCGACGTCTTGCCCGCCTGCAGGTGCAGATGGAGCGCGCCGTCGTCAACGCCCGGATGATCTACGAGTTGCTCGACATGGAAACGCGCCAGCGCGATCTGCCGGATGCCAAGCCGCTTGTTGTCACCGAAGCGAAGATCGAATTCCGCAACGTCTCCTTTGCCTATGGCAATGAAAGCGTGCTTGACGGCGTGACGCTGACGGCCGAGGGCGGCAAGACGACGGCGCTCGTCGGTCCTTCGGGCGCCGGTAAGTCCACCGTCATCAGCCTCATTCCTCGCTTCTATGATCCGAAGGGAGGCGAGATATTGATCGACGGACAGGATATCGCCCATATCACCAAACGGTCGCTGCGCCAGCAGCTCGCTTATGTCTCGCAGCAGCCTTACCTCTTCGAAGGCACGATCCGCGACAATATCCGTTACGGCCGTCCGGAAGCCACGGACGAGGATATCGAGAAGGCAGCGCGGCTTGCCTATGCGCATGACTTCATCGTCGCGCAGTCACAGGGCTATGATACGCCCGTCGGCGAAAACGGCGTGACGTTGTCCGGCGGCCAGCGCCAGCGGCTGTCGATCGCCCGCGCTCTGGTGCGCAACGCGCCGATCCTGCTTCTCGACGAGGCGACCTCGGCGCTCGATACGGAATCGGAAGCAGCCGTGCAGAAGGCGCTCGACGAAGCCATGACCGGCCGCACCGTCGTCGTTATCGCCCACCGGCTTTCGACCGTGGTGCGCGCCGACAAGATCATCGTGATGCAGCAGGGCCGCGTCGTCGAAGAAGGCAATCACGAGACGCTTGCGAAGGTCAGCGACGGACTTTACGCTCGCCTCAACAATCTGCAGAGGCCTTCGGCTTCTGATTCATACTGATCGGGATGACGGACTGACATGAGCGACGCTGCGATGAAACTGGTTGTGGTCGGAGCGGCAGGGCGCATGGGACAGACGCTCATTCGTCTCATCCATTCCATCGACGGTCTGACACTGCATGCAGCGGTCGCGCGGCCGGGCTCGCCCTTCGTCGGCAAGGATGCCGGTGAAATCGCCGGTCTCGGCGCCAACGGCGTCATCATCGGCGACGATCCCCTGGCAGCGTTCCTGCATGCCGAGGGCGTGCTGGACTTCACATCGCCCGCCACCAGCGTGGAATTTGCCGGACTGGCGGCGCAGGCGCGCATCGTTCATGTCGTCGGCACGACCGGCTGCTCCGATGAGCACAACGCAAGGATTGCGGCCGCCTCGCGCCATGCCCGCATCGTCCAGTCGGGCAATATGAGTCTCGGCGTCAATCTGCTCAGCGTTTTCGTACGGCAGGCGGCTCAGGCGCTCGATCCTGCCGACTGGGATATCGAAATTCTCGAAATGCATCACAAGCGCAAGGTCGACGCGCCTTCAGGCACCGCATTGCTGCTCGGCGAGGCAGCCGCAAAGGGCCGCAATATCGATCTTGCCACGAAATCCGTGCGCGTGCGCGACGGCCATACCGGGCCGCGCGAAGCCGGCACGATCGGCTTTGCGACGCTGCGCGGCGGTTCAGTCATCGGTGAGCATTCCGTTCTCTTTGCCGGCGAAGGCGAGACCGTCACACTTTCGCATAGCGCAACCGACCGTTCGATTTTTGCGCGCGGCGCCATCAAGGCAGCCCTTTGGGCACGTGACAAGAAACCGGGGCTCTATTCCATGCTCGACGTTCTCGGGCTTTCTTCCCATTGACCATTTCTCGGAGGCATTTTTCATGAGCGGTACCCTCGTCCTCGTTCGCCACGGCCAGAGCGACTGGAATCTCAAGAATCTCTTCACCGGCTGGAAGGACCCCGACCTGACCGAGCTCGGCATTCAGGAAGCCACGACCGGCGGCCAGGCACTTGCCGACTACGGCATCAAGTTCGATATCGCCTTCACCTCCGCACTGGTGCGCGCGCAGCACACTCTGAAGCTCGTCCTCGACAAGGTCGGTCAGCCTGATCTCGAGACGATCCGCGACCAGGCACTCAACGAGCGCGACTACGGCGATCTTTCCGGCCTCAACAAGGACGATGCCCGTGCCAAGTGGGGCGAAGAGCAGGTGCATGTCTGGCGCCGCTCCTATGACGTTCCGCCTCCGGGCGGCGAAAGCCTGCGCGACACCGGCGCCCGCGTCTGGCCTTACTATCTGACGGAAATCCTTCCGCGCGTCCTGCGCGGCGAAAAGGTGCTGGTTGCCGCGCACGGCAATTCGCTGCGTTCGCTCGTCATGGTTCTCGACCGCCTCACCCGCGAGCAGGTTCTGTCGCTCAATCTCGCGACCGGCGTGCCGATGGTCTACAAGCTGAAGGCAGATTCCACCGTCGCTTCCAAGGAAGTGCTCGGCGACATGTCCGGCGCGCACTGATCACAAGCAGGCATCGATAAGGTTTGAGGCCGGCTCGCGCCCGGCCTTTTTCGTTTTCAGTTCTCGATGGTGAACTGGACGCGGTCTGCCGCGAAACGACTGATCGAATATTGCACCGGCACGCCGTCCAGATCGGTATTCATCGCCTTGGTGATCAGCAGCACGGCGCCCGGCGTCAGCTCCAGATCGGCGAGGTCGCCGGAATCGGCGTGGGCGGCGGTGATCTCGGTCGTGGCGCGCACATAGTCCGACAGGCCAAGTGCTGCGAAAGTCTTGGTGACGGACTCGGTCTGGCGATAGGTCTCGACGAGGCCGGGAAAACGCGCGGCCGGAAACCAGCTCGTGCCGCGCGCGACAGGCCGCCTGTCCGCATCGCGCACCGTTTCCAGCCGGATGACCGGCGTGCCCGGTTCGATGCGAAGCCAGCGGGCCACTTCGGTATTGGCCGCCTCTTCCGCGTGGCCGAGTAGGAGCGAGTGCGTCTCGCGCGCCTGGTCGCCCAGACCATCGGTAAAGCGGGTGCGGCGGCTGATCGGAAAATTCAGGCGTTCCTTGCGCTCGATCAGTGTGCCGCGGCCCTGCACCGCACGCACGATGCCTTCCTGGGCGAGCGCTGCAAGGGCGCTGCGCACCGTATGCCGGTTGACGCCGAACTGCAGCGCCAGAACGGTTTCCGGCGGCACCATGCCCGTTTCGTCATAGGCGCCGCTGCTGATCGCCTCGCGGATCCTGTCGGCGATCTGCCGCCAGAGCGCCACGCCCGTCTGCCGCTGCACCTGCTTCATGCCTGCCATTGCGCCCCTGCCAGCTCATCTTCGACCCGAATTCATCTTCAGGCTCGGCCAATTTCGGACGTGTCGTGTCACACGCTTGTCACCTCGCCGATTTAGGGATAGGTATAGCTTGTATGGTTGTCTATATCAATAGACATTTCGAGGAAAAACGATGACGGCAGCAGAGAAGACAGACGCTGCGGCGCAGATAGACAACGGACGCAAACGCACCGTTGATCTGCTCGCCCGCGCCGAGACACAGGAATTGCTGGCGGCGTGGGATGCGCTTGCCGAAAAGCCGGCGGCACAGCCGGTGCGCGGCCCGGAAACGGGTCTCGTCATGGTTCGCGGCCGCATCGGCGGCGGCGGTGCGCCCTTCAATCTCGGCGAAGTGACGGTAACACGAGCGACCGTACGTCTTGCCTCCGGCTCCGTCGGCCATGCGCAGGCGCTCGGCACCGACCGCGAGAAGGCACGGCTTTGCGCGATCTTCGATGCGCTCTGGCAGGAGGAGGCCACCAAGGGCTTCGTCGAGGACAGGCTGCTGTCGCCGATCGCAAGCCGCATTGCCGAAGAGGCCGGTCGCAAGGCCGAGGAGACGGCTGCGACCCGCGTCGATTTCTTCACCATGGTGCGGGGAGACAACTGATGAGCGCCAAGACCGATGTTCTGACCGGCGGCTTCGCCGAGCCGGTATTCGAGGCCCAGAGCGTATTCAAGATGCTGATGGACGGCATGGCCCGGCCCGGCACGATCCAGACGGTCGCGGCCGATGTGACGGCGCCCGCACCGCTCGGCATTGCCGCCGGCGCGATCGGCCTGACGCTCTGCGACCATGACACGCCCGTCTGGCTTTCGGCCGGACTTGCCAAGTCGGCGATCCCGGAATGGCTGGGCTTCCACACCGGCGCACCGCTGACGGCCGAAAAGGCCGAGGCGCGCTTCGCCTTCGTCGAAGCCGGCGCGATGCTTTCCACCTTCGGCCTGTTTGCCGCCGGCACGCAGGAATATCCCGATCGCTCCACCACGGTGGTGATCGAGCTTGCCGACCTCGAAGGCGGGCGTCGCCTGGCGCTGATGGGGCCGGGCATCCAGAGCGTGACCGAGATCGCGCCCGTCGGCCTGCCGGAAACGTTCCTGCGCCTGTGGACGGAAAACCGCGCCCTCTTCCCGCGCGGCATCGACATCGTGCTGACGGCGGGCAAGCGTTTCCTCTGCCTGCCGCGCACCACCAAGATCACAGCAACGGAGATCTGAGCTCATGTATGTTGCCGTCAAGGGTGGCGAGGCCGCCATCGCCAATGCCCACCGCCTGCTCGCTGACCGCCGGCGTGGCGACCGCTCCGTGCCGGCGATCGGCATCGAGCAGATCGTCGAACAGCTTGCTCTCGCCGTCGATCGCGTCATGGCCGAAGCCTCGCTCTACGACCGCACGCTTGCCGCACTTGCCGTGCGCCAGTCGCGCGGCGACATGATCGAGGCGATCTTCCTGCTGCGCGCCTACCGCACGACGCTGCCGCGCTTCGGCTATTCCAAGCCGCTCGACACCGCCAATATGCAGATCGAACGCCGCATCTCCGCCACCTACAAGGATCTTCCGGGCGGCCAGTTGCTTGGGCCCACCTTCGACTATACGCACCGCCTGCTCGACCCCTCGCTGCTCTCCGACGAAGCCGTGGAAGAGCCGGCGCAGCGTGAGGCGGAAGCCGGCCGCGTCATGCGCGTCTCCGAAATCCTCGGCCAGGAAGGCCTGATCGAAAACGACGGTGAACTGCCTGAGGACCACGAGACGGGCGACCTTACGCGCGAACCGATGGAATTCCCGATGGCCCGCGATCTGCGCCTGCAGGCGCTTGCGCGCGGCGACGAAGGCTTCCTGCTGGCGCTCGGTTATTCCACGCAGCGCGGCTACGGCCGCAACCACCCCTTCACCGGTGAAATCCGCATCGGCGAGGTCGAGGTGGAATTCGACGTGCCGGAACTCGGTTTTGCCGTATCGCTCGGGCCGATCCARCTCACCGAATGCCAGATGGTCAACCAGTTCAAGGGTTCGGCCAAAGCGCCGCCGCAGTTCACCCGCGGCTATGGCCTGGTCTTCGGCCAGAGCGAGCGCAAGGCCATGGCCATGTCRCTGGTGGATCGCGCATTGCGGGCTGAAGAGCTCGGCGAGGACATTACCGCGCCAGCCCAGGACGAGGAATTCGTCATTTCCCATTCCGACAATGTACAGGCGACCGGCTTCGTCGAGCACCTGAAGCTTCCGCACTATGTGGACTTCCAGGCTGAACTTGACCTCGTCCGCCGCATGCGCCGCGAATTCGAAGCCGCCCGCAACAGCGGCGAGACCCAAAAGGAGGCCGCCGAATGAGTGATCTCGCCACCTACAATTTCGCCTATCTCGACGAACAAACCAAGCGCATGATCCGCCGTGCCATCCTGAAGGCGATCGCCATCCCCGGCTATCAGGTGCCTTTCGCCTCGCGCGAAATGCCGATGCCCTATGGCTGGGGCACCGGCGGTGTGCAGGTGACGGCCGCCATCATCGGGCCTGACGACGTTCTCAAGGTCATCGACCAGGGCGCTGATGACACGACGAATGCTGTCTCCATCCGCGCCTTCTTCCAGAAGGTCGCCAATGTCGCCGTCACGACCCACACCAAGGACGCGACGATCATCCAGACGCGCCACCGTATCCCAGAGGAAAAGCTCGGAGCCGGCCAGGTTCTCGTCTACCAGGTGCCGATCCCGGAACCGCTGCGCTTCCTCGAACCGCGCGAGACCGAGACACGCAAAATGCATGCGCTTGAGGAATACGGCCTCATGCATGTGAAGCTCTACGAGGATATCGCCCGCAACGGCCGCATCGCCACGACCTATGCATATCCAGTCAAGGTCAACGGCCGCTACGTGATGGATCCCTCGCCGACGCCGAAATTCGATAATCCGAAGATGCACAAGTCGGAAGCGCTGCAGCTGTTCGGCGCCGGCCGCGAAAAGCGCATTTACGCCGTGCCGCCCTATACCGACGTCGTCAGCCTTGATTTCGAAGACCATCCCTTCGAAATCCAGCGCTTCGGCAAGCCCTGCGCGCTCTGCGGCGCAGAGGACGTCTATCTCGACGAGGTGATCCTCGACGACAAGGGCGGGCGCATGTTCGTCTGCTCCGATACCGACCATTGCGAAGACCGCCGCGCGCACGGACATGCCGGCGAAATGCTGGCCCGGGAGGCTGCAGAATGAACGATACACCGCTTCTCAAAGTCAACGACCTCTCGAAGTTCTACGGCAACCGCATCGGCTGCCGGAACGTCTCCTTCGAGCTGTGGCCCGGTGAAGTGCTCGCCATTGTCGGCGAATCCGGCTCGGGCAAGACGACGCTGCTGAACTGCATTTCCACCCGGCTGATGCCGACCACTGGCAGTGTCGAGTACCACATGCGTGACGGCACCTACCGCGACCTCTACCACATGAACGAGGCCGAGCGCCGCTTCCTGATGCGTACCGACTGGGGCTTCGTGCAYCAGAACCCGGCTGACGGGCTGCGCATGACGGTTTCTGCCGGCGCCAATGTCGGCGAACGGCTGATGGCGATCGGCGATCGCCACTACGGCAAGATCCGCTCCACCGCCCTCGACTGGCTGCAGCGCGTCGAGATCGACGCCGACCGCATCGACGACCAGCCTCGCGCCTTTTCCGGCGGCATGCGCCAGCGCCTGCAGATCGCCCGCAATCTCGTCACCGGCCCACGCCTCGTCTTCATGGATGAGCCGACCGGCGGTCTCGACGTATCAGTGCAGGCACGTCTGCTCGATCTGGTGCGCGGTCTCGTCAACGATCTCGGCCTGTCGGCCATCATCGTCACGCACGACCTCGCCGTCGCCCGCCTTCTCTCCCATCGCATGATGGTGATGAAGGACGGCTTCGTCATCGAGCAGGGTCTGACCGACCGCGTGCTCGATGACCCGCGCGAGCCTTACACCCAGCTCCTCGTTTCCTCGATCCTGCAGGTTTAAGAACCATGGCAACGCCTCTCGTCGTTTCAGAAGTCGCCAAGAGCTTCATCATGCACCTGCGCGACGGTATCAAGCTGCCAGTCGTCTCGGATGTCTCCTTCTCGGTGGCATCGGGCGAATGTGTCGTTCTCGGCGGCCCGTCGGGCATCGGCAAAAGCTCGCTGCTCAAGATGATCTACGGCAATTATGCCGTCGATACCGGCCAGATCCTCGTCAACCACAAGGGCAAGATCGTCGACCTCGCGGCCGCCGACCCGCGCACCATTCTCGACGTGCGGCGCCAGACGCTCGGCTATGTCAGCCAGTTCCTGCGCACCGTGCCGCGTGTTGCGGCGATCGACGTCGTCGCCGAACCGCTGCTTGCTCGTGGCGAAAATGCCGCCAGCGCCAGGGAAAAGGCCGCCGCCCTGCTGGAAAAACTCAACCTTCCGGAAGCGCTCTGGCAGCTGCCGCCCGCCACCTTCTCCGGCGGCGAGCAGCAGCGCGTCAACATTGCCCGCGGCTTCATCACCGATCACACGATCCTGCTGCTCGACGAGCCGACCGCCTCGCTCGACGCGAAGAACCGGGCCGTCGTCGTCGGCATGATCGAGGAAAAGAAGAAGGCCGGCGTCGCCCTGCTCGGTATCTTCCACGATGAGGAAGTGCGCGAGGCAGCCGCCGACCGCATTCTCGACGTTCAGCAATTCTCTCCGCGAAAGGCAATCGCAGCATGAGCCGCAAGCTGGGCATCGAGCCCTATTTCCATGAAACCGCCTCCGTCTCCAATTCGACCTTCGGCCGCTATACGGAAGTCTCCGAGCGCTGCCGCATCAGCGAGGCGGAGTTCGGCGA
The DNA here is from genome assembly GCF_056398305.1 of Rhizobium sp. 01T444. Classification (NCBI taxonomy): domain Bacteria; kingdom Pseudomonadati; phylum Pseudomonadota; class Alphaproteobacteria; order Hyphomicrobiales; family Rhizobiaceae; genus Rhizobium; species Rhizobium sp. 01T444. Next base: position 69,173 of record NZ_JBFTPD010000010.1, read on the forward strand.
CTATTCCTACATCATGCAGGACGGCTCTGTCTGGTGCGCGACGATCGGCAAGTTCGTCAACATCGCCGCCGCCGTGCGCATCAATGCCACCAACCATCCGACCTGGCGTGCGACGCTGCACCACTTCACCTATCGCGCCGTCGACTACTGGCCGGATGCCGACATGGAGACGGAATTCTTTGAATGGCGCCGCTCCAACCGCGTCGTGATCGGCAATGATGTCTGGATCGGCCACGGTGCTACGATCCTGCCCGGCGTGACGGTCGGCAACGGGGCCGTGATCGGCGCGGGCGCGGTCGTCTCGAAGGATGTCGCTCCCTACACGATCGTTGGCGGCGTGCCGGCCAAGCTCATCCGCGAGCGCTTTCCGAAAGAGGTTGGCGAGCGCATGGACGGGCTTGCCTGGTGGGACTGGGAACACGACCGGCTGCGCGAAGCACTGGCGGATTTCCGGGCGCTCGGGGCCGAAGACTTCCTTTCGCGCTACGGTGGTTGAGCCCAATTTTGCGGTGTGGGGAATTGTGACAGGACTTACACAAAACTGACATGCGAGGTTCATGAAGCGAGACTAATGCGATCCCTGACGCAAGGCTGTAATGCGAAGGAAGAGCATGATGTTCGAACTGAAGAATGTCACACGCCGGTTCGGAAAGAAGCTCGCCGTTGATTCCGTAACGCTGGACATTCCACAGGGCCAGATGGTCGGCATCATCGGCCGTTCGGGCGCCGGCAAGTCCACGCTCCTGCGCATGATCAACCGCCTGCAGGAGCCCTCCTCCGGCACTATCCATTTCGGTGGTGTCGAGGTTTCCGGCCTTCGCGGCCAGGCGTTGCGCAACTGGCAGCGCGACTGCGCGATGATCTTCCAGCAGTTCAATCTCGTGGCGCGTCTCGACGTACTGACCAACGTCATGCTTGGCCGCCTGAACCACCGCTCGACGATCCTTAGCCTCCTCAACGTCTTCAGCCGCGAAGAACGCATCCAGGCGATCGCCGCACTCGAGCGCCTCGGCATCGAACAGACGGCGCTGCAGGCCGCCGGCACGCTTTCGGGCGGCCAGCAGCAGCGCGTGGCGATCGCSCGCGCGCTGATGCAGAATCCGAAGATGGTTCTGGCCGACGAGCCGATCGCTTCGCTCGACCCCTTGAATGCAAAGATCGTCATGGATGCGCTGCGTGACATCAACGAGCGCGAAGGCATCACAGTGATCACCAATCTGCATACGCTCGATACGGCCCGCAACTACTGCGAACGCATCGTCGGCATGGCGGGTGGCCGCGTCGTCTTCGACGGCAAGCCCTCCGAACTGACCACCGAGGCCGTGAAGGAAATCTATGGCACGGACAAGGATGGCGCGGGCATCGACGAAACGATGACGTCGACAGCAATCAACATGGCTCCGGAAGGAGCCGAAAACCAATCCGCCGGCAACCAACCGCTGGCGCTGGCCGGTCTGTGAGAGGGACGGCCGCGATCGAATGCCCGCGTCAAGGGCACATTTCTTCTTAACAAAACGACCGAGCCCCGGTCATTCAGGAGAGAACCCATGTTGAAGAAAGCACTTTTTGCTGCGACGGCGATGCTGTCGCTCGCAGCCGGCGCTGCCAATGCCGCTGACCTCAAGGAATTCCGCATCGGCATTCTCGGCGGCGAAAACGAAACCGACCGCCTGCGCAACTACGCCTGCCTTGCAGACCACCTGAAACAGGAATTCGGCTTCGAGAAGGTTTCGCTCTTCCCGGCTGCTGACTACGACGGCGTTATCCAGGGTCTCCTCGGCGGCACGCTCGACTTCGCTGAACTCGGCGCTTCCGGCTACGCAGCTGTTTACATCAAGGACGCCAAGGCTGTTACGCCGATCCTGACGACGCAGCAGAAGGATGGCTCCACGGGTTACTACTCGATCGGTCTCGCTCTGAAGTCCTCCGGCATCAAGACGATCAAGGACGCCAAGGGCAAGAAGCTCGGCTACGCCGATCCGGACTCCACCTCGGGCTACCTCGTTCCGCTGACGCAGATCCCGAAGGACACGGGCATGCCGAACGACAAGTTCTTCGCTTCCACGCAGTTCAACGGCGGCCACGAGAACAACCTTCTCGCTGCTTATGATGGCAAGGTCGACGTTGCTGTTGACGACTCTTCGGGCATCGGCGATTTCAAGGACGGCTACACCTCCGGTACCTTCCGCAAGGAAGTCGACAAGGGCGCCGTCGACCCGAACAAGCTGGTTGAAGTATGGCGTTCGCCGCTGATCCCGAACGGCCCGCTCGTCGTTCGCAACGCTCTCGGCGAAGAATGGCAGAAGAAGCTCACCACCTTCTTCACCGCTCTGCCGGAGAAGGACCACAAGTGCTTCGCAGCTATCGAAGGCGGCGACTACAAGGGCTACTCCCCGGTCAAGCACGACTTCTACRACGCCGTTGTAGAAGTTCGTAAGGCTGCCATCGGCGGCTAATTGCGCCATTCGTATACGGGGCGGCCGGCAACGGCCGCCCTTTTTCTTGTGACCAGGCGAGGCGCTCATGACTATTGCCGATACACAACCGCATGTGCCGATGCAGAGCACGAAGGATATCGCCACCGCTTGGGACAAGATGATCGCCAGGCGGCGCTTCTACACCATCCTCGGTCTGGTCATCCTGTTCGCGGCCTTCGTAAGCTCCGTGCGTTTTGCCGACGAAAGCAATGCCGGTCACTTCTTCGACCGCCTTCCGCACCTTTTCGACTTCCTGAGTTGGCTGATCCCGAAGGACTGGGCCGACGTCTGGCGCGCGCTTTTCGACATAGCGAGCCCGAACGACAAGGGCGGCGAAGAATTCAACTTCTTCAAGGGCCGCGTCTACGTCTGGGGTGATTTCTATATTCCCGAATATTTCGAGCTGATGATCATCACGATCAATATCGCGCTCGTCTCGACCATCATCGCCTTCATCTTCGCGGTTCCGCTCAGCTTCTTTGCAGCGCGCAATCTGACGAAGAACTGGCCGCTGCGCATCTTTACCAAGCGCCTCATGGAATTTCTGCGCGCTTTTCCCGAGATCGTCATTGCCGGCCTGTTTTCGGCAATCCTGTCGATCGGTCCGGTAGCCGCCATCATCGCGATCACGCTCCATACGATCGGCGCACTCGGCAAGCTCTTCTACGAAGTCGCCGAGAATATCGACATGAAACCGGACGAAGGCATGAGGGCCGTCGGCGCGAACTGGATAGAGCGCGTGCGTTTCGCCGCGCTGCCGCAGGTCATGCCGAACTATGCGTCCTAYGCGCTGCTGCGCCTTGAGATCAACGTGCGCGCATCCACCATCATCGGCGCCGTCGGCGGCGGCGGTATCGGTGAAGAGCTCAAGCTCTCCATTTCCCGCGGCTTCGGCGCCAAGACCGTGGCGCTGGTGCTGTTGCTCTTCGTGACGATCGTCGCGGTCGACCAGTTCTCCGCCTGGCTGCGCCGCCGGCTCGTCGGCGAACACGCCTTCCTCCTGCAACATTGAGGCCGCCATGACGGTAATCGACGCAAACCGCATGCATGAGATCGAAACGCGCTACCCGGAATATTTCCACCGGTCCTTTCGCCAGCGTTTCGGTGGCCTGCTGATCGTTCTCGCGACGATCCTCTACGGCAGCTACGCCGTCTGGTTCTTCGACCTGCCGAAAGTCATCGCCGAAGCCCATTGGGAACGCTTCGGCATCTATATGAGTCAGTGGATCAGCTACGATGTGCAGCCGGAATTCCGTCTCGAGGATGATGGCACCATCCAGACACGTTACCCGCGCTTTTCGCCGCTTGGCGACGATCCGCATCCGGACTGGGTGAAGGCCAATGCCGATGGCAGCATCACGGTTCTCGTCAGCGGCAGCGGCCGCACGGTGACCGTCAGCAAGAGCCAGACGGTGATCACAGCCCATGGCGTCACGGTGCCGGTCGACGTTACCAGTGGCGCGCCGAAGGTTGTAGGTCCGGTTCCGAACTGGATGACGGTCTATGACGATAACGTGCTCGCCAATCTTGGCTTTGCCGGCGATGTCAGCATCTCGGTCGATCGCGTGAAGGTGCGCAAGCGCTTCATCGGCTGGGCGAACTTTGTCTTCGACACGCAGTCGCCCTTTTTCGACAAGCCGGCAAGCGAAGTCATCAGCCTCATCGTTTCCGGCCCGCGCATCCATCCCGACCAGTCGAACCTGTCACTCGCCTTCGATAGCATCTGGAACAACAGCGAATGGCAGCATGGCGACGTCTGGACCAAGCTCTTCCAGACCATTGTGATGGCCTTCCTCGGCACGCTGCTCGGCTCGCTCGCGGCCTTCCCGCTCGCCTTCATGGCGGCGCGTAACATCACGCCGAACAGGTTCCTCAATCAGGCTCTGAAACGCTCCTTTGATTTCCTGCGCTCGGTTGACATGCTGATCTGGGCCCTCTTCCTGACGCGCGCCTTCGGTCCGGGTCCGCTTGCCGGTTCCGGCGCCATCTTCCTCACGGAGACCGGCACGCTCGGAAAGCTCTATTCGGAAGGCCTTGAGAACATCGACAACAAGCCGCGTGAAGGCGTGAAATCGACAGGCGCCTCGACCGTGCTCGTTCATCGGTACGGCATCATGCCGCAGATCGTTCCTGTTATCGTCAGCCAGACGCTCTACCAGTGGGAATCAAACGTGCGCGGCGCGACGATCATCGGTGCGGTCGGCGCCGGCGGTATCGGTCTCAAGCTCTGGGAGGCCATGCGCACCAATTCCAACTGGGAAAACGTCGCCTACATGGTCATCCTGATCCTGATCGTCGTCTTCCTGTTCGACGCCGCATCGAACGCGCTGCGCCATCGCCTGATGGGCACCCAGGCCGGTCACTGAGCCCAAGTAAAAGATGATGACGGCCCTGCCGTCATCATCATTCTGTCATGGAAATCTTTTAGCCGGAGCGTGCTTGCGGTTCGCCGCCAAATCACTGCACATTGCCCTCCCCGTTCGGACGATCTCCAGGATAAAAGCCTTGCGCTACGCTCTCTATTTTTCGCCGTCCAAGGATGATCCTCTGACGGATGCGGCCTCCGTCTGGCTCGGCCGCGATGCCTTTACCGGCGAGACCTATCCTGCACCCGAATACGAGACATTGCCGGCTGGCGAACAATTCGAACTGACGGCCGATCCGCGCCGCTATGGCTTCCATGCGACGATCAAGGCGCCCTTCGAGCTTGCCTCCTCCGTGACCGAAAAGGACCTGATGGCGGTCGTCGAAGATTTCGCCGCCAACACGCCGGCCTTTGAAATCCCGGAGCTTGTGCTCGGCCAGCTTGGTCGCTTCTTCGCGCTTGTGCCGGGTTCGCTGCACCAACCACTTCAGGATTTCGCGGCAAAGGTGGTAAAGTCTTTCGAGCCGTTCCGGGCGGCACTCTCCGAGGCCGATATTATCAGGCGCAAACCGGAAAGGCTCTCTGAGAGCCAGCGCAATAATCTCATGCGCTGGGGCTATCCATATGTCATGGATGACTTCGGCTTCCACATGACGTTAACCGGCCAGGTGCCGGAAGAGCGCGCGGAAGTGATGAGGGCGATCCTGACGGAGCGTTTCGCAGCTTTTACCGGCAGGCCGCTTCGCATTTCCGGCCTTGCCGTCTTTAGCGAGGAGGCGCGCGGCGCGCCTTTCAAAGTCCACACGTGGCTGCCTCTTGCTGGCGCCAAAAGCTGAAAGATTTTCTGACATGAGCAAAGAAACCGTTCTCTCAAACGCCCGTATCGTTCTCGAGGACGATATTCTTTCGGGCTCCATTCTCATCCGTGACGGCAAGATCGCCGATATTTCGGAGGGCAATTCGGTAGCCGGCGAAGACTTTGAGGGCGACTACATCATCCCCGGCCTCGTCGAGCTGCACACGGACCATCTGGAAGGCCACTATTCGCCGCGTCCGGGCATCCGCTGGAACAAGACGGCGGCCATCCAGGCCCATGACGCGCAGATCGTCACCTCGGGCATCACCACGGTCTTCGACTGCCTGCGCATGGGTGCTGACGAAGACGGCGGTTTCGAGCACGGCGAAATGCGCGAGATGGCCGATGCCATTCAGTCCGCCGAAAAGGAAGGGCGCCTGCGCGCCGAGCATCTCATCCATCTGCGTTGCGAAGTTTCGGCCGACAACGTGCTGCAGCACTTCGCCGATTTCGAAAACGACCCTTATGTTCGTCTCGTCTCGCTGATGGACCATGCGCCCGGCCAGCGCCAGTTCCAGACAATGGACCAGTACATTTTTTACTATCAGAAGAAGCGCGGTCTTTCAGATGAGGAGTTTGCCCGCTTCTGCGCCAGACGCATCGCCGAGTCCGATCGCAATTCGACACCAAATCGCGACGCGATCTCCAAGGTCTGCGCCGAACGCGGCATCACAGTTGCGAGCCATGACGACGCCACATCTTCCCATGTCGACGAGGCGATTGAAAACGGCGTTCGCCTGGCCGAATTCCCGACCAGCATAGACGCAGCCCGGCTGTCGCATGAAAACGGCATGAGCGTTCTGATAGGCGCGCCGAACATCGTGCGCGGCAAATCGCACTCCGGCAATATCGCCGCGCGTGATCTGGCGCAGCTCGGTGTTCTCGACGTGCTTTCATCCGACTATGTGCCGCTCAGCCTGCTGCATGCGCCCTTCATCCTTGCCGACGAGGTTGAGGGCATTACGTTGTCGAAGGCAATTGCAATGGTGACGGCAACGCCAGCACGCACCGTCAGCCTCAACGATCGCGGCCGCATCGAAACCGGCCTGCGTGCCGATCTTGTCCGCGTCCACCGCTCGCATGGCGTGCCGGTGACCCGTTCCGTCTGGCGTGAAGGACGCCGTGTCGCATGATGATGTCACCCGAACCCCATCCGGGCGCCGGTGCCGAGCGCGGCATCATGGTCGTCGTCGTCGGTCCGAGCGGGGCTGGCAAGGACACGCTGATGAACCTTGCGGCCCGGCATTTCGATCGCCGGGAAGACGTGCATTTTGCCCGCCGCATCATCACCCGTGACGGCGCTGCCGGCGGAGAAGAGCATCTCGCCGTTTCGGATGCCGGATTCGCATCGATGGAGCAGGCCGGCGCCTTTGCCGTCTGGTGGGAGGCGCATGGTCTCAAATACGCCATTCCGGGAGAGGTTTCCGTAGCACTTTCCAAGGGCCACATTGTCGTTGCGAACGGTTCACGTTCGGCGCTGCACCGTTTCCAAGCCGCCTTTCCGCGGCTGAAGGTCATCAATGTGACGGCCCGCCCGGACGTGCTGGCCAGCCGCCTGGAAGCGCGCGGCCGCGAGACGCATGAGGACATCATGGCCCGCCTCGCCCGCGGCCTGCTGACGGTGCGCGGCGATTACGATGTCGTGGAGCTCGACAACAGTGACTCGCTGGAAGAGGCCGAGCGCAGGATGATCGACATCCTGGATGGTTTCCTGAAGGAAATCGTCTGAACGAGACAGGAAACGAGAATGGCCATTCGTGTCGTCGACTATAACCCGGAATGGCCGTCTCTCTTCCGTCAGATCGTCGGCGAGCTTGAGCCGTTTCTTGCCGATCTCTATCCCGTCTTTCATCACGTCGGCAGCACATCCGTCCCAGGACTGGCGGCCAAGCCGAAGATCGATCTGCATGCCGCTTTTGTGCATGCGGATGCGCTTCCCGAGGCGATCGAACGTGTGCAATCGCTCGGCGCCTACACCTTCCATGGCGACAAGTACCAGCAGCAGACCTGGACATTCACCAGCGGCAAGGGCTCGTACGGCGCGCGGCTTTATCTCTGCACGACGGATAATGCCGTGCTGCGAGACCGGATCGCTTTTCGGGACTATCTGCGCTCACATCCGGGAAGAGCAGAGGCCTATGCCGCCCTTAAGATGAAGCTCATGGGCGAGGCAAATGACGATTGGGATTATTATACCGGCGGCAAGCGTGACTTCGTGCTCGAGACGCTGCGGCTGGCCTCCGAGGAAGGATAACCAGCCGCGATCCGATTATTCGCCGTCGCCGCGCCCCGAGACAATTTCACGCTTGCCGACATGGTTTGCCGGGCCGACCAGCCCTTCCTTCTCCATGCGCTCGACGAGCGAGGCAGCGCGGTTGTAGCCGATGCCGAGGCGGCGCTGGATATAGGAGGTCGAGCACTTCTTGTCGCGCATGACGACCTTGACGGCCTGCTGGTAAAGCTCGTCGCCATCCTCGACGCCCATGGCGCTCTTGTCGAAGACGGCGCCGTCCTCTTCATCCTCGGCTTCTTCTTCCTCGCCGGCCGTGACCGTATCGAGATATTCCGGCCGGCCCTGCGTCTTCAGGTGTGCCACGACCTTTTCGACCTCCGCGTCGGAAACGAAGGGGCCGTGGACACGGGAGATGCGGCCGCCGCCCTGCATATGCAGCATGTCGCCCTGGCCGAGCAGCTGTTCAGCGCCCTGTTCGCCGAGGATCGTGCGGCTGTCGATCTTCGAGGTCACCTGGAAGGAAATGCGGGTCGGGAAGTTCGCCTTGATCGTGCCGGTAATGACATCGACCGATGGACGCTGGGTTGCCATGATGAGATGGATGCCGGCGGCACGCGCCATCTGCGCCAGACGCTGGATCGCCCCTTCGATCTYCTTGCCGRCSACCATCATCAGGTCGGCCATTTCGTCGACGATGACGACGATATAGGGCATCGGCGCGAGATCCAGCTCCTGCTGCTCCTCGATCGGCGCACCCGTCTGCCGGTCGAAGCCAACCTGGACCATGATATGGATGGTCTCGCCCTTTTCGCGGGCCTGGGAGACGCGGCCATTATAGCCGTCGATATTGCGCACGCCGAGGCGCGACATTTTGCGATACCGCTCTTCCATCTCGCGCACCGCCCATTTCAGCGCCATCACGGCTTTCTTGGGATCGGTAACGACGGGCGTCAGCAGGTGCGGAATGCCGTCATAGACGGAGAGTTCCAGCATCTTGGGATCGACCATGATGAGGCGGCACTGCTCCGGCGTCATGCGGTAGAGCAGCGAAAGGATCATCGTGTTGATGGCAACGGATTTGCCCGAGCCGGTGGTACCTGCGACGAGCAGATGCGGCATCTTGGCAAGCTCGGCGATCACGGGTTCGCCGCCGATCGTCTTGCCGAGGCCGAGCGCCAGCTTGTAGCCGCTCTTATCGAAATCGTCGCTCTCGATCATCTCGCGGAAATAGACGGTTTCACGTGTCGCATTTGGTAGTTCGATGCCGATGACGTTGCGGCCGGGAACGACAGCAACACGGGCAGACAGCGCCGACATGGAGCGGGCGATATCATCGGCAAGGCCGATGACGCGGGATGATTTTACACCCGGCGCCGGCTCAAATTCATAGAGTGTGACGACCGGGCCGGGGCGGACATGGATGATCTCGCCCTTGATGCCGAAATCTTCCAGCACGCTTTCCAAGAGGCCGGCATTCTGCTCGAGCGTTTCCTGCGACATGATCTCGCCGAGCCGCTCCGGCGGCTCCTGCAACAGGGCGCGCGACGGGAATTCGTAGCCCGATGCATCGACCTTCTCGACGATCATGCGGGCCGGACGAACCGGGGACAGTGCAGGTGCGGCGATTTCGACACGCGACGCGGGCCGGACATCCGCCGGTGCCTGGTTCGACTGAACCACAGGCGGCTGAATTACTGGTGCTTGGACTACTGGAGCCTGAGCTGCTGGAGCCTGAGCTGCTGAGGCCTGAACTATCGGAGCCTGAGCGACCGGAGTTGGGGCGACTGGAGCCTGGGCAGCACGTACAGCCGGAGGACGTGCGGGGCGGGCTGGCGCGGGTGTGACAGGCAGCTTTGCGCGCGGTGCCACCGGCGCCGGATTATGCCGGCCCGGGCGCCATTCCATGATGCGGAAGCGCGAGGTGATCGATTCGGGTTCGGCCTGCTGCAATGCGATGACCGGGGTACGCGATGGGCCGACATCCGTCTCCTCGAAGGCCATGACTTCCCAGAAGGCGAAATCCGAAATGGAGGAAAGCTCTGTTGCTGCGCGTAGCGTGGTTTCTAGGGGAACTGCGGCAACGGGCTGCGGCTGATGTTCCGGCGCGACAATCGGTTCGGCGACCTCGGGCAGATAGATATCGAAGGGCACGTTCACCGTGATCGGCGCGCGCATCTGCGGTGCTGCTAAGGGTTGCGGCGCTGCTACGGCCTGCGGGGGAGGCACAACGATTTCCTCACGACCTGGCTCTTCCGGCGCGCGGCGCTTGCTGATCAGCGTTTCCGGCGTGCGGGTGAAGCGGACGTTCGGGGCGAGCGAGAAATTGCTCTGCCAGAGTGGCGGCACCGGCTTTTCGCCTTCATATTCCACGGGTGCATTTTCCACGGGATGTTCAGCTTCAAGTCCGGAAGAGAAATCTCCGGCATCCGTCAAATTGGTTCTAGGAAAACGCATGCGACAGTTACTCACTCACGCTTGGTAAATTCTGACATCCTTCCGGATAGGAAATGAAGGTTAATAAGTTCCTTCCAGCCGTCTCGTTCCGGGACGACCAAAAAGACGAAACCTCATTGGTTTCAGAGATTTGACTCTTCAGGAAAAATCTTTGGGGTAATCTGACGAAGCGCCTAAAGCGCGACGCGATCTTTCAGATCCGCTTGCCGCACTTTAGGCTTTCCTTTTCGCATGTCGTTACCGCAAAACCGCTACACACTTTTGCGCGACATGCTTTAGTGCGCTTCGTCCCAGTTGGTGGCGGCGCGTGCGTCGACGCGAAGCGGCACACGCATTTCCAGCGCCGGCGAGGTGGCGTTTTCCATGACCGAGACGATGATCGGCATCGCCTTTTGGACATCCTCGTCTTCGACCTCGAAGATCAATTCATCGTGCACCTGCAAGAGCATGCGGGCCCGATCGGCAAGGCCGGCCTCGGCAAGCGCCGGCTCGATCTTGATCATGGCGCGGCGGATGACATCGGCGGCCGAGCCCTGGATCGGCGCATTGATGGCAGCACGTTCGTTGAAGGCGCGGACGGAAGGATTCGACGAGCGGATTTCCGGATAATTGATTCGGCGACCGAAGATCGTTTCGACATAGCCCTTGTCACGGGCCATCTGCTTGCGGCTTTCCATGTAATCGCGGATGCCGGGGAAGCGTTCGAAATATTTCTTGATGTAGTCGCCGGCTTCCGAACGCTCGATGGAAAGCTGGTTGGCAAGGCCGAAGGCGGAAATGCCGTAGATGATGCCGAAGTTGATGGCCTTGGCGCGGCGGCGCACTTCGCCCGGCATGCCCTCGACCGGCACGCCGAACATTTCGGAAGCGGTCATCGCATGGATGTCGATGCCGTCTTCGAAGGCGCGCACGAGCTGCGGGATTTCGGCGACATGGGCAAGCACGCGCAGCTCGATCTGGCTATAGTCGGCCGAGATCAGCTTGTGACCCGGCGACGAAATGAAGGCGGTGCGGATCTTGCGGCCTTCGGCGGTGCGCACCGGAATGTTCTGAAGGTTCGGCTCCGAGGAAGAAAGACGGCCTGTTGTCGTTGATGCCAGCGAATAGGAGGTGTGCACCCGCTTCGTTTCCGGATGGATGTAACCCGGAAGCGCATCCGTGTAGGTAGACTTCAGCTTGGTGAGCTGGCGCCAGTCGACGATCTTGCGGGGCAGCTCGAAGCCGGCTGCCGCCAGGTCTTCCAGCACGCTTGCCGAGGTCGACCACTGGCCGGTCTTGGTCTTGGTGCCACCGGCAAGACCCATCTTGCCGAACAGGATGTCGCCAAGCTGCTTGGGAGAGCCGATATTGAACCTCTCGCCGGCAAGCTGATAGATTTCATCCTCGTATCTGGCTGCACCCTGGGCCAGTTCGCCCGAGAGGCGCGAAAGGATCTGTCGGTCGACCGTGATGCCGCGCGCTTCCATCCGAGCCAGAACCGGCAGGAGCGGACGTTCGAGGCGCTCATAGACGCGCGTCAGCTGGGTGGCGGCAAGGCGCGGCTTCAGCACCATCCAGAGACGCAGCGTCACKTCGGCGTCTTCGGCGGCATAGTGTGTCGCGCGCTCGATATCGACGAGGTCGAAGGTAACGTTCGACTTGCCGGAGCCGGCGACATCCTTGTAGGCGATCGGCGTGTGGCCGAGGAACTTTTCCGACAGCGGGTCCATGCCATGCGCGCCGGTGCCGGCATCGAGCACGTAGGATATCAGCATCGTATCGTCGAAACTCTTCGTCTCGATGCCGTAACGCTTCATCAGCAGGTAGTCATACTTCAGGTTCTGCGCCACCTTGAGGATCGATTCATCCTCCAGCAGCGCCTTCAGCCGCGACAGCGCATCGCCCATCGGGATCTGGTTGTCGGCGAGACCGCCACCGAGCAGATCACCGACACCCGTCTTGTGGTTGATGGGCACATAGGCAGCGCGGATCCGCGTGCCGGTCGGATCGGCGGTGTTGTCGGCAATCGCCAACGAGAAACCGACGAGCTCGGCCTGCATGGCGTCGAGCGAGGTCGTTTCCGTATCGAAGGCGACGAGGCCGGTATCCCTGGCATCGGCGATCCATTGGTCGAGGGTCGCAAGGTCGCGGATCGTCACATAGGAGGAATGGTCGAACGGCAGGCTCGCAAAGGCCTCCGCACGTGCCTTGGCAAGATCCGCAGGCGCAAACGTGCCTTCGACCGCGGTCTTCGCTTTCGCGCGCGGCGGAACGGCGACGGCTTCCCCACCTATGTCAGGCACAGCGCCGGCGACAGGCTTCGGCTCCTCGGCGTCGAGATCCGGGCCATGCGCATCCGCACCCCATTCGATCTTCACGAAGGCTGGCTCGATCTCACTGGCATCGCAATTGCAGAATTCCGCGACACGACGCGTCAGCGTCGTGAACTCCATGGTCTTCAGGAAACCGATCAGCTTGGGGCCATTCTGTGGTTCCAGGACGAGCGCGTCGAGATCGAGTTCCAGCGGTACGTCGGTGCGAAGCCGCACCAGCTCGCGGGAGAGCTTTGCCTTGTCGATGTTTTCGAGAATGGTCAGGCGGCGCTTTTCCTGCTTGATCTCATGGGCACGCTCGAGAAGCGTATCGAGATCGCCATATTCAGCGAGAAGCTGGGCGGCCGTCTTCGGGCCTATGCCGGGGATGCCGGGAACATTGTCGACGGAATCGCCGGTCATCGCCTGCAGGTCGATCATCTTTTCCGGCGGCACACCCCATTTCTCGATGACATCGGGGATGCTGATCTGCTTGTCCTTCATGCTGTCGTACATGTGGACATTCGAGGTGACGAGCTGCATCAGATCCTTGTCGGAGGAGACGATCGTCACATCGGCGCCGACAGCTTCGGCCTCGCGGGCATAGGTCGCGATAATATCGTCGGCCTCGAAACCTTCCGTCTCGATGCAAGGCAGATTGAAAGCGCGCGTCGCTTCGCGGATCAGGCCGAACTGCGGCACCAGCTCTTCGGGCGGCGCCGAACGGTTCGCCTTATAGGCGTCATAGAGATCCTTGCGGAAGGTCTTCGACGAGTAGTCGAAAATGACGGCAAGATGGGTGGGCGTGGCAGCCACATCGGTACCGCGTGCATCTCTCAGCAGCTTCCAAAGCATGTTGCAGAAACCGGAGACGGCGCCGACCGGCAGGCCGTCGGATTTGCGTGTCAGCGGGGGCAAAGCGTGAAAGGCCCGGAAGATGAAACCCGAACCGTCGATAAGGAAGAGGTGATCGCCTTTTTTCATGGCAGCATGGATAGCGCGGCGGCCTTTCAAGGTCCATATAAACTTGGGTGCGCAAAAAGATTCCGCCTCACCAAACTGTTACCAATTTGTAATAGGCGGTTTTTTCTCTTTCCCTTGAAAAACCACATTCTCAATCACAAATCACACCTACCGGCGTTTGATCGCGCCGCGGGTCTGATAGCCGGCTTGTCCCCCGCCGCGTCAGGCTTGGACAAAGGCCTCATCCCCCTCTCCGGGCCTTTGTCCCCATTTTCAAGCCGCCATGGCCATCCTCCAGGCCATGGCGGCTTTGTTTTTCAGCCAGGCGCTTCACCTCTCGAAAATTTAAGAGCTTGCCGCATATGTTTTGATGGATCGTATGCGATTTGTTGCATTGTCTACTGCACGATTTTGAGCCTAATTTACAATCATGGGATTTAATCGAATGGATTCCGGTGCCTACCTTGCCAGCCAGCTGGCCAAGGGTTTTGCCCGCTCGCTACATCAGCGCGCGGCAGGACTCGGTTTTTCTCCCGGCCAGTTCCCCATACTTCTGGAACTTTGGGCCGAAGACGGGCTCACCCAGAAGCAGCTTCTGGAGCGCGTCGATATCGAACAAGCGACGATGGCCAACACGCTCTCCCGCATGGTGCGCGACGGGCTGATCGAGCGGCGCCCACACCCAACCGACAAACGCGCCCAACTGATCTTCCTCTCCGAGAAAGCCAAGGCGATGGAGGCTGAGGCCATCGATACGGCACGCGAGGCCGATCTTGCGCTCTTCAAGGGCTTTCGAGTCTTCGAGCGGGAGCTGATGCTCGAATATATCCGGCGCCTCATCAACAACGCCAAGGCACTCTGAATCGCTCCGGGGCGGCGCGGTTGCGCTTGAGCTTTATTACCTGGGCCTCGGCATGCCGAAAATCTGCGCCCACTCTAGCTCAGCGACCTGCAGAGCCTGGCGAAACATCATGATGGGCGAGATGCTCGCTCATCTCTTCGACGCGCCTGTGCTGGGTGAGGTCACGAACGACGAGAACATCGCAATGGCGCCCGCGATAAACGATCCGCCGCGTGACGACCTCGACACGGATCTCCCTCTCGTCCTTAGCAATCAGCAGCATTTCCCGCTGATCACTCTCCTGCCCAACATGGATGAGAGCCAGGACGGCAGAGGGAATGTTGCCAGTGAGTTCCGCAAGCTTCCAGCCAGACAGGGTCAGGAAGCGCTCATTGGTGTCGATGATCCTGCCTTCGCGCAGGATGACGAGGCCCTCCTGCGAAACGTTGGCAAGGCCGCGAAGATCGGTCAGATGGCTTTCCAGGAAGACTGCGCCGAAGGCCATGAGGATGAGGCCGGTTGCGACAACCATGACGATCACCGCAAGAACCTCGGGCTGGAGCGCCATCGCCGGCACCTCGCGCGTTGGGTCGGGCACCAGCGTAATGCTGCTCATCGAGATGAAATGCAGCGTGCAGATCGCCAGCACAAAGGCGCCGGAGGAGGCGGCGAAGCGTTTCATGCCTTTCAACTGGAAGAAGACGAGGAAGGCTACCGTCGCCAGAACCGCGCAGGAGCAGAAAGCAACGACCGACGTGAAGGCATCATAGACGATGACGGCCGGGGCCTCGATCGCCTGCATGCCAGTCATATGCATGGCCGTGATGCCAAGCGCCATCAGCAAGCCACTAAAAGCAAGGGAATAGCCGGTCCTGCCCTCCGACGCGATCAGTATGGCCACCCAGGAGCGGAAAATCGACAGGAATACCGAGAGAAAGGTAAGGCGCAGATCGTAGCTGATCGGCATGCCGCCATCATAAGCGAGCATCGCGATGAAATGCGTTGCCCATACACCCACGCCGCAGGCAAAGGCTGACGTGCCGATCCAGAGCTTTCGCTGGCCGACATCGCATTCCTGGGCACGGAAAAGAAGGAGCATGGTCGTCAGGCTGCCAACGAGGCAGACGATCACAGCGGCAACGACCAGCCGCCAGTCATGATTATCCCTGATGCAGGCAATAACCGAGAACATTCGCCACCTCGAAAGTCGACCTCTGCACGATGTTATTTAGATTGTGCTAAATAACCGTAAATTGCATTTAATGTCACTACTTTATCTATTGTAGCATTTGGTGCCAACATAACATCTTGAAATTTGACGCTCGAAACCGCGGCCGATTGGGTCTATCGTCCGGCCGAATTTCAGAAGGAGTCGGAAATGACTGAACTAAATCCCATCCTTGCGCGTGCCGACAAGAATCTCGATTCAAGCCTCGAAAAGCTGTTCGAGCTCTTGCGCATCAAGTCGATCTCGACCGATCCGGCCTATAAGGCCGAATGCCGCAAGGCAGCCGAGTGGCTGGTAGCCTATCTCAAGACGCTTGGCTTTGATGCCTCGGTTCGCGACACGCCCGGCCACCCTATGGTGGTCGCCCATCACGAAGGTGCCTCGGCTGATGCGCCCCACGTCTTGTTCTACGGTCACTATGACGTGCAGCCGGTCGATCCGATCGAGCTCTGGGAAAACGACCCCTTCGATCCGGCCATCAAGGATGCCGGCAACGGCCGCAAGATCCTGACCGGCCGCGGCACGGCCGACGACAAGGGCCAGCTGATGACCTTCGTCGAGGCCTGCCGCGCCTATAAGGAGATCAACGGCGCGCTTCCCTGCCGCGTCACCATTCTTTTCGAAGGCGAGGAAGAGTCCGGATCGCCGTCGCTGAAGCCGTTCCTCGAAGCCAATGCCACTGAGCTCAAGGCCGATTACGCCCTCGTCTGCGACACGAGCATGTGGGATCGCGATACGCCGGCAATCGCGGCCGCTCTTCGCGGCCTTGTCGGTGAAGAAATCGTGGTAACGGCCGCCGATCGCGACCTGCATTCCGGCCTGTTCGGGGGGGCCGCCGCCAACCCGATCCATATTCTCGTGGAGGCGCTTGCCGGCCTGCATGACGAAACCGGCCGCATTACACTCGAAGGCTTCTACAACGGTGTGGAGGAAACGCCCGCCAACATCAAGGCATCCTGGGAGGCGCTCGGCAAGTCGGCGGAAAACTTCCTCGGCGAAGTCGGCCTCTCCATTCCCTCGGGCGAAAAGGGCCGCTCAGTCCTGGAACTCACCTGGGCGCGCCCGACGGCCGAGGTCAACGGCATCTGGGGCGGCTATACCGGTGAAGGCTTCAAGACTGTCATTGCCGCAAAGGCATCGGCGAAAGTCTCCTTTCGCCTCGTCGGTACGCAGGATCCGGCAGCGATCCGTGAAAGCTTCCGCAACTACGTTCGCTCGAAGATCCCGGCCGACTGCTCGGTCGAGTTCCATCCGCATGGCGCCTCGCCGGCCATTCATCTTTCCTATGACTCGCCTGTTCTGACCAAGGCGCGCAACGCGCTTTCCGATGAATGGCCAAAGCCTGCCATTGTCATCGGCATGGGTGGCTCGATCCCGATCGTCGGAGATTTTCAGAAAATGCTCGGCATGGAATCCCTGCTCGTCGGCTTCGGCCTCTCCGACGACCGTATCCATTCACCGAACGAAAAGTACGAGCTCGCCTCCTACCACAAGGGCATCCGCTCCTGGGTGCGCATCCTTGCCGCACTGAAGGCTTGAAATAAAAAAGGCGTGCCCGCGGTCTGCGCGGCACGCCATCCGAAATCTGCAAACAAAAAGGCCGGGGCAAACCGGCCTTCCGTTATCCGCCTCATCTCAGTGCCAGTACATCCGTGGTCAAAGGAGAAGCGGATAGTGCACAGCCAGAGTGATCCCGAAAGGTTTACTGCCGGTAAACGGCTAGTTCAACCAGATCGCGGAAACGATGCGACGATAACGCGCACAACATCTCCGGGCTGCGATTTCTGAAACCTTATATCGGAAGCCGCCTTTCACATTTCAAGGCCTCGTGAAAAACCTTGATCGCCGTTCAAGCTGCGCTCATCCTGACACTTCCGTAAGTCTTTGAAAAACAATCTAAAATCTGAACGACGCGATCGCGACCGCTGGCGCCGCGGGCCGGATTATTATTATCGCGAGCGCGGGCCTTATCGCCCCTAAAGAAAAGGACCCGACGTATCTGGTGATACGCCGGGCCTGATATCGATCGGCACGTGTTGAGGGGAGACGGCCGATCTGAGCGGGACGTGAGGGGTATGTCCCGCTCTCGATAAAACTGCTGCAAAGCCTATTGGTTCCCTCACCAGCCGGAAGAAGTGCGACGCTGGGTCGCCAGCAGATCACGCATCTCTGCATAAGGGCCAAGCAGCATCTTCAACCGGCTCTCCTCCACCCTGTCGAGGCGATAATGCTGCGCAAAGGCATGCACGCTCCAGACTTCGCGGAGGCGAGCTTCGTCCATCTTGTCGGGATCGATCGTCATTTTCTGCCTGATATTGCGCTCTGCTTCTTCGGAGAAGCGAAGTCGCGGCGATATATGTCAGTTTTGTGACACTCACAATGAATGGCAGCCATGTGGGGAAGTCATGGCTGGCTGACGGAAAAAATGCAGGCAGGGAGAGCACTTGGCCGTATTGGTATTGTTCTTAACAGCCCGTTAATTCGCCGCATTTACAATTCAATCGGATAAAACCGTTGCCTGGGGGCGCGGTCTTAGAGCAAGGGTTCAGCCGCTCCACGATGGTAGCCAGACGCAGATCAGACGACAGGATCGAACCGTCCTTCAACGGCCGTGGCGGCCGTGAGGAGGATGACGAATTTGCGCTCGATGCCGACGACCGCATCGACGGGCGACACGGCTCCAAGCGTCCATCGCGATCGCCCGCTCCTCGCCGCGCACCTGCAAAGCGCCGTCCCGAGCCGCGCGAGCGTGAAGGCGGTGGTCTGTTCGCGTTCCTGCGCAGGGTCGTCTACTGGTGTATCGTACTTGGCATCTGGGCTGGCATCGGTGTTGCCGGGCTCGTGTTCTATTATGGTTCGCGCATGCCGAGCGCCAGCACCTGGGCAATCCCGGAACGGCCGCCAAACGTCAAGATCACCGCCGTAGACGGCAGCGCGATCGCCAACCGCGGTGCGACCGGCGGCGAGGAGCTCTCCCTGGAGAACATGTCCCCCTATATTCCGGAAGCGATCATCGCCATCGAAGACCGACGCTTCTATTCGCATTTCGGGGTCGATCCCTTTGGGCTGGCGCGTGCCTTCGTCAACAATGCGACCGGCCAGCCGATCCAGGGCGGTTCGACGCTGACGCAGCAGCTCGCCAAGAACCTGTTCCTCTCGCCCGAGCGCACGCTGGAGCGCAAGGTGCAGGAGGTGCTGCTCTCCTTCTGGCTGGAGCAGAAATACACCAAGGACCAGATCCTTGCGATGTATCTGAACCGCGTCTATTTCGGCTCGAATGCCTATGGCGTGGAAGCGGCCGCCCGCCGCTATTTCAACAAGTCGGCGCGCGATGTGAACCTCGGCGAAGCGGCACTGCTTGCGGGCCTCGTGAAAGCGCCGTCGCGCCTTTCGCCGGCCCGTGATCCGGACGCCGCAAATGCCCGCGCGCAGATCGTGCTGCAGGCGATGCGCGACCAGGGCTATATCAGCGACGGCGAGATCAAGACGGCAATGTCACAGACGCCGGCTTCTGCCCGCAGCTACTGGTCGGGCGCCGGACAATATGTCGCTGATATGGTGATGGACGAGCTGCAGGGGCTGGTCGGCGACGTGAAGGAAGACGTCATCGTCGATACGACCATCGACAAGAACCTCGAAAAGAAGGCCGAGCAGTCGCTGGTCGATGTGCTCGACAAGGAAGGCGGCAAGTTCGACGCGTCGCAGGCGGCCCTCGTCTCGATCGACGGTACGGGCGCGATCCGTGCGCTTGTCGGGGGCAGGGATTACGCGACGAGCCAGTTCAACCGCGCCGTCAAGGCCAAACGCCAGCCGGGCTCCTCCTTCAAGCCATTCGTCTATGCAGCCGCGCTCGAAAAGGGCCTGACGCCGGATTCCGTTTTCAACGATGCGCCGATCCGCATCGGCAACTGGACACCGGAGAATTACGAGAAGAAATATAATGGCGAAGTGACGCTCCGCACTGCGCTCGCAAAGTCGCTCAATACGGTGGCCGCCCAGCTTGTGATGTATGACGGCCCGGATCAGGTGATCAAACTCGCCCACCGCCTTGGTATCGAATCAGACCTGCAGCCCAATGCCTCGATCGCGCTCGGCACCTCGGAAGTGTCACTGATGGAGCTGACGGCCTCCTATGCAGCCTTCATGAACGGTGGCTACAAGGCAACCCCGCATGTGATCCGCCGGGTGACCACCACCGAAGGCAAGGTGCTGTACGAGAATACCTACGACAATCCGCCGCGCGTGCTTTCCGAGCAGATCGTCGCCGAAATGAACATGATGATGATGGGCGTCATCAACGGCGGTACAGGCTCGAGCGCCAAGCTTCCCGGCTGGCAGGCAGCAGGCAAGACCGGTACGACGCAGAATTCGCGCGATGCGCTGTTTGTCGGCTTCACCAGCAATCTGACGACGGGCGTGTGGTTCGGCAATGACGACGGCACGCCGATGAAGAAGGTGACCGGCGGAGGGCTCCCGGCCAAGGCCTGGAAGGAATTCATGGTCGCCGCGCATAAGGGGCTTTCGCCGGCACCGCTTTTCGGCATGGGCCAGACATTCTCCGATCCCAATGTCGATCCCGGCAACGGCCAGCCGATGGCGCAGGCGCAGCCGGCACCTGAGCAGCCTTCGACGGTCGGAAGCATCATTTCCGGTGTCTTCGGCGGCAATGCCGACCTGAACCGCTATCCGCCGGCGCCCGGACAGCCGCGGACGGCGATGCCGGTGAATGGCGGACCTGTGCCGCCTGCCGATGTCGCCGGCGGCGGTTACGACGACATGGTGCCGCCCGGTGATGTCGGCGGACCGCAGGCAACATCAGGGGCGCAGCCACGTCGCACGACCCTGCTCGATCTCATCATGGGGCAATAGGAGACAGCAGACAGTATTGAGACCGGATAAGACGCCTTGCGGGAGCACGTCCCGCGCAAGGCTCGGCATGCAAGATTTGCACGGTTTGAAGGTGCAAAGCAGACCCTTTTCCGGCTACTGTAAAAATTGAACGCAACACATTCGTTTTGCTGGATTCCAGGCCATTTCTCGCCTTGCAGTCCAGAAAACCGCTCCTTATATACGCCGCATCACCGCAATCACGATTGCGTAATCTTAGTAGACCCATCCCGTAAGGGGCTGTCAGGGAAATGCCTTACCGGGGTTCCGACAGCTTGCTTCAAGGAGAGAATGACATGGCAAAAGTAATTGGTATCGACCTTGGAACGACAAATTCCTGCGTCGCGGTCATGGACGGCAAGGACGCAAAGGTCATCGAGAACGCGGAAGGCGCGCGTACGACCCCTTCCATGGTGGCATTTTCCGATGACGGCGAACGCCTCGTCGGTCAGCCGGCCAAGCGCCAGGCGGTCACCAACCCCACGAACACACTCTTCGCCGTAAAGCGCCTCATCGGCCGCCGCTACGAAGATCCGACCGTCGAGAAGGACAAGCACCTCGTTCCCTTCACGATCGTCAAGGGCGACAATGGCGACGCCTGGGTCGAAGCCAACGGCAAGGGCTACTCGCCTGCACAGATTTCCGCGATGATCCTTCAGAAGATGAAGGAAACCGCCGAATCCTATCTCGGTGAAAAGGTCGAAAAGGCCGTCATCACCGTTCCCGCATATTTCAACGACGCGCAGCGTCAGGCAACCAAGGATGCCGGCCGCATTGCAGGTCTTGAAGTGCTCCGCATCATCAACGAGCCGACTGCTGCTGCTCTCGCCTACGGCCTCGACAAGAAGGACGGCAAGACGATCGCCGTCTACGACCTTGGCGGCGGCACCTTCGATATCTCGATCCTCGAAATCGGCGACGGCGTCTTCGAAGTGAAGTCCACCAACGGCGATACGTTCCTCGGCGGTGAAGACTTCGACATGCGTCTCGTCGAATATCTCGTTGCCGAGTTCAAGAAGGACAACGGTATCGACCTGAAGAACGACAAGCTCGCCCTGCAGCGCCTCAAGGAAGCTGCTGAAAAGGCAAAGATCGAGCTGTCCTCTTCGCAGCAGACCGAAATCAACCTGCCGTTCATCACGGCTGATGCTTCCGGCCCGAAGCACCTGACACTGAAGCTGACCCGCGCCAAGCTCGAAAGCCTGGTCGACGATCTCGTTCAGCGCACGATCGCTCCGTGCAAGGCAGCCCTCAAGGATGCCGGCGTTACCGCTGCCGAAATCGATGAAGTCGTTCTCGTCGGCGGCATGAGCCGCATGCCGAAGGTACAGGAAGTCGTCAAGCAGCTGTTCGGCAAGGAACCGCATAAGGGCGTCAACCCGGATGAAGTCGTCGCTCTCGGCGCTGCCATCCAGGCCGGCGTTCTCCAGGGCGACGTCAAGGACGTTCTGCTTCTCGACGTAACCCCGCTGTCTCTCGGCATCGAAACGCTCGGCGGCGTCTTCACTCGTCTGATCGAACGCAACACGACGATCCCGACGAAGAAGAGCCAGACCTTCTCGACCGCCGATGACAACCAGCAGGCCGTCACCATCCGCGTCTCGCAGGGCGAGCGTGAAATGGCTGCCGACAACAAGCTGCTCGGCCAGTTTGACCTCGTTGGCCTGCCGCCGGCACCGCGCGGCGTTCCGCAGATCGAAGTCACCTTCGACATCGACGCGAACGGCATCGTGCAGGTTTCGGCCAAGGACAAGGGCACCGGCAAGGAACAGCAGATCCGCATCCAGGCCTCCGGTGGTCTCTCCGACGCCGACATCGAAAAGATGGTCAAGGATGCCGAATCGCACGCTGCCGAAGACAAGAAGCGCCGCGAAGGTGTGGAAGCCAAGAACCAGGCCGAAAGCCTGATACATTCCACGGAGAAGTCGCTCAAGGATTACGGTGACAAGGTTTCGGAAGCCGACCGCACCGCGATCTCCGACGCGATTGCCGCTCTGAAGTCCGCGACCGAAGCAACTGAAGCTGACGCCGAGGACATCAAGGCCAAGACCCAGACCCTCATGGAAGTTTCCATGAAGCTCGGCCAGGCGATCTATGAAGCCCAGCAGACCGAAGGCGGCGCGACCGACGCTTCGGCTGAGGATGACAATGTCGTCGATGCCGATTACGAAGAAGTCAAGGACGACGACCGCAAGAAGTCCGCTTAATCGGCGGACTGGCGGCCTACGCTAGACGATAGACATCCGGCTGCTCACCATGGCAGCCGGAAATCCATTTCCGGGGCTTAAATTGGCAAAAGCGGACTTTTACGAAACTCTGGGTGTAGCCAAGACGGCGGATGAAAAAGAGCTGAAAAGCGCCTTCCGCAAGCTGGCGATGAAATTCCATCCGGACAAGAACCCGGATGACAAAGACGCCGAACGCAAGTTCAAGGAAATCAACGAAGCCTACGAAACGTTGAAGGACCCGCAAAAGCGCGCGGCCTACGATCGCTATGGCCATGCGGCCTTCGAACATGGCGGCATGGGCGGTCCCGGTGGCTTCGGCGGTGGCGCCGGATTTGCCGGTGGCGGCTTCTCCGACATCTTCGAAGACATTTTCGGCGAGATGATGGGCGGGGGCCGCGGACGGCAGCGCTCTTCGGGCGGCCGCGAACGCGGCGCCGACCTTCGCTACAATATGGAAATCTCGCTGGAAGAGGCCTTCTCCGGCAAGACGGCACAAATCCGCGTTCCGACGTCGATCACTTGCGACGTCTGTTCGGGCTCCGGCGCAAAACCGGGCACGCAGCCGAAAACCTGCGGCACCTGCCAGGGTTCGGGTCGTGTGCGCGCAGCGCAGGGCTTCTTTTCGATCGAGCGCACCTGCCCGACCTGTCATGGCCGCGGCCAGATCATTCCCGATCCGTGCCCGAAGTGCCACGGCCAGGGCCGTGTGACCGAAGAGCGTTCGCTTTCGGTCAACATCCCTGCCGGTATCGAGGATGGCACCCGCATTCGCCTGCAGGGCGAAGGTGAAGCAGGCGCTCGCGGTGGCCCGGCGGGCGATCTCTATATCTTCCTGTCGGTGAAACCGCATGAGTTCTACCAGCGCGACGGAGCCGATCTCTATTGCGCTGTGCCGATCTCCATGACTACGGCGGCACTCGGCGGCACCTTCGATGTAGCGACGCTCGACGGCACCAAGTCGCGCGTCACCGTTCCCGAAGGCACGCAGGCCGGCAAGCAATTCCGCCTGAAGGGCAAGGGCATGCCGGTGCTGCGTTCCAGCCAGACGGGCGATCTCTACATCCAGATCCAGATCGAGACGCCGCAGAAGCTTTCCAAGCGGCAACGCGAGCTTCTGCAGGAATTCGAGCAACTCTCCTCCAAGGAGAACAATCCGGAATCGACGGGCTTCTTTGCCCGGATGAAGGAATTCTTCGAGGGCTAAGCTCGATATCCTTCAAGGTTACAAAAGCCGGAGGTTCCGCCTCCGGCTTTTTTCATGCGCGCTCCAATTCGGGACAGCTGTTTCAAGTCGGGACGCAGATCGAAATGCAGATGTCTTGTGTTAACGCACAGATCCGATGACGCTTGCAAGTTACTGAAATCCATACTGTCTTTGGCCCGCAATCCGGGACTAACAGAGGGTATCTTGATGTCGGCAACGAACTTTTCAAATTGTCTGTCCGAAGATGTCGATGCGTTGGCAGGTGCGCTCTATTCGTGGTGCGCCGAACGCAACATCAAGCTTCGCAGCCAGCAGGGCCTTTCGATCGCCAGCATCGCGATCGACCTTTATCACGCCGGCCATCAGACGCAGGATGCCCTGCTCGTCGCGCTGCACGAGCGCGAGCTTCACTGAAATCCCGTCGATTTCAAGGATACATGCGACGCATCAAGCGGCGTTTTCGGTTGCCTGACCGCACATGAGGTTGAGGATCGTCTTGACCGCCTGCTTGCCCGCAATCGAGCTCAACCTGTCAAAACTGACCGCCAGTTCATAGGCCTCAGGGCTCAGCTCGACGCGGTTGGTAAACTGCGAAATTCCCGTACCTTCAAATAGCTCGGAAATATCGACCCCCAGGAAGACCGCTATCTGATGCAGCTTGCTGGCAGAGACGCGGTTCGTCCCCTTCTCGTATTTCTGTATCTGCTGGAATGTAAGGCCAAGCGCTTCGCCGAGCTCCAGTTGAGAAACACGTCGGCGGGCGCGAAGCTGTCTCACGTTGCTGCCGACAATGATATCAATCGGATCTGGCACTGCTGCACTCTCTCCCGGTAAACCCTTCATTTACCATATAGCGTCAGCTGAATATCTCAACCCGCAAGTTGCAAATTTCAACCGACTTTTTTTGGGCATTACGCTGCCCAAATAACTGTTCGCCGCACGTATTTACAACTTCTAATCATTGTTTGATGACCTGGCGGCGATGTCGCGAAAAGTTGAACACCCTGTAGTTGACTTCATTGCATGGGACGATAGTTACTCGCGCCGGAACCCCTATAGTACCAGTCAGACAAGAGGCTTCGAATACTGCATGACATCCGCTCCCACCGGGAAATCTGGTGCCGACAGTATCGTCATCGATATGCGCCGCCAGAAACTGACGATGATGATCGATTCATTGAAATCGCTGCGCGGTTCGATCGAAGACCGGCCGGATCTCCTCTATTGGATCGAAAAGGCGATTGCGGAGGCCGAGGCACAGCTCGAGCCGCCCACCCCTCGCAGGCATTGACAGCCGAAACGGCTCTCAGCCTTGATATCCCTGACGCTTCGGCTTAGAGCCTTTTCTAGTCAGATTGATTCATTCTGACTAGGAAAGGCTCTCACTGTTAGCCTTGATGTTTCCGGATATCCGATGCCGCACAAGGTTGCCCTCTCCCGTCTGAAACTGACCGACTTTCGCAATTATGCGTCGGCCTCGCTTACGCTCGACGGGCGGCACGTGGTGCTGACCGGGGACAACGGCGCCGGCAAAACCAACCTGATGGAGGCGGTCTCCTTCTTGTCACCGGGACGCGGGCTGCGCCGCGCCGCCTATGGCGATATTACCCGCGTCGGTGCTGTGGGCGGATTTTCGATCTTTGCCGAGCTTGAAGGCATGGAAGGCGATGTCGAGATCGGCACAGGGATCGATACCAGCGACGAGGCGATGGCGCGCCGGCTGCGTATCAACGGAACCACGGCCAAGACGGTTGACGAGCTGACGGACCACCTGCGTGTGCTCTGGCTGACGCCGGCAATGGACGGGCTCTTTACCGGTGGCTCGTCCGATCGCAGGCGGTTCCTCGACAGGCTGGTGCTGTCGCTCGACCCTGAGCATGGCAAGCGGGCGAGCGATTTCGAGCGCGCCATGCGCAGCCGCAACAAGCTGCTCGATGAGGGCCGCTTCGATCCGTCCTGGCTTTCCGGCATCGAGGAGCAGATGGCAAGCCTCGGTATTGCCATGGCACTCGCCCGGCAGGAAATGCTCGGCCTGCTGACACGGCTCATCGAGGAAAGCCGCGAGACCTCCCCCTTCCCATCAGCATCGCTGCAGCTCTCGGGCTTCATGGATGGCCAATTCTCCCGACCCGCAGTTGATCTGGAAGATGAGTATGCGGCAACGCTCGCCGCCAACCGCTACCGCGATGCCGGCGCCGGACGCACGCTGGAGGGGCCGCATCGCGCCGATCTCATCGTGCATCATCGTGAGAAGCAGATGGAAGCGGCGCGCTGCTCCACCGGGGAGCAGAAAGCCCTGCTGGTGGGCCTTGTGCTTGCCCATGCGCGGCTCGTCGGCAACCTGACTGGCCATGCGCCGGTTCTGCTCCTGGACGAGATTGCCGCCCATCTCGACGAGGGACGCCGAGCCGCATTGTTCGACCTCATAGACGGGCTTGGCGGCCAGGCCTTCATGACGGGAACGGACCATCAGATGTTTGCCGCACTTGCCGAGCGGGCGCAATTTTTCACGGTTGCTGACGGAAGGGTTTTCGAATGAGCGATAGCGCTTCTCCCGACGGTTCGGGGCATGTTAGCATCACGCCTATGGAACCCCTCAGCCCTGACGAAATCGCACGCTATCATCGCCATATCCTGCTGCCGGAAATCGGCGGCGCGGGCCAGCAGAAGCTGAAGGCCGCGCGCGTGCTTGTCATCGGCGCCGGAGGGCTCGGGGCGCCGATCCTGCAATATCTGGCAGCCGCAGGCGTCGGCACGCTCGGCATTGCCGATGACGACCGTGTTTCGCTCTCCAACCTGCAGCGACAAGTGATCCACGATTCCGGCACGATCGGCGAAATGAAGACGGAAAGCGCGGCCATTGCGATCGCTCGGCTGAACCCGCATATCAAGGTCATCCGTTTCACTGAGCGCCTTTCCGCCGATACGGCGCGTTTGCACCTCTCAGGCTTCGATCTCTTGATCGACGGCTCGGATAATTTCGAGACGCGCTATATGGCTGCCGATGCAGCAGAAGAAGCGCGTATCCCACTTGTGACAGGTGCCGTCGGCCGCTTCGACGGGTCGCTGACGGTGCTGAAACCCTATGAGGCTGCGGAAGACGGCACGCAGAACCCTGGATATCGTGATCTCTTTCCCGAAGCACCGCCGGCCGGATTGATCCCCGCCTGCGCGGAGGCCGGTATCATTGGCGCATTGACGGGCGTGATCGGCACGCTGATGGCCATGGAAGCGATCAAGCTCATTACAGGTGCCGGCGAACCGCTGATCGGCCGCTTGCTGCTCTATGACGCCCTGTCTGCCCGTTTCGATACGATCCGCTACAGGCGCCGGCGCGCGAGGCAGAGCAGGACCGCATGACGCCTTTTCGCATCGATGAGAGCTTTGCCCGCTGGAGCGAGCTGCTCGATCTCATTCTCGCATCCTTCGCCTATATGGAAGGCCGCATCGATCCGCCCTCCTCCGCAACTCGCCTGACGATGGAATCGCTGGCGGAAAAGGCAAAGGCGGAAATCGCCTATGCCGTGGAGAATGCGGGGCAGCTTGCCGGCTGCATTTTCCTGCGCCCGGAGAAAGATTGCCTCTATGTCGGAAAACTCGCGGTTCTGCCATCCGCGCAAGGCAGGGGCATCGGCCGGCAACTGCTTGATATCGCCGAAGAGACGGCGCTTAATCTCGGCCTTCCGGCATTGAGGCTCGAGACACGGATAGAGCTCGTCGACAATCACTCGACCTTCGCTGCCTGGGGCTTTGAAAAGACCGCAGAGAAATCCCATCCGGGTTTTACGCGCGTGACGTTTATCGAGATGAAGAAAGCGCTCGCCGGCTGATCCGGCCAGCTAGAGATGGGAGCGCTCCGGCCATCACCGGCCCGGCAGCACCCGATTCGGTGGGCGATGACCATCGATGAAGGCGCGGATGTTGATGATGACCTTGTCGCCCATCTCCGCACGTCCCTCGATCGTTGCCGAGCTCATATGCGGCAGCAGCACGACCTTGCCCTCATTGGCGAGCTTTACCAGCTTCGGATTGACGACAGGTTCGTTCTCGAAAACATCGAGCCCGGCGCCGGCGATCTTTCCTTCCCGCAGGCTTTTGATGAGAGCAGCCTCGTCGATCACGTCACCGCGAGAAGTATTGACGAGATAGGCCGTCGGCTGAAGCAGCGCCAGGCGCCTTGCCGACAAGAGATGGAAGGTTGCGGGCGTCGAGGGGCAATTGACCGAGACGATGTCGACACGGGCGAGCATCTGGTCGAGGCTCTCCCAATAAGTCGCCTCCAGCTCATCCTCGGTCGCCGGATTGACGCGTTTGCGGTTGTGATAGTGGATCGACAGGCCGAAGGCCTTGGCGCGTCGCGCAACGGCCGTGCCGATACGGCCCATGCCGACGATGCCGATTCGCTTTCCATGGATGCGTCGCCCGAGCATCCATGTCGGAGACCAGCCGGCCCATTCGCCGGGCTTGTCGGTCAGCACGCGCGCACCTTCGCCGATTCGTCGCGGTACGGCGAGGATCAGCGCCATGGTCATGTCGGCGGTGTCATCGGTCAGCACATTCGGCGTGTTGGTGACGGTGATGCCTTTTCGGGCGGCGGCCTCGACATCGATATGGTCGGTACCGTTGGAAAAGCTGGCGATCAGCTTCATCTGCGGCCCGGCCTGTTCGATGAGGGCAGCATCGATGCGGTCGGTCACGGTCGGAACCAGCACGTCGCAGGTCCTGACGGCTTCGACGAGTTCGGGGACGGATCGCGGCGTATCGTCGATATTCAACTCGGCATCGAAAAGCTCGCGCATGCGGGTTTCGACGACATCAGGCAGCTTGCGGGTTATGTAGACCTTCGGTTTTTTCTTCGTCGTCATAGCGGCTTGCAGTGCCTTGTTTAGAGGTCTTTAACCAAGATGGGCGATCATTTTCCCGTTCCGGGCATTTTCTACCAGACCCGCACGCGAAGACAAACAAAACTCGTGTGGCGGCCGGGGAATCCCGGAAAGCGAGCAGGCGCGGCCTGCTGCGAATTCGAGCCAACGGAAGCTTCCATGCGTCGCACAGTTCTGAAGTCCTGCCTCGTTCTGGCGGTTGCCTTTGCCGTATCGGCGGGCACCATCGAATTTGCACAAGCCCAGGCGGCCAAGGGGCCGAGCGGCCTGCCGCTGCCGCGCTTCGTGACGCTGAAGTCCAAACGCGTGAACCTGCGCATCGGACCGGGAACAGATTATGCGGTTTCCTGGATGTATCTGAAGACGGGTTTGCCGGTCGAAATCATCCAGGAATACGACAACTGGCGCCGTATCCGCGATGCCGACGGCACCGAGGGCTGGGTCAATCAGTCGCTGCTGTCGGGCCAGCGGGCCGCAATCGCGGCACCGTGGATGAAGGGCAAAGGCAAGGGCGTTTATGTCAACCTGCGCCGTGAATCGCAGCCGTCCGCCAGCATCGTCGCCAAACTGGAGCCTGGTGTGATGATCTCGATCGGCGAGTGCAATGGCGAATGGTGTTTCGCAAAGACCGACGGCGCCGAAGGCTGGGTGGCGCAGTCGGAAATCTGGGGTGCCTATCCGGGCGAGGCCTTTAAATAAGGCCCGCCTCCTTTGCAGCTTCGGAGAGCGACTTCATCGGCCGCGGGCCGATCTGCTGAATGACGATGCCGGCGGCAAGGCAGCCGAGCTTGCCGCAATCTTCCAGCGTGCGGCCCTGCGTGTAGCCGTAGAGGAAGCCTGAGGCGAAGAGATCGCCGGCGCCCGTCGTATCAACCACTTCGTTGATCTTGATCGCATCGACGTAGTGGCGCTCGTTGCCTTTCAGGATCACGGCGCCGTCCTCGCTCATGGTCACAGCGGCGATCTTGCAATCCTTGGCGATCTTGTTCAGCGCTTCCTCAAAATCGTCGGTCTCGTAAAGCGACAGGATCTCCTGGCGGTTGGCGAAGGCGATATCGACCTTGCCCGAGCGCATCAGGTCCAGGAATTCGCTGCGGTAACGATCGACGCAGAAGCTGTCGGAGAGCGTCATCGACATTTCGCGGCCGTTCTCGTGGGCGATGCGGGCGCAATCGAGGATCGCTTCCTTGGCACGCGGCGGATCCCAGAGATAACCTTCGAAATAGGTCACCTTGGCTTGCGCCACCACATCCGCTTCGACATCCTCAGGCCCGAGTTCGACGCAAGCGCCGAGATAGGTGTTCATCGAGCGTTCGCCGTCATCGGTGACGAAAATCATCGAGCGTGCGGTCGGCGGAAATTTTCCCTTGGCCTCGGTCCGGTAGTGAACGCCCTGAGCACGGATATCATGCGCGAAGATCTCGCCGAGCTGGTCTTCTGCGACCTTGCCGAAATAGGCGGCCTTGCCGCCGAGGCTTGCCACGCCTGCAGCCGTATTGCCGGCGCTGCCGCCGGAAGCTTCGAGTGCCGGCCCCATGCGAGAATAGAGCAGTCCGGCGCGATCGGCATCGATGAGGTTCATCGCTGCCTTGGTGATCTTGTTGTCAATGAGGAACTGGTCGTCGCAACGGGCGATAATATCGACGATTGCGTTGCCGACTGTCAGAACATCGAATTTGGTCATGAAATGGGAAGTCCCGGATTTGTGATAGCCGGTAGTCGGTCTTAGCGAAATTTGCCGGTATTGGAAGGATAAACAGCACACTGCCTTCCAAGTCTTCGCAAAACTGCCGTTTATTCGTCATGCCGCTGTCACCGTGCCTGCCTAAAACAGCATCAGGAAGACCGGCATGCAGGTATCTCGTATGGCCGGGTATGGGAGGGATGATCCCTTCAATCTTATCGGGACGACGCTGACCACGGATGAACTGGCAGTATCGCAACCGGCTATCCGGCAGGACCGGATGCGGAAAAGCGGGCCTAGCCCGCTTTTTTTGTTGCGCCGCGAAAGATATTGCATCCAAGGCATTTGTCATGGCTGGCGGTTAGCTGCTAGACCTCGGCGATCCCCGCGCAGAGCAGCAGTTTATGTCAGCCATCATCTTCGACGTTCTTCCGATCTTCCTTCTCATTCTCATCGGCTGGCTGATTGTCCGAATAGGGTTGCTGACGGCTGAGGTCGGCGATGCCTTGAGCGAGTTCGTCTTCAAGATCGCCGTGCCCCTGCTGCTTTTCCGCACCATCGCCGAGGCCGATTTCCATGGCGCGTCGCCGTTTCGGCTCTGGATCGTCTATTTTGCCGGTGTCGCGGTGACATGGACGGCCGGGCACATCGTTGCCACGCGCTTCTTCGGGCGCGATGAGCGGATCGGCGTGCTYGCCGGCGTGTCCTCCGCCTTCGCCAACAACATCTTCATCGGTCTTCCGCTGGTCGAGCGTACTGTGGGCAGCGAAGGGCTTGTTGCCCTTTCCATCCTGCTTGCCGTGCATCTCCCGATCATGATGGTGGCCGGCACGATCATGATGGAACATGCCGAACGCAAGATTTCCGGCAAGAGCGACCGCAGCATGACCCTAGTACTGAAGCAGATCGGCCTGAACCTGCTACACAATCCGCTGGTCATCGGCATCGCGGCCGGCGCGGTCTTTCACGTCTCGGGCCTGACCATGCCGGCAACGGTCAGCTCCGTCGTTGGGCAGATCGCCAGCACGGCTGGTCCGGCGGCGCTGATTTCGCTCGGTATGGCGCTGCAGAAATACGGCGTCTCCGGTAATGTCGGGATCGCCAGCGCGACCTCCGCCTTCAAGCTGCTGCTGCTGCCTGGCTGTGTGTGGGCAGCAAGCCATCTTTTCGGCCTCAACAACGAATGGGCGGCGGCTCTGGTGCTGACCTCATCGGTGCCGACGGGGGTGAATGCCTGGCTGATCGCCAACCGCTTCGGCGTCGGTCACAGCCTTGCCGCCTCGACGATTACAGTGACCACGGCGCTCGGCGCGATCACCGTTTCCTTCTGGGCCTATATTCTCGGTGCCTGAGGCAATAAAAAAGCCCGGCTTGTGACCGGGCTTCTTCTCGAAAAAATTCGTCGCTTCTTACTGCGTTGCAGTCGGAGCATTCGGATCCGGCAGCGGAGCCGGTGAATCTGCCAGCGTGTGCAGATAGAGAATGACGTTGGCGCGGTCCTGATCCTTCGGCAGGCCTGCAAAGCCCATGGCGGTACCCGGGACGTCTTTCTTCGGTGCCAGCAGGAACTTGTTGAGGTTTTCGAAGGTCCAATGCTCGCTGCTGCCCTTGGAGAAGTCCTTCATGGCGGAGGAATATGCAAAGCCTTCATGCGAAGCGATCGGCCGATCTACGACACCAAAGAGATTCGGGCCGACTTTGTTCGGTCCGCCTTTGGTGCCGTCATGACAGGCCTGACACTTCTTGAATACGGTCTCGCCGGCCTTGGCGTCGGCGCTGGCAAGAAGCTGCGCGATCGGAACAGCAACGGCAGCAGGTGCGCCTTCACCGCCGGCGGCGGGTGCCTCCTCGGCGACGATGGCAAAACCTTCCTTCTCCGGCGCCTCGGAATGGAAGATCCCCTCGGACGCGATGGAGACAGACATCAGAACGAAGATCGTTCCTAGCAGCGCCCCCACGGCCGTATTGACGTATGAATTCATCTGCAATGCTCCCCTTGCAGCCGGCAGACCAGAAACCGGACCATCTTGAAATTGCGCGGAACCTATGTCTTTTGGCTATTCGTTGCAACTGTCTAAATGGTCTTGTGCGTGAGACTTTTTGCCACTTTTCAACCCGGATTAGAAGGCCCGAACAATGACTGATTCAAAATTGGATGACGTGCTGGTGCTGATCCCCGCACGCATGGCCTCGACCCGCCTTCCGGGCAAGCCGCTGGCCGATATTTGCGGTCTGCCGATGATCGTGCAGGTGGCGAAACGAGCACAGGAAGCGGCGATCGGCCGGGTGGTTATTGCCGTCGACGACCAGCAGGTGTTCGATACTGTCGCCGCAGCGGGCTTTGACGTGGTCATGACACGCCAAGACCATCAGTCTGGCTCGGATCGTATTTTCGAGGCACTGAACAAGGTCGATCCAGACGCGAAAGCCAAAATCGTCGTGAACATCCAAGGCGACCTGCCGACGATCGAGCCGGAAACCGTGCGTGCGGCTTTGCGCCCTCTCGAGAACGAAGCCGTCGATATTGGAACTCTGACGACCGAAATCGACAACGACGACGACAAGACCGCGCCGCACATTGTGAAAGTCGTCGGTTCACCACTCTCCGACAGCCGTCTGCGTGCGCTTTACTTCACCCGCACGACCGCGCCTTACGGCAACGGGCCGCTCTATCACCATATCGGGCTCTATGCCTACCGACGCGCGGCACTCGAGCGTTTTGTCTCACTTGGCCCATCGACGCTGGAAAAGCGCGAATCATTGGAGCAGTTGCGGGCACTCGAAGCCGGTATGCGCATCGATGTCGAGATCGTTGACACGGTTCCGCTTGGTGTCGATACTCCGGCCGACCTCGAAAAGGCGCGGCGCATTCTCTCCGCAAAGGCCAACTGACGGATTTTCCTCATGAACATCAAGACCAACAGAATCGCCTTCCAGGGCGAATTTGGCGCCAATTCCGACATGGCGAGCCGCGACATGTTTCCGACCATGGAGCCGTTGCCCTGCCAGACCTTTGAGGATGCCTTCACGGCGGTGGACAATGGTGACGCCGATATCGGCATGATCCCGATCGAAAACACGATTGCGGGCCGCGTCGCCGACATCCACCACCTGCTGCCGGAATCGCGCCTGCACATTATCGGCGAATATTTCATGCCGATCCGCTTTCAGCTCATGGTGCTGCCGGGCGTGACGAAGGACGAGATCCGCACTGTGCACAGCCATATCCATGCGCTCGGCCAATGCCGCAAGATCGTGCGCGCCAATGGCTGGAAGCCTGTGATCGCCGGCGACACGGCAGGGGCCGCCAAGCTCGTCAAGGAAACCGGCGACCGCTCGATGGCGGCGCTCGCGCCGCGCCTTGCCGCCGACCTTTACGGCCTCGATATCATCGCCGAGAATGTCGAGGATACGGAAAACAATGTGACGCGCTTCGTTGTACTGTCACGTGATGAGGAATGGGCAGAACGCGCTGCCAGTGACGAAAAGATCGTCACCACCTTCGTCTTCAACGTCCGCAATATTCCGGCAGCGCTCTACAAGGCGCTCGGCGGTTTTGCGACGAACAACATCAACATGACGAAGCTCGAAAGCTATCAGCTCGGCGGCAAGTTCGTGGCGACGCAGTTCTACGCTGATATCGAGGGCCACCCGAACGACGCGCATGTGCGACGGGCACTGGAGGAACTGCGTTTCTTCTCCGAGAAGGTGCGCATCCTCGGCGTCTACAAGGGCCATGCAATGCGGGGACTTCTGTAAGGATTACCCAAAGCCTCTCCGACAACTGACCGGAGAGGCCTTATGCATACCTTGATTTATTTATCCGGCTCACAAACACGCAAGCGATGCCCGTCCGGATCCAGCACGACGAAGGTCGGACCGAAGTCGAGTTCGGTCAGATCCTGAGCGAAGGGCAGGCCACGGCCGCGCCAGTCTTCGTAGTGCCTGGCGACGGCATTTTCTCCATCGACCATGAAGGCGACCTCACCGCGGTTGCCGATGGCAGAGGGCTGCGGTTCGACGCTGCTGCGGCGCCAGAGGCCGAGAGTGAAGCCGCCATCGAGCGGAAAGGCGACGAAATTCGGCGCCTCCACAGCCGGCTCGCGGCTCAGAATATTGCGATAGAAGGCAGCGCTTTCAGCGGGATCCTTGACATAGAGGATAATAAGATTGGGGCTGGCCATTTCAGTTCTCCACTGGGTTGAAAGATGCCCGGCCGAGAGCTACTGCCATTTTATGGCAGTAGCTCTCGGATTGCAGCGCTGCAGACAGCGCCGCAATCGTTACCGGGAGGAATATCAATGTGGCCGGCGTGCGGCCTTAACGGAAGAGATCGTCGCCGACGCGCCAGTCCTGTCCGTCCATGATGCCGAGATCGCGCTTGTGCCACTGCGGCATCGTCTCGAGATCTAGGCGCGGACGGCGTGATGAGGCTCCTGTGAACCTGTCAGCGAACAGGCGCACCAGACGCGAACGAAGGTTTTTTCCGGCTCCGACTGAAGTACGACGGCCGGCATATTGAACGACTTGGGGCATTCCCATGATCAGTACTCCTTCCTGCTGGACTGGTACTGACAATAGCGCTTCCTGCTGACAGTTTATGGCAGTAGCGTTAGTGCTCGATCGGAGTATCCTGTGTTTCCCGCCATTCCTTCAGGAGAACGGTGCGACGACGCGGATACCGCGTGTCATGGATGGTCATATCGATGATACGATCGGTGCGAAAATGACGGAAATCCTGGCGCAGTTCGCACCAGGCCATGATGATCCGCACATGCTCGAAATAGCCGAGCGCGAAGGGCCAGACGCGGCGGCGGGAAATACGTCCCTGTTCGTCGCCATAATGCAGTTCAAGGATACGCTCCAGGCGGATCGCTTTGCGGATGGCCGAAACATCCGCCTTGTCCTCATCCTGCCGTTTGCGGCCGACAAAAAGTGTGGCCGAATCGACCATATCGCGCATGTCGGGCGGCAGCACGGCGGCGATCTTCGCCAGCGCATCAGCGCCGGCATTGGCCAGGCGCGGCTCGGCGGCGCGCGCCACCCAACGCGAGCCAAGCACCAGTGCTTCCAGCTCCTCCTCGGAAAACATCATCGGCGGCAGCATGAAGCCGGGTTTCAGCACATAGCCTATGCCGGCCTCGCCCTCGATCATGGCGCCTTGCGCCTGAAGGCTCGCAATATCGCGGTAGAGTGTGCGAAGGCTGACGCCCGTTTCTTCGGCCAATACAGTGCCGGTGACCGGCCGCCGATAGCGCCGGAGCGTCTGAAGCAGGGTCAGCAGCCGTTCTGAGCGGGCGACCATGATTATGCCCTCATGCAGACAGGCCGGGCCGGCTGACGATCATCCGTGCTCTCCGACCTCTTGTTCAGCGTTTCCACTCGACCCAATCGCGCATCAGGCGATGGGCAATCGCACCCTTCGGCGGCGGCGCCTTGCCGTTGGCGCCAGGACGCTCCAGCATTTCGATGGTTTCCTCGCGGGTGAACCAGCGGCAATCCTCGAGCTCAGCCTCATCGCGGTGGATATCGCGCGACTTCGCCTCGGCATAACAGCCGATCATCAGCGAATGCGGCATCGGCCAAGGCTGAGAGGCATGATAGCGGATACGGCCAGTCTTGATGCCGGATTCTTCCAGCGTTTCACGGCGAACGGCATTTTCAATCGTCTCGCCGGGCTCCAGAAAGCCTGCCAGACAGGAATACATGCCGGGCGCGAAATGCGGGCTGCGACCGAGCAGGCAAAGATCACGCTCCTCATCGACTGTCAGCATGATGACGACGGGATCGGTGCGCGGGAAGATCATGTGCTCACAGGCCGTGCAGACCCGCTTGTAACCGCCGATACGGATTTCCATGACCGAGCCGCAACGGCCACAAAACTGGTTGTCGCTGTTCCAGCGGATGAGGCTTGCGGCCTGCGAGAACTCGCCGAGCAGCATTTCGTCGACAAGCTCGTCGCGGAAGAGCGAGCGACCGTCGACCGGCTTGTACTGGCTTGCCATGCTTTCGGCATCGATACCGACGGGTACGGCCAGGCGCGGCTCACCGGTCTTTCTATAGCCAAGCAATACGGTCTCGTCCCAGTTCGGCTTCAGTTCCTGCAGCTCGTAGCGTGCGAAGAGCGGATCGAGCACCTGGCCGTCGTGCTTGAGCACCAGCTTGTCCTTGGCGAAGGCGAAAATATGCGTGCCTTCGCGGGCAAGCGCCTTTTCGACCGAGGCTTCATCGCGATGTTCGCTGTCGCGGTGCAGGTCGTTTGCGGCAAAGGCGGTGAGATTGCTGGGTTCCGGATGCGGCAGGTCCGAATCGAAAAGCGAATGACTCATGGTGAAAGGGCTTCCCGCAGCTTTGCTATGAATTCGTCTCGTATTGCGTCCTCGTAAGGCTCGGCCTTGCCGAAACCCCAGACGGGACCCGGCCAGTTCGCGTCACCTTCGGAACGCGCAATGACATGAACATGAAGCTGGCGGACGATATTGCCAAGAGCTCCGACATTGATTTTTGTGGCACCGGTAACCTTCTTGAGTGCTGCGGAGACGAGCTCGATCTCGAAGGTCAGCAGCACCTGATCGAGCGGCGTCAATTCGAAGATCTCAGTGATATCAGCTCGGCACGGCACCAGGATCAGCCAGGGCCAGCGAGCGTCCTTCGACAGCCTGACGTCGCACAGGCCAGCCACCATGATACTGGTGCTGTCGTTTTCGAGCCGGGGGTCGAGCACGAAATCGCTCAAAGGCATTCTCCTCATGTTTTCCAATGGACTAGCAGTTTTTTCGGAGCTTGGCTTGCTTTTGATGAGGAATTTGCCGATATGTGCATCCGGGAGGTTGGTGGTGGACGAGCCACTCGCCAACCGGGTCAGGTCCGGAAGGAAGCAGCCCTAACGAGCCCGGCACGGGTCATCGTGCCAGCCTCCCACCTTCTCTTCCAAGAAGCCCGGCCTTCCGGGCGCAAGCAGGGCGATGAGCGACACCGAGCGACAATCACAAGATGCCGCCTCGACGGGCACCGGATACCGGGTGCTGGCACGCAAATACCGCCCCAAGGATTTCACGGACCTGATGGTCGGCCAGGAGCCGATGGTCCGTACGCTCACCAACGCCTTCGAGACCGGTCGCATCGCGCAGG
Organism: Rhizobium sp. 01T444; assembly: GCF_056398305.1. Lineage (NCBI taxonomy): Bacteria > Pseudomonadati > Pseudomonadota > Alphaproteobacteria > Hyphomicrobiales > Rhizobiaceae > Rhizobium > Rhizobium sp. 01T444. The sequence continues at coordinate 106,898 of NZ_JBFTPD010000010.1, forward strand.
CCTATATGCTGACCGGCGTTCGCGGCGTGGGCAAGACGACGACGGCGCGCATTCTGGCCCGCGCCTTGAACTACAAGACGGCTGAGATCGACAAGCCGACGATCGACCTTCGCGTGCCGGGCGAACATTGCCAGGCGATCATGGAAGGCCGCCATGTCGACGTGATCGAGATGGACGCTGCCTCGCATACCGGCATCGACGATATCAGAGAGATTATCGAGCAGGTGCGCTACCGGCCGGTTTCTGCCCGCTTCAAGGTCTATATCATCGACGAAGTGCACATGCTTTCGACGCAAGCCTTCAACGGGTTGTTGAAGACGCTCGAGGAGCCGCCGGAGCATGTGAAATTCATCTTCGCGACGACGGAAATCCGCAAGGTTCCGATCACCGTTCTCTCGCGCTGCCAGCGCTTCGACCTGCGCCGCATCAGCGCTTCCGATCTCGTCGGCCTGTTTTCGACCATCGCCGCCAAGGAAGGCATCGAGGCGGAACCGGATGCGCTGGCGATGATCGCGCGCGCTGCGGAAGGCTCTGCCCGTGACGGCCTGTCGCTGATGGACCAGGCGATCGCGCATGGCGGCGGCGTGGTGCAAGCCGAGGCCGTGCGCGGCATGCTCGGCCTTGCCGACCGCGCCCGCATCGTCGACCTCTTCCAGCATATCGTGCGCGGCGATGTCGCAAGCGCCCTCAATGAATTCCAGAGCCAGTACGAAGCGGGCGCCAACCCGGTCGTGGTGCTGACGGATCTCGCCGACTTCACGCATCTGGTGACGCGGCTGAAATATGTGCCCGATGCCGCAAACGACCCATCGCTCAGCGAAGTGGAGCGCACCAAGGCTGCGGAATTTGCGCAAGGTGTCGCGGTTACCACGCTCTCGCGCATCTGGCAGATGCTGCTGAAGGGCATTCCAGAGACGGAAAACTCTTCGCGCACGGCGGGTGCAGCCGAGATGGTGCTGATCCGGCTCGCGCATGCAGCACATCTGCCGGCACCTGAGGATGCGGCGCGGCGGCTTGCGGAATTTTCCAACGAAAACGGTGCACCACGCCCGTCCTCGCCTGTGCCTTCGGGCAATGGCGGCGGCACGCGCGTGCCCTACCAGACGAATGTGACGGCACGGGCTCCCGAGCCCGCCCCACGGCCACAGCCCTCGGGGCCAACCGCCATGCTGCGCGCCGTGCCCAATCTGGAGCCGCAGAGTATCGGCCGCGTCGAGACGAAGCCGGCGGAAGCGCCGAAGCCGCTCGTGCCGGTCGGTTCGATTAGCGATATCGTTGATCTCGCTGCTGAAAAACGCGACGTCAAACTCAAGGCATTGGTGCGTAACTTCGTGCGGCCCGTACGGATCGAGCCTGGCCGTCTGGACGTGAACCTCACCGAGGGCGCACCCGGCACGCTGCTCAACGAGCTTGCCGTCAAGCTCAAGGAATGGACAGGCATCCACTGGATCGTCAGCACCAGCCGCGAAGAAGGCGGGCCGACGATGGTGGAGGCGGAAACCAAGGCGCAGGAGCAGCGCGTCAGCGATGCGCGTCAGGATCCTGATGTCGCGGCAATTCTCGCCCAGTTTCCGGGTGCCAAGATCATCGACGTACGCGTGCGGGCGCCGACGCCGGAGGAAGAAGCAGAGGAGGTCAACCCGCCTGCTGCCGCCGAATCCGAAGAGGGCGATATCCTGCCCGGCGACGACATAGAATTCTAGTTTCAAGAAGGAGAAGACGATGCGCGACATCATGGGCATGATGGGCAAAGTCAAGGAGATGCAGGCCAAGATGGAACAGATGCAGGCGGAAATCGCCGAGCTGACCGCCGAAGGCAAGGCAGGCGGCGGGCTCGTCACCGTCATCATCTCCGGCAAAGGCGAATTGAAGAGCCTGAAGATCGACCCTTCCCTCTTCAAGGAAGACGATGTCGAGATCCTCGAAGACCTAATCGTTGCCGCCCACAAGGATGCCAAGGACAAGGCGGAAGCCATTGCTGCCGAAAAGACCAAGGCGCTGACGGCCGGCCTGCCGATCCCGCCCGGTTTCAAGCTGCCTTTCTGATTTCGTCGACTGGTCCGGTAATGACTGGCCCCGGAAGAGGAGACGGGAGATGATGACCTTGACGACGCTGCTGGTTTTCGCAGGCGCTCTTTTCATTGCCGCCGGCACACCCGGACCGAGCGTTGCGGCGCTTGTCGCCCGGGTCATCTCAAAAGGCGCGCGCGACGTGCTGCCTTTCCTGTTCGGCATGTGGGCCGGGGATGCGATCTGGCTGACCTGCGCCATTGCCGGCCTCTCGGCGATCGCCGAAAGTTTCTACCACGTCTTCGTCGTCATTAAATGGTTGGGCGTGCTCTATCTTCTTTATCTCGCCTGGCGGATGTGGTTCGCCAAAGCTGATGTCGAGGAAGAGGAGCTGCCGCAGGAACGTTCGCGTGGTCGGATGTTTCTGACCGGCCTGGCGATTGCGCTCGGCAATCCGAAGATCATGATGTTCTATGTGGCACTTCTGCCGTCGATCATCGACATCCCGTCGGTATCGCTTGCCGGCTGGGCCGAACTCGTCGTCACGCTGTTCGTCGTTCTGGCTGTCGTCGATTTCAGCTGGATGTTCCTCGCCGCAAAGGCGCGCGGTTTTCTGAAGAGCCGGCGTGCCGTGCAGATCGCCAATCGGGTGAGTGCGGGAACGATGGCGGGCGCTGCCGTCACGATCGCGATCCGTTGAGCTATGGCTGTGCTTCCAGTTCGGCTCGCAGCTTGTAGTGAACAGGCGCCGCCAGATAGCGCTCGCGGTCTGCTGCTGAAAGCCGGCGTCCGAAGGTTTCCATCATTTCCGGCATTGTGACTGCAACGCCCGAAAATGGCTTATACTCGACCGGCATTCCAGCTTCCACGATTCCATTTGATATCACGCGGCAATAAATGCCGGGGCGTGCTGCTCTGGTGTAGCGCTTGACGAATTTCGGATCGTTCATCCTCGCAGCGAACGTGGCGCAGGGGATGCGGCAGGATGTGACTTCGAGGATCAGTTCGCCTGTCATGAAGCGGTCTCCGACCGCGACATCGCGGTTATCAAGCCCTTCGATGACGAGATTCTCGCCGAAGGTGCCGGGCTCGACGGGCTGGCCGAGTTCGCTCGCCCACCAGTCGAGGCTGACAGAACCCTCCAGATAGACGGCCTGATCGACGCCACCGTGGTGTTTCCTGTTGCAGATGGCATCCCCGACGAGGCCTTCGGCATCGATCATGATGCCGCCGGTGACGGCATGTTTGAAGATACCGGTCTTGTAGCTTTTGCCCGGCAGCCTTTCGGCGGAGCCGCGGCAGACGGCGAGGATTTTCATGGTTTCAGCGATTCTTCCGTGATTCCGTTTTCGTTCCATATCAGTTAAGAACGGCGTATGGCAAAGAGAGTCACTGGCCCCGAAATCGAAAAACTGATCCAGCTTCTGGCGAAAGTGCCGGGCCTCGGGCCGCGCTCGGCGCGGCGGGCAGCGCTGCATCTCATCAAGAAGAAGGACCAGCTTCTCGGTCCGCTGTCACATGCGATGGGCGAAGCCTATGACAAGGTGAAAATCTGCTCGCGCTGCGGCAACGTCGATACGGTCGATCCCTGTACGGTCTGCACCGATGCGCAGCGCGACCAATCCGTGATCATCGTCGTCGAGGATGTCTCGGATCTCTGGGCGCTGGAACGCGCCGGCGCACTGAACGCCGCATATCATGTGCTTGGCGGCACGCTCTCGCCGCTTGACGGAGTCGGCCCTGACGATCTCAATATCCGCGGGCTGATCAACCGCGTCGGCGAGGGCGGTATCAAGGAAATCATCATCGCTGTGAATGCGACGGTCGAGGGGCAGACGACAGCGCATTACATCACCGACCAGCTCGCAGATCTCAATGTGAAAATCACGCGGCTGGCGCATGGCGTGCCTGTGGGGGGCGAGCTCGACTATCTCGACGAGGGTACGCTGACGGCTGCGCTTCGAGCGCGCACAGCAATATGAGGGAATTGAGGATGCGGCAAACCACCCCCCTCTGCCCTGCCGGGCATCTCCCCCACAAGGAGGGAGATCACGAGCGGCTCGGGTCTCCCATCTCACGAACGGCTTACCCGGTTGAGACGTCGATAGCTGGCGGAAAACAGCGCGCCCAGCCAATCTCCCCACCTGTGGGGGAGATGCCCGGCAGGGCAGAGGGGGGTATTTTACGGCGGCTGCGGATATTGACGCTCATGTTGGTGCCCGCACTTTTTCCCTTGCCCTCTCACGCCGCACCTTCGAAAGCCGATGTCGAAGCCCAATTCGAAAAATGGGTGCAGGCCGATCTCTGGCCGGAAGCGAAAAAAAACGGCATTTCAGAGAAGACCTTCCGCGCCGCCTTTTCAGGCGTTGAACTGGATTGGACCCTGACCGATCTTGCCCCTCCCGGCTTTCCGCCGCCGAAGGAGCAGAAGCAAACTCAGGCCGAGTTTTCCTCCCCTGGCCCCTATTTTAACGAGGATCGACTGAAGCGGCTTGCGATGACCGGACGCGGCTTTGCCTCGCAATATGCCTCGACGCTCAGCCGCATCGAAAAGACCTATGGCGTGCCAGGCTCGATCGTGCTGGCAATCTGGGGACGCGAGACCGGTTTTGGCGCGGCGAAGATCCCGAATTCCGCCGTCGAGATTCTGGCGACCAAAGCCTTCATGTCGACGCGCAAGGAGATGTTCCGCATGGAGCTGATCGCTGCGCTGCATATTCTCGACGGCGGCGACGTGACCCCTGCCGATTTCAAGGGATCGTCGGCAGGCGCGCTCGGCCAACCGCAGTTCATGCCGACGAGCTACCTGAAATATGCCGTCGATTTCGACGGTGACGGTCACCGCAATATCTGGACCTCGGTTCCCGACACGCTCGCCTCGATTGCCAATTTCCTCGTGAAAAAGGGCTGGCAGCGCGACCGCGACTGGGGCTTCGAAGTGACGATCCCCGACCCAGTCTCGTGCGCACAGGAAGGGCCTGATCTTGCCAAGCCGCTCTCCCACTGGGCGTCGCTCGGCATCAAACGCATTTCCGGCAAGGGTTTTCCATCCGGCGAATTGAAAGCGCAGGGCATGATGCTGGTTCCTGCGGGGCGTGACGGGCCGGAATTCATCGTCACGCCGAACTTCTATATCATCAAGGAATACAACAACTCCGACCTCTATGCCCTCTATATCGGCAACCTTGCCGACCGCATCGCCTCCGGTTCCGGTTCCTTCCAGGGACAATGGGGCGATGTCGGCAAGATGCTGCGCTCGGATGTCGCCGCCATGCAGCGCGCACTGGAACGGCAGGGTTACGATGTCGGCGGTTCGGATGGATTGCCCGGCTACAAGACACGCCGCGCGATCGGCCAGTGGCAGGAAAAGAACGGCATGAAACCGACTTGCTTTCCCGAGGCATCGATGAAGGGCAAGCTCAAGTAAGAGGCGTGCGCGCCAGGCGGATGCTTTACAGGTTGCGCTTCAACCCCTCATGGCTCGTCACGAAACCGAGCTTTTCATAAAACCGGATCGAATCCGCACGCGTCTTGTCGGATGTGAGTTGCACGAGACCGCAACCACGTTCCGCGCAGCGGGCGATCGCCCATTCGATGAATTGCGAACCGAACCCGGAACCACGATGGCCCTTCGCAATGCGCACGCTTTCGATCTGGCCCCGCCACATGCCCGTTCGCGAAAGGCCGGGAAGAAAGCTCAGCTGCAAGCAGCCGACGACCCGGTCCGTCTCGTCGATTGCAACAGCCAGCAACTGGTTGGGATCTGCCTCGATTGCGGCGAAGGCTGCGAGATAGCGTATATCGACGGGATCCGAGACGACCTCCCGTGTGCTGCCGAGATCATCATCGGCGAGCAGCCGGATGATGTCGGCGAGATCGGATTGTCGTGCGCTTCGGAAGACGTGCATGGCTGACCTCAATGGTGCAGATCGATCGGTGCCTTGTGGAAGACGTCATCGACGGGCGGAATGGCCTGCCGTTCGATCATGCGATGAACGTTCGGCAGGCCCTCGCCGCAGTGCAGGGCGCGAAGCCGGTCGGTATTTTCGGCATCGGCCTGCGTTCGGCGCTGGTTGTGCCTGATATATTCGACCCAGGTCGGCGTGTGATAGGTTTCCGTCCAGAGGCCGGGATTTTCGAGATCGCGCATCAGTGCCCAGTTGCGGGCGCCATCGCGGATGCGGATGCGGCGGCGTTCAACCATCAGCGTCATGAATTCGGCCAAGTCGCTATCGGCGATCTGGTAAGCGACCTGGATGACGATCGGGCCGCTGCGCGGCGTGATATCGAGACCGAGCGCGGGCTCGATAAAGCGGTTCAGCGGATCGAGATTGAGCGAGGCGAAAGCCGGCATGGAAAAGCGCAGGCCGATCACGACTCCAAGCAGCAGGACCGCAGCCGACATCAGCAGTGCATTCGAAAGACCATACCGGTCGGCGGCAACACCCCAGAGCCAGCTTCCACCGGCAATACCGCCGAAGGTGACGGTCTGGTAGAGCGACAAAGCGCGCCCGACCACCCAGCGCGGCGTCGAAAGCTGGACGATGATATTGAAGAGCGAAAGCGCCGAAACCCAGCAGGCACCGGCTACAAGCAGCCCGGCCGAGGTGAGCACGGCACTTGGGCTGAGAGCTGCGATCACGGCGCTGAGTGCAAAGCCTGTAAAGGCCAAGCGGATGATCGTCTCACTGGAGAACATCTCGCGCAGACTGGTGCTCAGGATGGCGCCACCGATCGCGCCGACGCCGAAGGCGCCGAGCATGAAACCATAGGTCAGCGGCCCGCCAGAGACGAGATCGAGCGCGACGACCGGCAGCAGCGCCTGGATAGAACTTGCACCGATACCGAATATCAGCCCTCTGAGGAGGATCTTTTCGAGGTTGGGCGACATGGAGACATAACGCATGCCGGCAAAAATGGCGCTCCCGAGTGTTTCGCGCGGCAGCGTCAAGGCAGGCATGCTCGGCCGCCAGCGGAACAGCACATAAAGGAGCGCAATATAGCTCAACGCGTTCACTGCAAAGGCCGCGGCGGCACCGGCAGCGGCCACGATAGCGCCACCGATCGCCGGACCGACACTGCGGGTAATGTTGAAGCCCATACTGTTCAGCGTAACCGCGCCCGGCAAATCAGCGCGCGGTACCATGTCGCCAACAGAGGCCTGCCAGGAGGGATTGTTGAGCGCCGTGCCGCAGCCGATGAGAAACGTAAAGAAGAGCAGCAGTCCGGGTGTAATCCAGCCGAGAAAGGCGCAAGCCGTCAACACGATCGAGACCACGAACATCGCAGATTGCGCCGTCAGCATGATCCGGCGCCGATCATAATTGTCGGCGAGAGCGCCCGAGATCAGCGAGAACAGCATGATCGGCAGCGCCGTCGAGGTCTGGACCAGCGCGACCATGTCCTCGGACGAGGTGATGACCGTCATCATCCAGGCGGCACCGACAGCCTGAATCAGGCCACCGAAGTTCGAGGCGAGGCTTGCAAACCAGATGGTGCGGTAGGTCTCATGGCGCAAAGGCGCAAATGTCGAAGACGTATAGGCCACGCTTCCCCCCGCTTTTATCGTTGTGCCTCAATAGCAATATATGCGGAAGATGAGTGCTCGCCATAGGTTAGCTCGCACTTGCAGGGGTGGAAGAGGCGGAATCGGCGCCGACCTTGCAATTTCCAAAAAACGGGACTATATGGCACTCAAATTCTTGATCGTTCGATGAAGAGTGGGCCGCAAGGACCCGCTCTTTTTTATTAGCGCGATCACCCCGAATGCCAGAAATCGCAGGGAGCGCACCGCTTGTCGGATCTGACAAACGCAGACAATCAACATGAGCCGCGGCTGATTACCGAGACCGGGCTTGACCAGCGTCTTGCCGACATTATCGAACCCGTACTCGTCGACATCGGCTTCCGCCTCATTCGCGTTCGCATGCTCAACCAGAATGGCATGACGATGCAGGTCATGGCCGAGAAGAACGATGGCACGATGAGCGTCGAAGACTGCGAGCAGGTCTCCATGGCGATTTCTCCGGTGCTCGATGTGGAAGATCCGATCGATAAAGAGTATCATCTAGAAGTGTCTTCGCCGGGTATCGACCGCCCTCTGGTGCGGAAATCCGATTTCGTTCGTTGGCAGGGTCACCTCGTAAAGTGCGAAACGTCGATCATGATCGGCAATCGCAAACGCTTCCGCGGCAAGATCGTCGAAGCGGACGCCGACGGGTTTACGATCGAACGCGATCAGATTGCCTATGGCGAGGAGCAGAAGGTCGTCATCCCCTTCACTGCGCTCAGCGATGCCAAACTCATTCTGACCGACGATCTGATCCGGGATGCACTGCGCGCCGACAAGCTGGCAAAGGCGCAGGCTGCGAACCAGAACGAAGCGGACGACGAAGAATAACCGATCAACGCAAGCTCCAGGGACGGGAACCCGGGTAGTCAAGGACGGAGAAACACAACAATGGCAGTCAGTGCAAACCGGCTCGAACTTCTGCAGATCGCAGATGCAGTGGCGCGCGAAAAGGTCATCGACCGCGAGATCGTGCTTGCCGCGATGGCCGATGCCATCCAGAAGGCGGCGCGTTCCCGTTACGGTACCGAATCCAATATCCGCGCCGACATCAACCCGAAGACCGGCGAAATCCGTCTGCAGCGCCTGCTCGAAGTCGTCGAGAAGGCCGAAGATTATTCCACGCAGATCCCGCTGGAACTGGCCCGCGACCGCAACCCGGACGCCGCCATCGGCGACTTCATCGCCGATCCGCTGCCGCCGATGGATTTCGGCCGCATCGCCGCACAGTCGGCCAAGCAGGTTATCGTGCAGAAGGTGCGCGAAGCCGAGCGTGACCGCCAGTTCGACGAATTCAAGGATCGTGTCGGCGAAATCGTCAACGGAACGGTCAAGCGCGTCGAATATGGCAATGTCATCGTCGACCTCGGCCGCGGTGAAGGCATCATCCGCCGTGACGAAATGATCCCGCGCGAGAATGTTCGCTATGGCGATCGCGTCCGTGCGTACGTATATGATGTCCGTCGCGAGCAGCGCGGCCCGCAGATCTTCCTGTCGCGCACACATCCGCAGTTCATGGTGAAGCTCTTCACCATGGAAGTGCCGGAAATTTACGACGGCATCATCCAGGTGAAGTCGGTTGCCCGCGACCCGGGTTCGCGCGCCAAGATCGCCGTGATCTCGAACGACAGTTCGATCGATCCGGTCGGCGCCTGCGTCGGTATGCGTGGTTCGCGCGTCCAGGCCGTCGTCGGCGAGCTTCAGGGCGAGAAGATCGACATCATTCCCTGGTCGCAGGACCCGGCGACCTTCGTCGTCAATGCCCTGCAGCCGGCCGAAGTCGCAAAGGTCGTTCTCGACGAAGATGCTGAACGCATCGAAGTGGTCGTTCCGGATGAGCAGCTTTCGCTCGCCATCGGCCGCCGCGGCCAGAACGTCCGCCTCGCGTCGCAGCTGACGGGCTGGGACATCGACATCATGACGGAAGCCGAAGAGTCCGAGCGCCGTCAGAAGGAATTCAACGAGCGCACCAACCTCTTCATGGACGCGCTCGATGTCGACGAGATGGTCGGCCAGGTTCTGGCTTCGGAAGGTTTCGCCGCTGTCGAGGAACTGGCTTATGTCGATCTCGACGAAATCTCCTCGATCGACGGTTTCGACGAAGACACCGCGCAGGAAATCCAGACCCGCGCCCGCGAATTCCTCGAGAAGCTCGAGGCGGAAATGGACGAGAAGCGCAAGGCTCTCGGCGTTGCCGACGAACTGCGCCAGATCGACGGCATAACCGCCCAGATGATGGTGGCGCTCGGCGAAGACGGTATCAAGACGATCGAGGACTTCGCAGGCTGCGCAGCCGACGATCTCGTCGGCTGGACCGAACGCAAGAATGGCGAAACGAAGAAGTTCGAGGGCCTGTTCTCGAAGTTCGACATTTCGCGCGTCGAAGCCGAACAGATGGTTGTGCAGGCCCGCCTGCTCGCCGGCTGGATTACTGAAGAAGACCTTGCGAAGGACGCGGAAGCTGTCGAAGCCGATGCGACCGAGCAGGACGCATAATGACACTGACGCCGGACACATCTCCTGAGGACGATGATCTTGCAGGTTACGACGTGAACGGCCGCATGTGCATCGCAACACGCGAAAGCGGATCGCCGGATGAGCTGATCCGCTTCGTGGCCGCCCCTGACGGGACGGTGGTGCCGGATCTGAAGCGCACGCTGCCGGGACGCGGCTGCTGGGTGAAGATCGACCGGTCGCTGGTCGAGAGGGCGGTGGCGAAGAAGCTCTTCGCCCGCGCCCTCAAGGCCGATGTCAAGGCAGCCGACGACCTCGCCGAGCGGGTGGAGCGGCTGTTTCTGCAGCAGCTTCTGCAGATGATGAATATGGCGCGCAAGGCGGGCCAGCTCGTCACTGGCTCGGCCAAGGTGGATGCCGCAATACGCAGCGGGGCTGCGCTTGCAGTGTTCCATTCGACGGATGCAGCCGCCGATGGCGTGAGAAAAATAGACCAGGCTCGCAAGGCCTGGCACCTCGGAATGGAAACCGAGGAAGAAATACCTTCCTTCCGTCTCTTCTCGGAGAGCGAAATGGAAGGGGTGATGGGCCAGAATGCTTTTATCCATGCCGCAGTGCTTGCAGGGCAGGCGGGTGAAGGTGTAGTGAAGCGCGCAAAGATGCTCGAACAGTACCGTAACGGCGGTCAGTCCCGGGCACCGGGCGGCGCTGGCCAGCAAAAACAATGATGCGGTCACCGGCGGAAGCCGGCCGCAATATCATTGATCGATTGTATGTGATTGACAGGGTCTGATGGCTTCATCGTTCCCTGTCCGAAGGAACGGGAACGAATGACCGACAGCAACGACGACAAGACAATCAGCGCAACGGGGAAGAAAACCCTCACCCTGAAACCATCAGGAATGAGCCAGGGTACCGTTCGCCAGGATATGGGTCGCGGTCGCACCAAGGCGGTCGTCGTCGAGACCCGCAAGCGGCGCCCGATGCGCCCTGAAGACGAAAAGCCGATGACACCTGCTCCCGTAGCTCCGGTGCGCGCGCCTGAACCGGCGCCGGCGCCTGTGCAGGCGCGCCCGCAGCAGTCGGCTCCGGCCCCGCGCATTCAACAGCCTGGTGGCCAGAACAACCAGCGCCCGCAGCAGACAAACCAGCGTCCGCAGCAATCCTACCAGCCGCAGCGTCAGCAGGATCGTCCACGTCCCGTGGTGCTGAACCACCTTTCGCCTGAGGAAATGGATGCCCGTCGCCGCGCGCTTGCCGACGCGCAAGCCCGTGACGCGCAGGACGCCATCCGTCGTGCTGAGGAAGAAAAGCGCCGCGCGGCAGAAGAGGCCGTACGCCAGGCCGCCGAAGCGGAGGAAGCCAAGCTGCGCGCCGCAGAAGAGGCCGTACGCCAGGCGGAGGCCGCAGCAGCAGCCCTGGCCGAACCACCTGCCGCTCCTGCAGTGGAAGCACGTGTTGAAACTCCTCGTCCGCAGCAGCCGGCACCGGCAGCCGCGCCGGCCGCTCGCCGTCCGGAAACCGCTCCGTCGCCCTCAACCGCCCGGCCTGCGCCAGGCGCACCGGCAGGTGTGCGTGGTCGCCGTAATGAAGGCGAAGAGGAAGACCGCGGTGCTTCGCGCAGCGGTCCGGTCCGTGGCCGCCCGGTTCGTCCGGAGCCCGCAAAGCCGGTGACAACCCGCCCGAAGAGCGAGGAAGACCGCCGCCGCGGCAAGCTGACCGTTACCACCGCAAACGTCGATGACGACGGCAATGCACGCGGGCGTTCGCTTTCGGCCATGCGCCGCCGGCAGGAAAAGTTCCGCCGCAGCCAGATGCAGGAGACGCGCGAGAAGATCACCCGCGAGGTCGTACTGCCCGAAACCATCACGATCCAGGAACTGTCGCAGCGCATGTCTGAACGTGCCGTTGACGTCATCAAGTACCTGATGAAGGAAGGCCAGATGATGAAGCCGGGCGACGTCATCGACGCCGACCTCGCTGAACTCATCGCCGGTGAATTCGGCCATACGGTCAGGCGCGTATCCGAATCCGACGTCGAACTCGGCATCTTCAATGTGTCCGACGAGCAGGGCGAACTGGTTTCGCGCCCGCCTGTCGTCACCATTATGGGCCACGTCGACCACGGCAAGACCTCGCTGCTCGACGCTATCCGCCATGCCAACGTGGTCTCCGGCGAAGCCGGTGGCATCACGCAGCATATCGGCGCCTATCAGGTGGAACAGAACGGCCAGAAGATCACCTTCATCGATACTCCCGGCCACGCAGCCTTTACGGCGATGCGTGCCCGCGGTGCGCAGGCTACCGATATCGCGATCCTTGTGGTCGCGGCTGACGATAGCGTGATGCCGCAGACGATCGAATCCATCAACCACGCCAAGGCGGCCGGTGTTCCGATCATCGTGGCGATCAACAAGGTCGACAAGCACGAGGCCGATCCGCAGAAAGTTCGCAACCAGCTTCTGCAGCACGAAGTCTTCGTCGAATCCATGGGCGGTGAAGTGCTCGACGTCGAAGTTTCGGCCAAGACGGGCAAGAACCTCGATAAGCTGCTCGAAGCGATCCTGCTGCAGGCCGAAATTCTCGACCTCAAGGCCAATCCGAACAGGACGGCTGAGGGTACTGTCATCGAAGCCCAGCTCGACCGCGGTCGTGGTGCGGTTGCGACAGTGCTTGTCCAGAAGGGCACACTGCGTCCGGGTCAGATCATCGTTGCCGGTGACGTCTGGGGCCGCGTGCGCGCCCTGGTCACCGATAAGGGCGACCATGTGAAGGAAGCCAGTCCCGCGACCCCGGTCGAGGTTCTCGGTCTTTCCGGCACGCCGCAGGCAGGTGACAAGTTTGCCGTCGTCGAGAATGAAAGCCGCGCCCGCGAAATCTCGGAGTATCGTCAGCGTCTCGCACGCGACAAGGCAGCTGCCCGCCTGTCGGGACAGCGCGGCTCGCTGGAACAGATGATGACGCAGCTCCAGACCACCGGCGTGAAGGAATTCCCGCTGGTCATCAAGGGCGACGTGCAGGGCTCGATCGAAGCGATTGCCGGCGCATTGGACAAGCTCGGTACCGACGAGGTTCGTGCCCGCATCGTTCATTCGGGCGCAGGCGGCATCACCGAGTCCGACATCTCGCTTGCCGAAGCATCGAACGCTGCCATCATCGGCTTCAACGTGCGTGCGAATGCGCAGGCACGCCAGTTCGCCGAACGTGAGGGGATCGAGATCCGCTACTACAACATCATCTACGACCTCGTGGATGACGTGAAGGCGGCTATGTCGGGTCTTCTTTCGCCGGAACGTCGCGAGACCTTCATCGGCAATGCCGAGATCCTGGAGGTGTTCAACATCACCAAGGTCGGCAAGGTCGCGGGTTGCCGCGTCGTCGAAGGCAAGGTCGAGCGTGGCGCGGGTGTCCGCCTCATCCGCGACAACGTCGTCGTGCACGAAGGCAAGCTCAAGACCCTCAAGCGCTTCAAGGACGAAGTCTCTGAAGTACCGATGGGCCAGGAGTGCGGTATGGCCTTCGAGAACTACGAAGACATGCGTGTCGGCGACGTCATCGAGTGCTTCCGCGTCGAGCACATCACGCGCACGCTCTGATCGGGCGACGATTGAAATCTTGGACGGGCGCCGGATCATCCAGTCCGGCGCCCGATCCTTTTGGGATAAAGAACAATGGCAACAAGACCTACATCCTCGGCACCGTCGCAGCGCATGCTGCGCGTCGGCGAGCAGGTTCGCGCAGCAATCACCCAGGTGCTGCAGCGCGGCGAAGTGCGCGACGACATCATCGAGGCGACCGTGATCTCGATCTCCGAGGTGCGCATGTCGCCCGACTTGAAGATCGCGACGGCCTATGTGACGCCGCTCGGCGTTTCCGACCACACGATCGTCATCGACGCGCTGAACCGTAAAGCGAAGTTCATCCGTGGCCGGCTCGGACCGCAGCTCCGGCAGATGAAATACATGCCGGAAGTGCGCTTCCGCGACGATACCAGCTTCGACAATTATAAGAAGATCGACGACCTGCTGCGCTCGCCCGAGGTGAGCCGCGATCTCGACAATGACGACGAATAACAGAAGAGACTGATGTCCAAACCACGCAAACCCAAGGGCCGCCCGATTTCCGGTTGGCTGATCCTCGACAAGCCGGTGGATTTCGGCTCGACGGAAGCCGTTTCCAAGATCAAGTGGCTCTTCAAGGCGCAGAAGTGCGGCCATGCAGGCACACTCGATCCATTGGCCTCGGGCATGCTGCCGATCGCGCTCGGCGATGCCACCAAGACCGTCCCCTATGTGATGGATGGCCGCAAGATCTACGAGTTCACGGTGAGCTGGGGCGAAGAGCGGGCAACCGACGACCTCGAGGGCGATGTTACGCAGAACTCCGACAAGCGCCCGAGCGAGCAGCAGATCCGCGATATCCTGCCGAAATATATCGGCACGATCAGCCAGGTTCCGCCGCAGTTTTCCGCCATCAAAATCGCCGGTGAACGCGCCTACGATCTGGCGCGCGACGGCGAGGCGGTCGAGATCCCCTCACGCGAGGTCGAGGTTCATCGTCTGACGCTTCTCGCCTGCCCGGATGCCAATACCGCGCATTTCGAGGTGGAATGCGGCAAGGGCACCTACGTGCGGGCGCTTGCCCGCGATTTCGGCCGCGAACTCGGCTGCTACGGTCATGTTTCCGGCCTGCGCAGAACTTTCGTCGCGCCCTTTGCAGAAGAGACGATGGTGCCGCTTGCAAAGCTCACGGCGCTCGAAGAGATCGAGGACATGGATGAGCGTCTTGCCGCCCTCGACGCACTACTGATCGATACCTGCGAGGCGTTATCAACCCTGCCGCACCTTGTTGTCAGTGATGATCAGGCGCACCGGCTGAAAATGGGCAACCCTATCCTGGTGCGCGGCCGCGACGCGCCGGTTGCCGAAAGCGAGGCCTATGCGACGGCCCGCGGCAGGCTGATCGCGATCGGCGAGATCGGACAGGGTGAATTCCGGCCGAAGCGTGTTTTCGCCTGACAGTTGCAAATAGCGGCATTGCCAGAAATAGGCGATGCGATATGTTTCCCGGCGGGCCATAACGGCCCGTCATAGGGGAAAAATATGCGCAAAATCGCTTTGGGAATACTGACGTTCTTTTCGTTGTTTCTCACGGTTACGATCGCTCAATCTGGCGAGCGCTGGGCCGAACTTCCGGCCTTTCCTTCCATGTCGGCGCCGAAGGCGAGCGGCATGGCTGAAGTCAACGACATCAAGATGTATTACGCCGAATATGGCGAGGGCGACCCGATCCTCTTCATCCACGGCGGGCTTGGAAATGCCGATGTCTGGGGCCATCAGGTCGCCGATTTCGCTAGAGATCACCTCGTCATCGTTGCCGACAGCCGCGGGCATGGGCGCTCCACGCGCAGCCAGCAGCCCTTCGGCTATGATCTGATGACATCGGATTATGCAGCGCTTCTCGACTATCTGAAAATCGGCAAGGTGACGCTGGTTGGCTGGTCGGACGGCGGCATCATCGGCATCGACATGGCGATGAAACATCCGGAAAAGCTCACGCGCGTCATCGCCCAGGCGGCAAATGTCACGACCGACGGCGTTAAGTCCGACGTCATGAGCAACAAGACCTTCAACGACTACATCAATGTTGCCGGCGAATATTACAAAAAGCTGTCGCCGACGCCGAACGAATACGACGCCTTCGTCAAACAAATCTCGGAAATGTGGGCGACACAGCCTGCCTGGACGGCAGCGGATCTCGGAAAGATCACGGTGCCGGTCACTCTCGCCATCGGCGATCATGACGAGGCCGTAAAGCTCGATCATACAGAGATGATGGCGAAGGAAATTCCAGGCGCAAAACTCGTCATCCTGAAGGATGCCAGCCATTTCGCCATGCTACAGGATCCCGAAGGATACGATGCGATGATCCGGGACGCCATGGCGGGGCGCTGAAACCGCTACGAGTGCCCCTCTTTCCAACGCTGCTTATTTGGTTTATAGGCAGCGCCAGCATCAGGGTATCCCCGATTGCATTCGCGGCCAAGGCTGGACGACATCCCGGCTTTTGGCGACTTAAACTCCTCTCAACGAAAGGATTGTCCGATGTCGATTACTGCTGAGCGCAAGGCTGCGCTGATCAAGGAATATGCGACCACCGAGGGCGACACTGGTTCGCCGGAAGTACAGGTTGCGATCCTCACCGAGCGCATCAACAACCTGACCGAACACTTCAAGGACCACAAGAAGGATAACCATTCCCGCCGTGGTCTGCTGACGCTCGTTTCCAGCCGCCGCTCGCTTCTTGACTATCTCAAGAAGAAGGACGAAGGCCGCTACGCCAAGCTGATCAACGGCCTGGGTATCCGCCGATAATGATTTTTCGGCGGGCGAAGCACTTCGCCCGCCGAATGTTTTTTCGGGAGTGCGTCTCCCGATGACATTTTCCAAGCGCGCGCTATCTGTGTGAATGGAAAGACGGCAGTTCCGGATGGGCCGGATCTGCCAGACCAACCGTTGACCTGTCATGGGGCAGGATTGCCGGATGCTTTCGGCCAGAGTTTCACAAGAGCTTTGGCCCGATTTCCCGAGGGAAATCGTCCGCTCGAAGCTTCCCGTTGTCTTGCCCGTGATGCGTCACACTGATTGTGGTCGACGCTGTGCTGCTCCTCACGGAGACGGCGCGTTGGCCGCATTGAAGGACAAGACATGTTCGATACACATAAAGTAGAAATCGAGTGGGCAGGCCGCCCGCTCAAGCTCGAGACCGGCAAGATCGCCCGTCAGGCTGACGGTGCTGTGCTCGCCACCTACGGCGAAACCGTGGTTCTTGCGACCGTCGTTTCCGCCAAGGCACCGAAGCCCGGCCAGGACTTCTTCCCGCTGACGGTCAACTATCAGGAAAAGACCTATGCAGCCGGCAAGATCCCCGGCGGCTACTTCAAGCGCGAAGGTCGCCCGAGCGAAAACGAAACCCTCGTTTCCCGCCTGATCGACCGCCCGATCCGCCCGCTCTTCCCGGAAGGCTACAAGAACGACACCCAGGTCGTTGTCACCGTCATCCAGCACGACCTCGAGAACAACCCGGACATCCTGTCCATGGTTGCAACGTCTGCGGCATTGACGCTTTCCGGCGTTCCCTTCATGGGCCCGGTCGGCGGCGCACGCGTCGGCTACATCAATGGCGAATACGTTCTCAACCCGCATCTCGACGAGATGGATGAATCGAGCCTCGATCTCGTCGTTGCCGGCACCTACGATGCCGTCCTGATGGTCGAATCCGAAGCCAAGGAGCTTCCGGAAGACGTCATGCTCGGCGCCGTCATGTTCGGCCACAAGGGCTTCCAGCCGGTTCTCGACGCGATCATCAAGCTCGCCGAAGTTGCCGCCAAGGAACCGCGTGACTTCCAGCCGGAAGACTATTCCGCTCTCGAATCCGAAATGCTCGGCCTTGCCGAAGGCGAACTTCGCGAAGCCTACAAGATCACCCAGAAGGCCGACCGCTACGCAGCTGTCGACGCCGTCAAGGCCAAGGTGAAGGCGCACTTCCTCCCCGAGGAAGGCGAAGCCAAGTACACGGCCGAAGAAGTCGGCGCGATCTTCAAGCACCTGCAGGCCAAGATCGTCCGCTGGAACATCCTCGACACCAAGAGCCGCATCGATGGTCGCGACCTGGAAACCGTTCGTCCGATCGTATCGGAAGTCGGCCTTCTGCCGCGCACGCATGGTTCGGCGCTCTTTACCCGCGGTGAAACGCAGGCGATCGTGGTTGCCACCCTCGGCACCGGCGAAGACGAGCAGTATGTCGACAGCCTGACGGGCATGTACAAGGAGCGCTTCCTGCTCCATTACAACTTCCCTCCCTACTCGGTCGGCGAGACCGGCCGCATGGGCTCCCCGGGTCGCCGTGAAATCGGTCATGGCAAGCTCGCATGGCGCGCCATTCGCCCGATGCTGCCTTCGGCCGAACAGTTCCCCTATACGCTGCGCGTCGTCTCCGAGATCACCGAGTCGAATGGCTCGTCCTCGATGGCTACCGTCTGCGGCACCTCGCTCGCTCTGATGGATGCAGGTGTACCGCTCGCAAAGCCGGTTGCCGGTATCGCCATGGGTCTGATCCTTGAAGGCGATCGCTTCGCCGTCCTCTCCGACATTCTCGGTGACGAAGATCACCTCGGCGACATGGACTTCAAGGTGGCAGGTACTGCCGACGGCATCACCTCGCTGCAGATGGACATCAAGATCGCCGGTATCACCGAAGAGATCATGAAGGTCGCTCTTGGCCAGGCCCAGGGTGGTCGCGCCCACATTCTCGGCGAAATGGCGAAGGCCATCACCGAAAGCCGTGGCCAGCTCGGCGAATTCGCTCCGCGCATCGAAGTCATGAACATTCCGGTCGACAAGATCCGCGAAGTCATCGGCTCCGGCGGCAAGGTCATCCGCGAAATCGTCGAAAAGACCGGCGCGAAGATCAACATCGAGGACGACGGCACCGTCAAGATCGCCTCCTCCTCGGGCAAGGAAATCGAAGCGGCCCGCAAGTGGATCCACTCGATCGTCGCCGAGCCGGAAATCGGCCAGATCTACGAAGGCACTGTTGTCAAGACCGCCGACTTCGGCGCCTTCGTCAACTTCTTCGGCGCCCGTGACGGCCTCGTCCACATCTCGCAGCTTGCTTCCGAGCGTGTCGCGAAGACCCAGGACGTCGTCAAGGAAGGCGACAAGGTCTGGGTCAAGCTGCTCGGCTTCGACGAGCGCGGCAAGGTTCGCCTGTCCATGAAGGTCGTCGACCAGGCCACCGGCCAGGAAATCCCAGCTGCCGAAAAGGGCGACAAGAAGAAGGATGAAGCGGCCGAATAAGCCGCGCCTTCTCCGCTGATATCCGGGCGCGGGACTGTTTCCGCGCCCTTTTTGTATTCGACCTTTGCGCAATTGCGGACGAAAACCGCTGCGCAGTTTCCTGGAATTGCTCCAGATGACGGGACCAGATCATGAGCCGCGAGACGCTGAAGACCCTTTTCCACCCCTTTGCCAGCGAAACCGTCACGCCGCCAGGCGAAGGCGAGCGTGTGCTCTTCCTTGGCGCAGAGGCAGGCTTCGCCCTACCCGAGGGCTTTACCGCGTCCCTGGAGGCCGTACAGGGCTTCAAGCCGCTCTACAGGCAGCTTCTGGCGCAGCGCATCGAGGCGAAGCCGGAGATAGACGGTGAAGACTATGATGCAGCGCTGGTGCTCTGCACCAAGCACAAGGGCGAAAACGAAGCCAATATCGCCGCTGCCCTTTCCCGCGTAAAGGCCGGTGGGCTGATCGTCGTCGCCGGCGGCAAGGAAGACGGCATCCAGCCGCTGCGCAAGCGTGTGGAAGGCTTCGGCCTCGATACCGAGCATATGCCGAAATATCATGGCGTCGCCTTCTGGTTCGGCCGGCCGGCCGATGTCAGCGAGATCGTTGCGAAGTTCGGCAAGTCGCCGGTTCGGGTCGACGGCCGCTTCATTGCCTCGCCCGGCATGTTTTCGCATGACCGGCTCGACGCCGGTTCGCAGCTTCTCGCCTCACGCCTGCCGACCGATTTTACCGGCGATGCGGCCGATTTCGGCGCCGGCTGGGGCTATCTCTCCGCCGAACTTGCACAGAAGTCTCCTAACCTTGCCCGCCTTGACCTCTACGAGGCCAACTACGAGGCCCTGGAGGCCGCCAAGGCCAATCTGGCGGAGAACTGCCCGGACGCGCCTGTGCGCTTCTTCTGGCACGATCTGGCGGGCGAGCAGGTGCGGGACAAATACGATCTCGTCATCATGAACCCGCCCTTCCATGAGGGCCATGCGGCTGAGCCTTCACTTGGACAGGCAATGATCAAGACGGCGGCCTCTTCGCTGCGCGGCGGCGGGCGGCTGATGCTGGTGGCCAATCGCGGCCTGCCTTATGAGCCGGTGCTTGCAGAGCATTTCAAGGATAGCGGCGAAACCTGCCGCAATGCCCGCTTCAAAGTGTTGTGGGCACGTAAATAAAAAAGGCGGCCGATGGCCGCCTTTTCTTTTTAAGCCTTGTCCGGCCTTACTCGACGTCTGCCTTGCGCAGCGTCTCCAGTGCCGGCATGGAGGTGATGTTGTAACCGGCATCCACGAAGTGGATTTCGCCCGTCACGCCCATCGAGAGATCCGAAAGCAGGTACAGCGCGGAGCTGCCGACGTGATCGATGGTGACGGTCTTGCGCAGCGGCGCATTGCGCTGGTTCCACGACAGGATGGCGCGGGCATCGGAAATGCCTGCGCCGGCGAGCGTGCGGATCGGGCCTGCCGAGATAGCGTTGACGCGGATGCCGCGCGGACCGTAATCGGCCGCCAGATAGCGCACGGAAGCTTCCAGAGCAGCCTTGGCAACGCCCATGACGTTATAGTTCGGGATCACGCGCGTGGAGCCGTTATAGGTCAGCGTCAGCATGGTGCCGCCATCTTCCATCAACGGCGCACAGCGCTTGGCGATCTCCGTGAAGGAGAAGCAGGAGATGACCATGGTGCGGCTGAAGTTCTCGCGCGTCGTATCGGCGTAGAGGCCCTTCAGCTCGTTCTTGTCGGAAAAGCCGATCGCATGGACGATGAAATCCAGCTTGCCCCAGCGCTCCTTGATCGTGTCGATGACCGTGTCGACCGACGCGATGTCCTCAACATCGCAGGGCAGAAGAAAATCGGAATTGACTTCGGCTGCAAGTGGCTTGACGCGCTTGCCGAGCGCATCACCCTGGAAAGTGAAAGCCAGTTCTGCGCCCTGGGCAGCGAGCGCCTTCGAAATTCCCCAGGCGATAGAATGGTTGTTTGCGACGCCCATGATAAGGCCGCGCTTACCCTGCATGATTCCGGTCATTGTTATTATCCGTTGTAGCTCTGGAACACGAGCGTGGCGTTGGTGCCGCCGAAGCCGAAGGAATTGGAGAGGGCAATGTCGATCTTGGCATTGTCGATGCGCTTGCGGACGATCGGCACGCCTTCGAATTCCGGATCGAGTTCCTTGATATGCGCGCTTTCGCCGATGAAACCTTCCTGCATCATCAGCAGCGAATAGATCGATTCCTGCACACCGGCGGCACCGAGCGAATGGCCCGTCAGCGACTTGGTGGACTGGATATGCGGCAGCTTCTCGCCGAAAACCGCACGGATGGCGCCGATTTCCTTGCTGTCGCCGACCGGTGTCGAGGTGCCGTGCGTGTTGATGTAATCGACATCACCCTTCACGGTCGCCAGCGCCTGACGCATGCAACGGATAGCACCCTCGCCCGAGGGAGCGACCATGTCATAGCCATCGGAGGTTGCGCCGTAGCCAATGATTTCAGCATAGATCTTGGCGCCCCGTGCCTTGGCATGTTCCAGTTCCTCGAGGACGAGCACACCAGCGCCGCCAGCGATGACGAAGCCGTCACGGCTGACGTCATAGGCTCGGGAAGCGGTATCCGGCGTATCGTTGTACTTGGAGGACATGGCGCCCATGGCGTCGAAGAGGTTCGACATGGTCCAGTCGAGATCTTCGTGGCCGCCGGCAAACATCATGTCCTGCTTGCCCCACTGGATCATTTCAACGGCATTGCCGATGCAGTGCGCGGAGGTCGAGCAGGCAGACGAGATAGAATAGTTGACGCCGTGGATCTTGAACCAGGTGGCAAGCGTTGCGGACGCTGTAGACGACATGGCCTTCGGCACGGCGAAGGGGCCGATGCGCTTCGGGCTGTTGTTCTTGACGGTGATCTCGGCTGCTTCGATGAGCGTGCGCGTAGACGGACCGCCGGAACCCATGATGATGCCGACGCGCTCGTTTTCGCTGTAGTCCTTGTCTTCCAGGCCGGAATCGGCGATCGCCTGCTTCATGGCGACATGATTCCAGGCGCCGCCTTGCGACAGGAAGCGCATGGCGCGGCGATCGACCAGTTCGGCGAGCTTGTCGGCGCCGAGCTTGGGGCTGCCCCAGACCTGGCACTTGAAGCCGTGTTCGGCGAAATCGCTGGAGAAGGAAATACCGGACTTTGCCTGGCGCAGGGATTCGGTGACTTCGGCCGCGTCGTTTCCGATCGAAGACACGACACCTAGACCCGTGACAACTACCCGTCTCATCTGATCAAACCCTTGTTGTTTTCATGAGCCGCTCGAAATGCGGTTTTCACGCCGTCTTGTCTTTCGAGAGACCGACGCGAAGATCGGTCGCCTGATAAATGGTTTCGCCATCCGCCTTCAGCCAGCCGTCGGCAGTGCCGAGCACCAGACGGCCGCGCATGACGCGCTTAAAGTCGATACCGTATTCAATCAGCTTCGTGTGCGGGCGGACCATGCCCTTGAACTTCACTTCGCCGGTCGAGAGCGCCATGCCGCGGCCCTGTTCACCGAGCCAACCCAGATAGAAGCCGGTCAGCTGCCACATGCCGTCAAGGCCRAGGCAGCCSGGCATGATCGGRTTGCCTTCGAARTGGCAGGGGAAATACCAGTCGTCAGGGCGAACATCGTATTCGGCCCGCAGATAGCCCTTGTCGAAGGYGCCRCCYGTTTCAGARATRTCCGTGATSCGATGAACCATCAGCATRGGCGGCAAAGGCAGCTGCGCATTGCCAGGCCCGAACAGCTCGCCATGTGCGCAGGCGATAAGTTCTTCATACGAGTAGCTGGACTGTCTGGTCGTCATAAATCTCTGTTTCCCCCCGCGTTCTTGGCGATGGATGTGTGTCTTTAGTCCAAGTTCACCAGAAAATGAAGCGCAAGCATGGCGGCTTCATTTCTTCGTTCCGGACCGGGTCTGAGCCAGTATTTGGTGGTCGCATACAGGAAGGCCAAGGCCGCGACCAGACCTAATTGCGTCAAAAGCCCGTTTTTGCGGCCTTTCGAAGGCTCTTGTCCCCATTGAACTATTGAAAGGCTTTTGCGCAAAAGTTATATCGCTTTGAACAAACATGATTGCTTTTCGCCAGAATAACCGGAGTTGGTGTTAATGACGGGTGAAACCCCGATCGCCATTGAGGTCAGGCTGCGTAGTGCAGGCCTACGTCCCACCCGCCAGCGCGTCGCGCTTGGCGACCTCCTGTTTGCCAAGGGCGACCGGCACTTGACCGTCGAGGAACTGCACGAGGAAGCAGTCACCGCTGGCGTGCCGGTTTCGCTCGCGACGGTCTACAACACGCTGCATCAGTTCACAGAAGCCGGCCTTATCCGCGTTCTCGCCGTCGAGAGTGCCAAAACCTATTTCGACACCAATGTCTCCGATCACCATCACTTTTTCGTCGAAGGCGAAAACGAGGTGCTCGATATTCCGATCAGCAATCTGACCATCGCCAATCTGCCGTCGCCGCCCGAGGGCATGGAAATCGCCCATGTCGACGTGGTGATCCGACTACGGCAGAAGCAAGGCTGACTTTTACATCACATCGTCAGGATGTCGGCCAGGCATGTGCTTGTAGGTCGGGAATGTCCAGCCGAACCACAGGGCGCCGCCGCGCACTGCGAAGGCTGCCGCGACCCCGCAAGCCGATGCGATATAGAGCTCGGCGCCAAGCGCATTGACGCCGGTAAAGACGCCCGATCCCACCAGGGCCGCCGTCACGTAAATTTCCGGGCGCAGCAGCACGGATGGTTCGTTTGCCAGCAGATCGCGCAGGATGCCGCCGAAGGTTGCCGTCAGCGCACCAGTGACAATGGCGATCGTCGGCGAGCCGGTCGCGGCCAGCCCCTTGGCGGCGCCGAGCACGCAATAGGCGGCAAGACCGACCGCATCGAGCCAGATCAGCAGGCGATAGCGCGATTCCAGGAGATGGGCGGTAAAGAAGACGACGACACCCGCAATGCAGCAGATGACGATATAGAACGGGTTCAACACCCAGAAGACCGGCACGCGGCCGAGAATGATATCGCGCACCGTGCCGCCGCCCGTCCCCGTCACGATCGCGAAAAACAGGAAGCCGATCAGGTCGAGCTGCTTGCGCGAGGCGGCCAGCGCGCCGGTTGCGGCAAAGAGGGCAATGCCGGCGTAATCGAGATAGACGAGCAATGACATCGAGGCCTCCAGACCGGCGGAACGAGGCACACTGAATCATTGCGGCAAGGGCGGCGCAAGGCGGCGCATACAGAATGGAAGGCCAGAGAGCCTTTATCCATAAGAGGAAAGCCGTGAAGACGCTGTTGCCCGTACTCCTGAACATCGTTCTGCTGCTGGTCATGCCGGTCGCGGCTTTCGCACAGCAATCGCTGATCTCCGACCCGGAGATCTATGAGAAGAAGCATTTCCAGGAACAATGCACGGAAGCATCCTTCGGTGACGGTTTCCTCATCCGCCAGGATATCAACAATGACGGCCTCATGGACGTGGTCGTCAACGAGGGCGAACTCACCTGCGACGGCCAGAAGGGTCCGCAGTGCAACGAAGACGGCTGCACCTATAATTTTTATCTGCAGGTGGCCGAAGGCGGCTACTTCATGATCGCGACCGCGCAGATCTTTGGCTACGACTTCGTCCAGCGTTTCGGCAATATGGTGCTCGCCATGAAAATGAACCCGCGCTTCTGCGATCGCACCGGCGGCGACCCTTGCATCGTCACCACCCGCGTGCGGGGTACGAAATTCGTCACCATCTCCAAGAAATAAGCCTCAGATCGGAAAGAACGCCGAGGTGCGGCCGGCGAAGTAGTAGCCGGCAAGGCCGTACCGTTCGCGAAGAGCGGTCCCAGGTTCTCTGCGTTCAGGCTCGGCTGGGTGGTGACGGCGGTTATCTGGCACGCGCCGAATGCGGGCCGGAGGCTCCGATCTTTTGATTGAACCGACGCTGCAGGGGGCGCGGAATAAACAGGGCGACAATCGCCAGCGCCATCGCGAAGACGGAGACCAACCACAGCGCCTGCGCGCCCACAAGACGCGTCATGAGGGCTCCGCTGATGGCACCGAGCACCATGCCGCCCCATGGCACGATCTGGATGGTCCAGTCGAGGCGCCGGTCGCCAATGATCCAGCGGCCTATGCCGC
Source organism: Rhizobium sp. 01T444 (assembly GCF_056398305.1). NCBI lineage: Bacteria > Pseudomonadati > Pseudomonadota > Alphaproteobacteria > Hyphomicrobiales > Rhizobiaceae > Rhizobium > Rhizobium sp. 01T444. The sequence goes on from NZ_JBFTPD010000010.1 coordinate 131,914, forward strand.
GACCGAAACGCGACAGCGCGCCGGTCACATAGGTCAGGCCGATCGGCAGCCCTTCTATATGCTCGACCGCCGCATTCACCATGCCCATTGCGAGAACGATCGTATAGAAACGTGTCATCAACAGATCCTGCAGCGTCATCATAGAGGCTAGCGCCAGCATGAGGCTGACGCAGCAGAGCACGACGAAGATGCGCCGCTCCGCGCGATGCGCAACGACAATGCCGGCGGCATTGCCGAGCACGAAGACGATGATGGCCGACACAAGCACGGCGGCATGCCTGACATCGCCGCTGCTCAGCGCCAATGCCGCCCGCGTCGTATTGCCGGTCATGAAGGATACGAAGTCCCCGGTCAGAAGCAGGCCGGTCGCATCCGTCATTCCCGCAAGGAAGGAAATCGAGCCAACCAGCGCCAGTCCGGTCGCGGTCCTGCGGGTTCTGATGATGCGGCGGCGTCTTGCTCGTGTCATGGGTTCGTGTCCGGGAAGCGCCGAATCGGCTGGCCTCGACGCACGATATAAGAACCTGATTTCAGCCGTCTGCAAAAGTGGCAACCAGACAGCTTTTGACAAATGTCAGTTATGCTGACCTGAAGTGCTTACTGAACTGCATTTGGAGAGATTTGGTGATTTGGAGAGATTTGGTGGAGCTAAGCGGGATCGAACCGCTGACCTCTTGCATGCCATGCAAGCGCTCTCCCAGCTGAGCTATAGCCCCATCAGGGTGGTCCGGCTTGCGCCGGTCCTGGGATACTCCGAAGGCGTTCCCGCTGGAGTGGCGGCTTATTACTTGCGGTTTTCGCAGATGGCAAGCCTAAAAAATCCGGCCCGGGAAATTTTTGTCATCCGGGCCGGTATTCGTTCGCTCAGACTTCGTCTTCGTCACCGGTGACGCCGATGATGTCGCTCATGTCGTCATCCTCGTCATCTTCATCAACTTCGAGGAAGGTATCGTCGTCATCGCCTTCGACTTCGACGTCGTCGTCGCCGATATCAGGGATATCGTCGCCGGAAGCGGCGTCATCGGCGTCTTCGAGCGAAACCAGTTCGACTTCGGTGTTTTCGGTATCGACTTCGGCAACCTCGTCCTCATCCTGAACTTCGGCGAGTGCCGAGGTTTCCTGGAAGAAGGACARAGGATAGGATTTGCCGGTATAAGGGGAGACGATCGGATCCCGGTTCAGATCGTAGAACTTCTTGCCGGTTTCCGGATCAGTGCGCTTTGTACCAAGTTCCGCTTTCGCCACTATAAGCCTCGTGAGAATGGCCGAATGAGAAATTCGGCAAATGCCGTCAAACCGGCGTTCTATTCGGAATTTATAAGCCGGTCCCCATAATCGCTACGGCTTCTCATGTCAAAGCTAAACTTCACGGGGCACTTCAGGCTTTTCACCGCCATTCCGGATGACCGTTCGGCAAGTTTGTGCTAACCAGCCGCGATTGCTGCAAGGCCCGCCGGAAAAACATCCCGGCACCGAGGCGTGAGCGGCCTGAATGTATTGCCTTTGCAAGGGATTAACCCATGTCGCAGGGTTCCGCATCGAAGCCGGCCGTCGCCCGCAGATCCTCCGGGCTTTCCGGAATCATCCGTATTCCCGGCGACAAGTCGATCTCGCATCGCGCGCTGATACTCGGCGGACTGGCATCGGGGGAAACGCGCGTTGCCGGGCTCCTCGAAGGTGAGGATGTGCTCAATACCGGCAAGGCAATGCAGGCCATGGGTGCCGTGATCCGCAAGGAGGGCGACGCGTGGATCATCAACGGAACAGGCAACGGCGCATTGCTTGCACCGGAGGTTCCGCTCGATTTTGGCAATTCCGGCACCGGCGCGCGCCTCATCATGGGCTTTGCCGGCGTCTATGATTTCGACACCGTCTTTACCGGCGACGCCTCGCTTTCCCGGCGGCCGATGGGCCGCGTGCTCGATCCGTTGCGCCGCATCGGCGTGCAGGTAAAAGCCATGGAGGGCGATCGCCTGCCGGTGATGCTGCGCGGGCCGGAAACGCCGGCCCCGATCCGCTACACCCTGCCCGTCGCCTCGGCGCAGGTAAAATCGGCGGTGCTGCTGGCCGGTCTCAATGTACCGGGTGTGACGACGGTTATCGAGCCGGCGATCACGCGTGACCATACCGAAAAGATGCTGGCTGGTTTCGGCGCGGAACTTTCGATCAAGACCGACAGGGACGGCACGCGGACGATCCGGCTGCAAGGCCGCGGCAAGCTGACCGGCCAGACGATCGACGTACCTGGCGATCCCTCCTCCGCCGCGTTCCCGCTGGTGGCGGCTTTGCTTGTGCCGAGCTCGGACGTCACCATTTCCAATGTGCTGATGAACCCGACGCGGACGGGACTGATCCTGACGCTGCAGGAGATGGGCGCCGATATCGAGATCCTCGATCCGCGGCTTGCGGGCGGCGAAGATGTCGCGGACCTGCGCGTGCGCCATTCGGAATTGACCGGTGTCACCGTTCCGACAGAGCGGGCACCGTCGATGATCGATGAATATCCGGTACTTGCCGTCGCCGCCGCCTTTGCCAAGGGCCGAACGGTGATGAACGGCCTGCAGGAGCTGCGGGTCAAGGAATCGGATCGGCTCTCAGCTGTCACGGAAGGGCTGAAGCTCAACGGCGTCGAATGCGAGGAAGGCAAGGACTCGCTTTCCGTCACCGGCCGGCCGGATGGAATGGGGCTTGGCAATGCTGCTGGCGAGCAGGTCATCACGCATCTCGACCATCGTATCGCCATGAGCTTCCTTGTCATGGGGCTGGCTTCGGAGCATCCTGTCGGTATCGACGACAGCAGTATGATTGCAACCAGCTTTCCGCAGTTCATGGATCTGATGAAGAGCCTCGGGGCGAAGATCGAACAGGCCTGACATGCACCAGCCACCACATTTCCGCGAAGACGATCTCAATGTGCAGCATGCGCTGATCCGTGCGCATCCGCTCGGGGGCCAGCGTGAGAAGCCATGGTCGGTCGGCGATGCGCCAGAGGAATTTATCCGTGCGCAGCTCAAGGGCATTATCGGCGTCGAAATGGCCGAGATCGAAGGCAAATGGAAGGTGAGCCAGAACCGGCCGGTCGCCGACCGCGAGGGTATTGCCAAGGGCCTCGACAAGATGGCAGAGCAAGCCGAAATGCAGGAACTGGTACGCCGTTACGGCGGCCTTGGCACGGAATGACTTCATGACCGGCAGCTTCATCATCGCCATCGACGGCCCTGCCGCGGCAGGCAAGGGCACGCTTTCGCGCAGGATCGCGGAGCAGTACGGCTTTCACCATCTCGACACCGGCCTCACCTACCGGGCGACCGCCAAGGCCCTGATCGATGCCGGGCTCCCGCTCAATGACGAGACGGTCGCTGAAAAGATGGCGCTCGAGGTTGAACTCGCGGGTCTCGATCGCGATATATTGTCGAGACATGAGATTGGCGAAGCCGCCTCGAAAATTGCCGTGATGCCGGCGGTTCGCCGGGCGCTCGTTGAGGCGCAGCGGCGGTTTTCCGAGAAGCTGCCGGGAACAGTTCTCGACGGGCGCGATATTGGCACTGTCGTCTGCCCCGCGGCACCTGTGAAGCTCTATGTGACGGCGTCGCCAGAAGTGCGCGCAACACGCCGTTACGACGAGATCATCAGCAAGGGCGGCGTAGCGGATTTCGAGGCGATTTTCGAAGACGTCAAGCGACGCGACGATCGCGACATGAACAGGGCGGACAGCCCGATGAAACCGGCAGTCGATGCGCACTTGCTTGACACGTCGGAAATGAGTATAGAGGCCGCGTTTCAAGCCGCTAAGTCGTTTATCGACGCCGCCTTGAGCCGAAATGCCTAATCAAGCGGTTTTCCGCGCTTCGTGCGCGGGACGCTCATGCGAAAGCAAGCCTGAAATTCCGTCCACGCGCCGGATTGCCTTCTTGAAAGAAGGCGGACTGGGTTCAGGCCCATTCAACTCGAACCAACCGGCGCATACGTGAGCCTTGAAGCTATCGAAGGCCACGCAGGAGATTTTATGTCAGTAGCTACTCCCTCTCGCGAGGATTTCGCGGCCCTTCTCGAAGAGTCCTTTGCCAAGAACGATCTGGCTGAAGGCTATGTTACCAAGGGTATCGTCACGGGCATCGAAAAGGATGTCGCCGTTGTTGACGTTGGCCTGAAGGTCGAAGGCCGTATCGCGCTCAAGGAATTCGGCGCACGTGCCAAGGACGGTTCGCTGAAGGTCGGCGACGAAGTCGAAGTATACGTCGAGCGCATCGAAAACGCGCTTGGCGAAGCTGTTCTGTCGCGCGAGAAGGCTCGCCGCGAAGAAAGCTGGATCAAGCTCGAAGCCAAGTTCGAAGCTGGCGAGCGCGTCGAAGGCGTTATCTTCAACCAGGTCAAGGGTGGCTTCACGGTCGACCTCGACGGTGCGATCGCCTTCCTTCCGCGTTCTCAGGTCGACATCCGTCCGATCCGCGACGTTACGCCCCTCATGCACAACCCGCAGCCCTTCGAAATCCTCAAGATGGACAAGCGCCGCGGCAACATCGTGGTTTCGCGCCGTACGGTTCTGGAAGAATCCCGTGCCGAGCAGCGTTCTGAAATCGTTCAGAACCTCGAAGAAGGCCAGGTTGTTGACGGCGTCGTCAAGAACATCACCGATTACGGTGCGTTCGTTGACCTCGGCGGCATCGACGGCCTGCTGCACGTCACCGACATGGCATGGCGCCGTGTGAACCATCCGTCGGAAATCCTGAACATCGGCCAGCAGGTCAAGGTTCAGATCATCCGCATCAACCAGGAAACCCACCGTATCTCACTTGGCATGAAGCAGCTCGAGTCCGATCCGTGGGATGGCATCCAGGCCAAGTATCCGGAAGGCAAGAAGATTTCCGGTACCGTTACGAACATCACCGACTACGGTGCGTTCGTCGAGCTGGAGCCGGGCATTGAAGGCCTGATCCACATCTCGGAAATGTCCTGGACCAAGAAGAACGTTCACCCCGGCAAGATCCTGTCCACGAGCCAGGAAGTCGAAGTCGTCGTTCTCGAAGTCGATCCGTCCAAGCGCCGTATTTCGCTCGGCCTCAAGCAGACGCTGGAAAACCCGTGGGCAGCATTCGCCCGCAGCCATCCGGCCGGCACTGAAGTAGAAGGCGAAGTCAAGAACAAGACCGAATTCGGCCTGTTCATCGGCCTCGACGGCGATGTCGACGGCATGGTTCACCTCTCTGACCTCGACTGGAACCGTCCGGGCGAACAGGTCATCGAGGAGTTCAACAAGGGTGACGTTGTCAAGGCAGTCGTTCTCGACGTCGACGTCGAGAAGGAACGCATCTCGCTCGGCATCAAGCAGCTCGGCAAGGATGCAGTCGGCGAAGCAGCAGCTTCCGGCGACCTGCGCAAGAATGCAGTCGTTTCCTGCGAAGTCATCGCGATCAACGACGGCGGTATCGAAGTGAAGCTCGTCAACCACGAGGACATCACTTCCTTCATCCGTCGCGCCGACCTCGCCCGCGACCGCGACGAGCAGCGTCCTGAGCGCTTCTCGGTCGGCCAGACCGTCGACGCCCGCGTTACCAACTTCTCCAAGAAGGACCGCAAGATCATGCTGTCCATCAAGGCTCTGGAAATCGCGGAAGAGAAGGAAGCCGTTGCTCAGTTCGGTTCGTCCGACTCGGGCGCTTCGCTCGGCGACATCCTCGGCGCGGCTCTGAAGAACCGCGGCGGCGAATAATCCTTCGCTGATGCATTGAAATGAAGAACCCGCCGGAGCGATCCGGCGGGTTCTTTCGTTTTGGGAGGTTTCTGGAGTTCTTTGTACCCAGGCAATTCCGGACGCAAAATCGTTGAGCACTTTTGCTGGAATTGCTCCTGACTATTCCCAGCCGACCATGCGCTGGTAGAGAGCATAGATCGGGTCGGCGACCGTTGCCGGAGCAGTAGACGGATCGGGATCAAACATTTTCGGCTGGCGCCGCTCCTCCCGCGGGGCTTCCTCTCCGCCGGCCTGCTGTTCATCGCCGCCCTGACCGGATTGCGCCTGCGGCTGTTTCTGCTGATCCTGCGAGCTGCCGTTTTCGTGATGGCGACGAGGGGGGTCATCGGCCTTGGTCGCCTTATATTCATCGCGGGCGAACTGGTAAGGCGTTTGCGCGTAGGGAAGCCCTTCCGGCATGCGGGCTGTGAGCGGAACATAGGAAGGCGTCTCGACAACCGGGATGGGAACCGGCTGCGGCTGTGCGGCGATTTCCCTGATGGGACGCGCCGTCTGGGCAACTGCGGTGATTTCAGCCTGGGACGGCCGAGAAGCCTGGGCGGCCTGGGCAGATGCAGGCTCGACCACATCTTCCGGGGTTGTGCGAACCAGGCTCTCCGTCGCCTCGCTGATGACGGCCTCGTCCAGGATAGCATCGATTTCAACGGCGGCTTCGACAGGCGTGTCCGTCAACAGGACAGTTGCCTCTTGTTCGCGGATGATCGTTGCGATCATCTGTGAAACCTGTTCGGTCATGGAGCTGGCGATGCCGGTCCAGTTGCGCGGGATAACCGGATCAGCCTTGGCGGAGATTGTCTGCTGCTCGAGAGCGGGTTCGGCCTGTTCCGGCTCGATCACTTCCTGTTCTGCCGGTGCGACCTGGACTTCCTCTGTCTCTCTCGGCGTAGTTGCCTGCGATGAAGCTTCATGCGCCGCTGCCGTGGGCTGACTGCCGGTCTTCTGATCCTCAACGGTTGGATCGGTCGCCACGACAACAGTCGCTTCGGCCGGAACGATTTCTTCGGCAGCAGGCATCGCTACATTTTCAGCCGTTTTTGCTGCGGACTGACGTGCAGTGGGCAGGTTTTCTCCCTGAAGCTTGATTTCCGGCCGCGGCTCGGTGCGCGGCAGCGGCGCGGCATCGTTCTGGCGATAAGAGCGGACAACGGCGCGGGCTGCGAGATCCCTGTCCTTGTAGCTGATAATCTCGAGATAGGCGATGACACGGGTGGCCTCCGGCCCGGTCGGGTCCTTGAGGGCTGCGGCGATCATTCTCAACGGGAGACTATGTCCGTCATCGGAAAGCTGGTGCTCGACCGCATCGATCTCGGCGTCGGGCATGCGACGGATGGCATCAGCGACACGGGCGGCAAAGGCCTGATCGGATTCACCTTCACCACGCTGCAGCGCGATGGTGCGTCCCGTAGCATTGATGATGTCGAGAAGCGCTTCAATCATGCGCTGGCGCGCGGCGATGAGCAGAATATTGAGCTTGCCGGCAATCGCGGCATTGAGGTCTGCTGCTTCAACTGCATTTACCGGGGTGGGGGCGACCACCGAACGGCCGAGGCCACCGGCAACGATCGCCGCCGTCTGACCCTGAGAAGAAAGGCTTGCATTGGACGCCGAACGAATGGGAGACAACACAGGCACGCTCCTTTCGCAAAGTGGCTATGAAAGCAGGTCGTACAACGAGACCGCGCTCATCCGGCCCCTTGCATCCCGGCAGATCCTCCTGTCCGCATCGGCGTATTTCGCGCCGTCGAATGCATAAAAATTAAGAATAATGTTACTGAAAATACCTTAACGAATAGCTAACGGCCGAAGACGCCCAGTCTACGACCTTGCCTGCATGTCCGATAACCTCAGCTATGGGCGAAGATATCCGCCTCTTCCCAGCCGAGAAGATCGAGCTTGGCGCGCGTCGGCAGGAATTCGAAACAGGCCGTCGCATGTTCCAGGCGGCCGTCGCGAATCAGGCGCTCATTTAGCTTGTCGCGCAACGCGTGCAGGTAGAGCACGTCGGAGGCGGCATATTCGAGCTGCGCCTGCGAGAGTGTTTCAGCAGCCCAGTCGGAAGATTGCTGCGTCTTGGAGATATCGACGTCGAGCATTTCCTTGAGATTATCCTTCAGGCCGTGGCGATCGGTGTAAGTACGGATGAGGCGCGAGGCGATCTTCGTGCAGAAGACCGGCGTCGCGGTGACGCCGAACGTATGGAAGAGTACGGCGATATCGAAGCGGCCGTAATGGAATATCTTCTGGCGCGACGGATCGGCGAGCAGCGCGGTAAGGTTCGGCGCTTCCTTCTGGCCGGCCGCAATGCGGATCACATCGGCAGAGCCGTCACCCGGCGAAAGCTGCACGACGCAAAGGCGGTCCCGGCGCGGCACAAGGCCCAGCGTTTCGGTATCGATCGCGATCGCGCCGGTGTAACGGGCGGCATCCGCCGCGGAAATATCGCCCTGGTGATAACGGATGGTGGCCGCCATGGGATGTCTCTCGTTCAGCTTCGTCTTTCCGGGCTATATCGCAAAGGGCGAAAGCGCGAAACCGCTTTCCTGCTGCAGGCAGCCTTCGGGCAGGGCTGCGCAGGGTTCGGCGGCATGGCCACTCAGTAGTGTGGCGGCTTGGTATTCGCCGGCGCTTCCAGCGATTGTTCCTCGAGACTCAGGAAGCGCTCGGTCAATCGGTCGAGCTTGGCGCGGGTCTGCTCCATGACCTTCCATTGTTCGGCAAGCTGATCGGAAAGCTCATCGATCGTCTTAGCCTGATGGGCCAGCATTTCTTCGAGCCTTGTAATGCGGGCTGCCTGGTCGGACATCGGTTTTCTCCCCTGATATCAGGTGGCATTCCAAAGCCGAAATAGGCGGGGGCGTCAATGGTTTCGAGCCCCCATAAAAACGATTCCGAAAGTGGACCGTCTGGTTACCAAAAGCCCTTGCCGCGTCTAATGATGTGGGGTAGGCCGTTATCCATCAGGGAGGAAAACTGATGGATGTAAGCAATGGCTTTCTTCATCCGGACCGGCTCTTTCCCGCCGATCCGGCAACGCGGACAATAGCGCGCGATCTCTATGAGACGGTGCGCGCTCTTCCGATCGTCAGCCCGCACGGGCACACCGAACCGTCCTGGTTCGCTGACGACAAGGCCTTCGAAGACGCCTCTTCGCTGCTTGTCATTCCCGATCATTATCTCTTCCGCATGTTACACAGCACCGGCACCAAGCTTGACCAGCTCGGTGTACCGCGTCTCGACGGCAAGATGGTTTCGAGCGGCCGCGATATCTGGCGTGCTTTCGCCGCCAAATACCATCTTTTCCGCGGAACCCCGTCGAGCCTTTGGGTCGATCATGCCATGTCAGCCGTGCTCGGCTGCACCGAGCCGCTGACGACTGATAACGCAGATGCGCTCTACGACCACATCAATGCGCAGCTCAAGCTTCCGGAGTTCCGGCCGCGGGCACTGCATCAGCGTTTCGGAATCGAAACAATTGCCACAACCGAAGGCGCGCTCGATCCGCTGCCGCATCACCAGAAGATGGCGGCGGACGGCTGGATCGGCAAGGTACGCACAACCTACCGGCCTGACGGCGTCACCGATCCCGATGCCGTTGGTTTCCGCGACAATCTGATCAAGTTCGGAGAGATCACCGGCTGCGACATCACCAAATGGGATGGCCTCATCGAGGCACATCGCAAGCGGCGCGCCTATTTCCGCCAGTTCGGAGCGACGGCGACCGACCACGGCGTGCCGACCGCCTTTACCGCCGATCTACCGCTTGCCGAGAAGCAAGCGGTGCTCGACAAGGCGCTGAATGGACCGCTTTCAGCCGCCGATGCTGAACTTTTCCGCGGGCAGATGATGACGGAAATGGCCGGTCTTTCTGCCGAGGACGGCATGGTGATGCAGATCCATGCCGGTTCGCGCCGCAATACCGACCGCGAGCTTTTCGAGACGCGTGGCCCGAATATGGGCGCCGATATTCCGACGCGTACCGACTGGGTTGGCGGCCTCAACGCGCTGCTGTCGAAATACGGCCATGCACCAAGCCTGCGCATCCTGCTCTTCACGCTCGACGAGACGACCTATACCCGGGAGCTCGCGCCGATGGCCGGCCATTGGGCCTGCCTGATGATCGGCCCGCCCTGGTGGTTCCACGACAGCCCGCTTGGCATCCGCCGTTACCTCGACCAAGTGGTGGAGACGGCTGGCTTTGCCAATCTCGCCGGCTTCAATGACGATACGCGTGCGCTGCTGTCGATCCCCGCCCGCCATGATGTCTGGCGCCGCGAGATCTGCCGTTTCCTGGCACAGCTCGCCGTCGAGCACCGGATTTCAAGGAAGGAAGCCGAGATCGTCGCGCGCGAACTTTCCTACGACAATGCGAAGAAGGCCTACAAGCTGTGAGCGACAAACTGCAGAACGTGACCGGCCTTGCGCCGACGGCGAAGCTCCCTGCCTATGACCGGAATGCGCTGAAGGCCGGCATCCTGCATCTTGGCCCCGGCGCCTTCTTCCGCGCGCATTTCGCGCCTTTCACGGATGGCGCTCTGGCTGCTGCCGGCGGTGACTGGGGCATCGAAGTGGCGAGCCTGCGCACCCCCGATGTCGCGGATAATCTGTCCGCCCAAAACGGGCTCTATACGGTGCTGATCCGCGACACCTCGGGCACGACGGCTCATGTCATCGGCTCGATCCTTGGGGCGTATGTAGCGCCGCGCGATCCGGCGGGCCTGCTGGCACGACTCGAAGACTCTGATATCCGCATCGTCAGCATGACAGTGACGGAAAAGGCCTATGGTTTCGATCCGGCAACCGGAGGGCTCGACCTCAAGCATCCCGATATCGTCGCCGACCTCGCCAACCGGCATGCGCCGCGCGGTGTCATCGGCTATCTCGTCGAGGGTCTGGCACGGCGCCGGCAGAAGGGCATAACACCCTTTACGCCGCTTAGCTGCGACAACCTGCCGAGCAACGGCGCGGTGCTGAAGCGTCTGGTGCTGGAATTCACTGCCCGCATCGATCCGGAACTGCATGGCTGGATCGAGGCGAACGTGCCCTTTCCTTCGACGATGGTCGACCGCATCACGCCGGCAAGCACCGATGCGACCTATGCCGATGCCAAGCGGCTGACGGGCCGCACGGACATGGCGGCAATCGAGACGGAACCCTTTACCCAATGGGTGATCGAGGACCATTTCGTCAACGGTCGTCCGGCCTGGGAGAAGGTTCACGGCGCGCTGATGGTCGAGGAAGTCTCGGCCTATGAAAAGATGAAACTGCGCATGTTGAACGGCGCGCATTCGCTGCTCGCCTATCTTGGCTATACAGCAGGCTATGAATTCATCCGCGACGTCATGGATGATGCGGGACTTTCAGCACTTGCGCGCCGGCACATGAATGCGGCGGCGGCAACGCTGGATCCGGTTCCCGGCATCGATCTCGACGCCTATGCGGACGAATTGATAGCACGCTTTGCAAACAAGGCGATCGCCCACCGCACCTATCAGATCGCCATGGACGGCACGCAGAAACTGCCGCAGCGTCTGCTGGAACCAGCAACGGAAGCGCTTGCCAAGGGCAGCAAGGCGGAGACCTATGCAATCGCCGTCGCCGCCTGGATGCGCTACGCTATCGGCATCGATCGCAATGGCGAACGCTACGAACTGCGTGACCCGCGGGCGGGAGAGATTGCAGCACTTCTCGACGGTGTGCCGCGCAATGGCGGAGCGGTTTCGGCAGCTCTGTTCGGCCTGCCAGGCTTGTTCCCGAAGGCGCTTACCGGGAATGCCGCCTGGACGGAAGATGTGGCGAACAAACTGGAGATCCTGATCCAGGACAACAGGCTGCCACTATATTGAAGGGTTAGCGAAACTTCCTCATCCCTATACCCGCACAGGGATGAGGAAACATCCGCGGAATTTGCTCACCGTCACAACCGTTCTAAGCCCTTATCCGCTGCATCTCGGGGTCATAGAGTGGTTTCAGGCTGACCTTGCAGGACACGCGCTCGCGCGCGACATCCAGTTCATAATTGCCGGAGAGGACAAAGTCATCCGTTACACCATCAGGGTTACGGACATAGCCGTAACCGATCGGCCTGCCGATGGTGTAGCCGAAGCCGCCGCTGGAGAGCCAGCCGACACGTTTACCGTCACGATAGATGGTTTCGCGGCCGAGCAGAACGACATCGGGATCGTCAGGCACGAAGCAGGCGAGCACCTTCTTTACGCCGCCTTCGAGCTGGCGCTCGATCGCCTCGCGCCCCTTGAAGGGCGTGTTCTTCCGCATTTTCACAGCCCAGCCAAGACCGGCTTCAACTGGCGTGTGGTCGGGGCCGATATCGGAGCCCCAGGCGCGGTAGCCCTTTTCCAGGCGGCAGCTTTCAATGGCGCGGTAACCGGCATTGACGAGGCCGAACTGCCCGTCCGCCGCCATCAGCGCGTCATAGACGGTCGTCGCATATTCGATCGGCACATGCAGTTCGTAGCCGAGTTCGCCGACATAGGTAATGCGCAGAGCCCGCACGGGGCAACCGGCAATGCCGATGGTCCTGACGCGGCCGAAGGGGAAGGCAGCGTTGGAGACGTCGCTGGTCGTGACCTTTTCCAGGATGACACGGGAATTCGGCCCCATCAGCGACAGCACGGTGTAGGCCGAGGTGACATCGACTAGTTCGGCGTGAAGGCCGTCGGGGATGTTGCGCGAGATCCAGTCGAAATCATGCGTGGCAAAGCCGGTGCCGGTGACGATGTAATATTCGTTCTCGGCGATGCGGGCGCAGGTGACGTCGCATTCAATGCCGCCCTTGTCGTTCAGCATCTGCGTGTAAATCAGCGATCCCTCGGGCCTTGCCACATCGTTGGCGGCAATCCATGACAATGCTGCTTCTGCATCCCTGCCCTTCAGCACGAATTTGGCGAAGGAGGTCTGGTCGAAGATGACCGCTGCCTCGCGCACGGCCTTGTGCTCGCGGCCAACGGCATCAAACCAGTTCTGGCGGCCGTAGGTATAGATATCCTTCGGCTCTTCATTGGCGAAGAGATCGGCAAACCAGTTCGGCCGCTCCCAGCCGAGCTTTTCGCCGAAACACGCGCCCTGCGCCTTTAACCGTTCATAAAGCGGCGACTTCCGGCAAGGGCGGCCGCTCGAGTATTCCTCGAAGGGGAAAGCCAGCGTGTAGTGTTTGCCATAGGCCTCCAGCGTTCTCGTTCGAACCCAGTCCGTATCGAAATGCGGGCGGCCGAAGCGGCGGATATCGACCGGCCAGAGATCGTAGGGCGGCTCGCCCTTCGTTACCCATTCGGCAAGCGCCATGCCGGCGCCGCCGGCCGAGGCGATACCGAAAGCGTTGAAGCCGGCGCCGACGAAGAAATTCTTCAACTCCGGTGCCTCGCCGAGAATGAAGTTGCCGTCGGGCGTAAAACTCTCAGGCCCGTTCAGAAGCTGCTTGATGCCAGCATTTTCGAGCGCCGGGACGCGGCCGAGCGCGTGCTCCATGATCTGCTCGAAATGATCGAAATTGCTGTCGAGCAGCGTGTAGTGGAAACCATCAGGGATGCCGTCCAGCGCCCAGCCGATGGGGTTCGGCTCGTAGCCGCCCATGACCATGCCGCCGACCTCCTCCTTGTAATAGGTGAGGCGATCAGGATCGCGCAGGGTCGGAAGATTGGAGGGCACGCCGAAGGATTCGGTGATGATATATTGATGCTCGACGGAGACGAGCGGGACATTGACGCCGAAGCGGGCGGCGAAACTGCGGGTCCATTGGCCAGCGCAGACCACGACCCGCTCGCATTCGATGCGGCCTTGTCCGGTGATGACGGCGCGGATCCTGCCCCTGTCGATTTCGAGATCGAGAACTTCAGTGTCCTCGAAGATAGAGACGCCGGCCATGCGGGCGCCTTTTGCCAGCGCCTGAGTGATGTCGGAGGGATTGGCCTGACCATCCGTCGGCAGATAGGCGGCGCCGACGAGATCGTCTGTCGTCATCAGCGGCCAGAGATCGAAAGCTTCCTGCGGGTTCAGGAGATGCATTTCGAGGCCGAAGGACTGAGCCGTGGTCGCCTGACGCTTGACCTCCGTCCAGCGCTCCTCGTTACAGGCAAGCCGCAGGCCGCCATTCATCTTCCAGCCGGTGCCGAGACCTGTCTCGGCTTCGAGCTTCTTATAGAGATCGACGGAATATCCCAGAAGCTGGGTGATGTTGGCGCTGGTGCGCAATTGACCGACGAGGCCAGCGGCGTGGAATGTCGTGCCTGACGTCAGCTTCTTGCGCTCAAGGAGCACCGTATCGGTCCAGCCGAGCTTGGCCAGATGATAGGCGGTCGAGCAGCCGATGATGCCGCCGCCGATGACCACGGCCTTTGCCGTCTTCGGTAATTGCTTCGTCATTCAATGATCCTGTTCAAATGCCCGATAGGCGCGCTCGAAGCGGGCGAGATTTTCGGCGGTATAGGCAGCGTAGTCGAAATCGATGGTGGAATGGATCTCGGAGATCATACTCCAGAGCGTCTCGCGCAGTAGCGAGGCGCATTTCATGGCCCGATAGCAGCGGCTGAGATCATCCGTCAGCGGTCGATCGAAATAAGTCTCCAGCATGAGGCGCTCCGCCTCGCCCGAAAACTCGCTGTTGGAGGCAAGACCACCGAGATCGAAGAGCGGCGTGTTGAAGCCCGCATAATCCCAGTCGATCAGCCAGAGCCGCCGGCCATCGTCGAGGAAATTAGTGGCCAGAAGATCATTGTGGCCGAAGGCGATTTCGAAGGGACCTGCCGCCTGCTCGAGACGCTCCTCCTTCTGAAGCAGGCCATTCAGCAACGGCACATACGGACTGTTTGCGGACCTCAGGTTCGCTACATAATCCCTGATCACATGGAAGACCCAGAAGATCATCGCCTGACCACGGAAATGGCGGGCCATGTCGTGATGGCAGGCACGGATCAACGGAACGACACGAGCAAGCGTTTCCGGCTTGCGGATGTCTTCGGGCGACAGCGGCGCGGCATCGATGAAATCGAGAACCAGCACACCTGGCACGTGATGGATAACGGCGGGCGAGATGCCGGCCGCATGGGCGGCGCGGCTCGCCGCAAGCTCGTTCTGCCTGCTGATATGATGGACCGGAATATCATCGCCCAGACGTACGACGCGCCGCAGCGCGCCATCTCTCACCAAGTAGTTCCGGTTGGTGAGGCCGCCGGTGATCGGGGTTATGTCGATCGGGCCTTGCCAGATGCCAAGCGCATGAATCCTCTCTTCAGGCGTCACGCGTATCCCCCTCTTAGCCCTCAATGAAATGATGGGCTTGTGAGGGATCGGCTGTCAAGCCGGGCTAATTAGATCGTCTTGCCGGCGTCATCAAAGACGTGACAGCGCGCCGGATCGAAGGAGGCCTTCACATTGGTGCCGCGTTCGACCTTTTGCTGGCCATCGAGTGCGATGGTGAGCGGCTGATTGTCCGGCGTCGTGGCATATAGCATCGTGGCACCGCCGAGATTTTCGACCAGATCGACATTGACGGTCGAAAGGACGGCGCCGCCCTCCGCCAAGGAAAGATGCTCGGGGCGGATGCCGAAGGTGACGTTCTGGCCAGCCTGACCGGCAAGCCTGCGACCGAGCTGAATGGAATTGCCGCACACATTGACGGTCGAGCCAGTGTCCGTGGCGCTCTCGATCTTTGCACTCAGGAAATTCATCTTCGGGCTGCCGATGAAGCCGGCGACGAAGCGGTTGGCCGGGTTGTTATAGAGATCGAGCGGGGCGCCGACCTGTTCGATGCGGCCGGAGTTCAGCACGACGATCTTGTCGGCCATGGTCATGGCCTCCACCTGATCGTGGGTGACATAGATCATCGTGTTGCCGAGGCTGCGGTGCAGGCGGGAAATCTCCACGCGCATCTGCACGCGCAGTTCGGCATCGAGGTTAGACAGCGGCTCGTCGAACAGGAAGATGCGCGGCTCGCGCACGATGGCGCGGCCGATCGCAACGCGTTGGCGCTGGCCGCCTGACAGTGCCTTCGGCTTGCGTTCGAGCAGCTTCTCGATCTGCAGAATCTGCGCGGCGCGGCGCACCTTCGGTTCGATCTCGGCCTTCTTGTAGCCCGCGGTTTCCAGGCCGAAAGCGAGGTTCTTATAGACCGACATATGCGGATAGAGCGCATAGGACTGGAAGACCATGGCGATCCCGCGCTTGGCGGGCGTCACTTCGTTCATGCGCTCATTGTCGAGCAGCAGCGCGCCGCCGGAGATTTCCTCGAGGCCGGCGATCATGCGCAGCAGCGTGGACTTGCCACAACCCGAAGGGCCGACGAAGACGGCGAATTCGCCGGGATCGATCGTCAGGTCGATGCCGTGAATAACGTCGAGTTGGCCATAGCGCTTCTCGACTTTCTGAAGAACGACACTCGTTGCCATGTTCCGAAATCCCCTCTTATTTGGTTCTTGCACGCCAGTCGGCGTATTTCGGGCTGTCAGGACCGATCGGCAGGGCGACATCGGCGCCGCTATCGGAGGATTGATAGATGGCCGTGACCAGTTCCAGCGCGCGTCTTGCATCCGCACTCGTCACGGGAAGCGGTCCTCTGCCCATCAGGTAATCGTGGAAGCGCAGCATCTGCGTGTTGAAGCGCAGCGGCACGGGCTGCCAGTCGGCGATGACGGTATCGATCTTCGCCTGTACTTCATCGTCGGCAGCGATGATCTGCCAGGGGTCTTGGCCGGGCGCATAGGCCTCATGATTGCTTTCGAAGGTGATATTTTCGAAGTGAAGCCTGAGCCGGCTGATTTCGTTCTGCGAACCGAGCGTGCAGGACAGCGAGACGAAGGCACCGTTCTGCATCTGCAGGCTGACTGAGGCGCAATCTTCCACTTCGATCTCGTTGACACGGGTTGCCACGCGGCCGAAGACGCGGGTTGCCGGGCCGGCAAGATAAAAAAGCATGTCGTGCAGATGGAGCGCATGGGTGACGAGGACGCCACCGAGTTCAGTTGCCCATTTGCCGCGCCAGGGCACCGCATAATATTCCGGTTTGCGGCGCCAGAAGGTCTCGACGGAGCCCATGTAGAACTTGCCGGCGAGACCCGCGTCGATGATGCGCTTGGCCTTCTCGACGCCATCGCCATAGCGATACTGGAAGATCGGCATCAGCGTACCCTTGGCAGTCTTTTCTGCCGCGATGATTTCGTCGGCACTGGCGAGCGAGCCGGTGAGCGGCTTTTCACAGACCACATGCTTGCCGGCGGCCAGAGCGGCTATGACCTGCTCCTTATGGATGCCCGGCGGCGTGCAGATATCGATGATCTCGATGCTGTCATCGGCAAGCAGTTCATCGAAGGAGGTTGTGCGCCGTTCGATGCCGAATTCGTCGCCGATCGTCTTCAGGCGCTCCTCGTTCAGGTCGCAGATCGCCGCGACCTTGAACTTGTCCGGATGCGGCAGATAACCCTCGACGATGTGAGAGCGGCCGATACCGCAGCCGATGATCGCGACTGTCTTGATGCTCATGTCATTCTTCCCTGTCTGGCTTTCCTGCCCGATCCATCAACGCTTCATGCCGGTCGTGGCGATGCCTTCGATCAGCAGGCGCTGGAAGAACAGGAAGAAGAAGAACACGGGCACGAGGGTCAGCGTCGACATGGCGAACAATCCACCCCAGTCCGATGCGCTGGTGGAGTCCACGAAAGTGCGCAAGCCGAGCTGGATCGTGTAGGTGTTCATGTCGTTGAGGTAGATCAGCGGACCGAAGAAATCGTCCCAGGTCCAGATGAATGAGAAGATGGCGGCCGTCGCCAGAACCGGGAGCGACAGCGGCAGCATGATCTTCCAATAGATGCGCCAGGCGCTGCAGCCGTCCATCATCGCCGCTTCATCGAGTTCACGCGGGATGCCGCGGAAGAACTGCACCATGAGGAAGATGAAGAATGCGTCGCTTGCCAGGAACTTCGGCACGACCAGCGGCAGGATGGTGTTGACCCAGCCGAGGTCGAGGAAGAGCACATATTGCGGGATGAGCGTCACGTGATAGGGGATCATCAGCGTGCCGAGCATGATCGCGAACCAGAAATTTCGGCCGGCAAAACGCAGCCGTGCGAAGGCGAATGCCGTCAGCGAGCAGGCGATGACATTGCCCGCCACGACCAGCAGCGAGATGACAAGCGAATTCCAGAAGAACCGGCCGAAGGTGATGTCGAGTCCGGTCCAGCCGCGCACATAGGAGGAGAAATCGACCGACGACGGGATGAGCGAGGTCGACGAGAAGATTTCATTTTCCGGCCTGACCGATGCCGACACCATCCACAGGAGCGGATAGAGCATCAGCAGTGAGGCGGCGATCAGCAGCGCATGGATGATGATCGAAGCCGGGAGGCTGCGTTTGGTGATGTCCGATGGCGGCCTGGCCGCGGTGACGGAAGCGGTCATCTCAGTCATCGTAGTGCACCCAGTAGCGCGAGGTCAGGAAGGAGAAGGCGGTGAAAATCGCGATGATCACCACGAGGATCCAGGCGAGCGCCGAGGCGTAGCCCATGCGGAAATTGCCGAAGGCTTCCTGATAAAGATAGAGCGTGTAGAAGAGCGTCGAATTGATCGGGCCGCCCGTACCGCCGGATATGATGAAGGCCGGCGTAAAGGCCTTGAACGCGTCGATCGTCTGCACGACGGCGTTGAAGAAGATCACCGGCGTGAGAAGCGGCAGGGTGATCTTGTAGAACTGGCGGAATTTCGAAGCGCCATCGAGGCTTGCGGCCTCATACATATCCTGCGGGATCTGCCGCAGACCGGCCAGGAAAATGATCATCGGCGAGCCGAACTGCCAGACGGAGAGAGCCACCAGCGTATAGATCGAATAGCTTGGATGCGAGATCCAGCTCGGGCCGACGATGCCGAATTGTGCGAGCGCGGCGTTGACGAGGCCATCGCTGGCGAAGAGCTGGCGCCACAGCACGGCAATCGCAACGCTGCCGCCGAGAAGAGACGGAAGGTAGAAAATCGCGCGGTAGATCGGCAGCCCACGCAGACCCCTGTTCAATGCCAGAGCGACGAGCAGGGCGAAGGTCAGCTTGAACGGAACCGACAGCACGACATAGGTCAGCGTGACTGACATGGCCGATGCGAATTTCGGATCGGCCGTTGCGATGCGCACGTAATTTGCGGCCCCTACCCAACCCGGCGCCCTCAACATGTCGAAGTCAGTGAAGGAGAGGTAGAGCGAAATCAGGGCCGGGCCGAGCGTGAGGCCAAAGAAGCCTACCAGCCACGGCAGCAGAAAGAGATAGCCAGGAGCATTGGCATTCCACAGGCGCCGAAAGCGTCCGTCAGCCTTTACTCCCTGATATCTTTCCACGGTTACCGTCCCTGCGGACGTGCGCATCGCATTGGTCATATGAGATCAACCCCGCGCGAGAATTCGCGTGATTTCATCCACGAGTTGCTTGCCGGCATCGGCCGGCGTAAGCTGGCCGAAAGCTACCTGCTCCGAGATGGTGCGCAGCACGACCTGGCCTTCGCCGGCGCCGGTCGGCGGCGGGGGCGGAAGCGGACCGGCGAGATCGCCGAGACCGGCGACATATTCGAGCGGGATCTTGCCGGTTTCATCGAGCGTGCCGGCGACGACTTCGCGCATCGCCTTCGATTCCGGAATGCCGCGCTCGACATCGAGTATCTTGGCGGCATCGGGGTTCTTGACGAAGAAGTTGACGTAATCGACAGCCTGATCGATCACCTTCGACTGTGCAGAGACCGAGAAGAACATCGAAGGTTTGCGATAGTGGCCGCCCTTCGAGTCCGGCTTGATCCGCAGGTAGTTGCTGAGCATCAGCTTGTCCTTGACCATCGCCTGATAGCCAACGAACTGGTTGGAATGGGCATAATCGCAGGCAGCCTTACCAAGGGTCAGCGGGCTGGTGTCGATCGTATCCTTGTAAAGCGCCTGAATGTCAGGCGTTACGCAAGCTTTGGCTTCGCGGAACTTGGCCCACATGTCGAACCATTCCGCGGCGTCGTCCGCGCCGAAAGCGATCTTCGAATCGGCCGTGTACAGCGCCTTGCCGCGCTGGCGTACATAGTTTTCGAAGAGCGGTTCGCCGCCGCTGCCATCTGCAAAGCCGAAATAGCCCTTGCGCTTGCCGGCCTTGGTGATTTCGGCACCGATCTTGCCGAACTCTTCCCAGGTCGTCTTGTTGGTCGGCACATCGATGCCGGCTTCCTGGAAGGCGACGGTGTTGATGACCGTGGCCGCCGAATTCGCGCCGAGGCTGACGCCGTACAAGTGGCCATCGACCTTGCCACCTTCGATCTGTGCCGGATCGAAATCATCGATCTGCAGTTTCGACGGCATATAGGACTCCAGCGGGGCAAGAGCGCCGCGCCGGGCGTATTCGACGATATAGCGGTAGTCCATCTGGATGACGTCGGGGGCGTTGCGGCCAGCCACCTGCGTGGCGAGACGCGGCCAGTAATCAGCCCATCCGAGGAATTCGCCGGTGATCGAAACACCGCTGTTCTTCGTCTTGAAAAGGTCGGAGACCTTGTTGGTGCGGTCCGCGCGCGGCTGAGAGCCCCACCAGATGAGGCGCAGGCGGTTTTCCTGGGCAAAAGCGCTGTTTCCGAGCGCTGACAGCGAAAGGAGCGTTGCTCCACCCGCCATGAAATTACGTCTGCTTACACGAAAAGACATATTGGTTTTCCTCCTCCCAATAGGAAGCGCCTCCACACGCTTCCTAACTAGCTATCTTGCAACAAATAACTAATTGGTTACAAGCTATGTTCAAAGCCTCCGGGCTGTCAAGCGGTGTTGGTGGCCCGGTTGCGTTTGCAAAATCGGGTTTTTACATTCTTCCGCCTAAGCCTTATCAGCGCAACATGGGAAAATAGGGGAAATCTGATGAACGACACCGGGGAGAGCGCAAAAAAGAAAATCAAGCGCCCGTCCGCCGAGCGAACCGCCCAACGCGACCCGGAGCGTACCCGTGCGGCCATTCTTGAAGCCGCGACGCGGGAATTTGCCGAAAACGGCATGGGTGGTGCGCGTGTCGATTCCATCGCCGAGCGTGCCGGCACCAACAAGCGCATGCTCTACCACTATTTCGGCGACAAGGAGCAGCTTTATCTGCGTGTGCTGGAGGAGGCTTATGTCAGCATCCGCACTGCCGAACGCGCACTGAACATCGGCACCCGCAGCCCTGAGGAGGGCATTGGGGAACTTGCCCTCTTCACCTGGCGCTACTTCCTGCAGCATCCGGAGTTCCTCAGCCTGCTCGGCACGGAAAACCTGCACCGCGCCCGCTGGTTGCGCCAGTCCGTGCGGCTCAAGGAGTTGCATTCGCATCTGATCGGCGAGCTTTCACAGGTACTGGAAGAAGGCAAGAAGGTGGGTGTCTTCATCGAGACCGCCGACCCACTGCATGTCTATCTGACGATCGCCTCGCTCGGCTATTTCTACCTCTCCAACCAGTACACACTTTCGACGATCTTCGGCCGCGATCTCATTACGCCTGCCAATCTCGAAGCCTGGGAACGACATATCGTTCACGTCACGCTCGCCTCGATAAAGCGCTGATTTTCAAAAAACCGAATTGGCTATTGACAGCAATATTCCTCTTCTGCCATCAAGTAACTGTTTAGTTACCGGCTCGGGAGGGCCGGGCCCGACTGCCCGCTCCCGACGCATAAAAGCTTCCAGGGAGGGAAAAATGGCACGTTTGGGGATCATTTTGCACGGCGTTACTGGCCGTATGGGCTACAACCAGCACCTCGTTCGGTCGATCCTGGCCTTCCGCGATCAAGGCGGCATCACGCTGAAATCAGGCGAAAAACTGGAAATCGATCCCATCATCGTCGGCCGTAACGGCGCGAAGATGGAGGAGCTTGCCCGCAAGCATAATATCAAGCGCTGGTCGACCGATCTGGATGCCGCGCTCGCCAATCCCGATGACACCATCTTCTTCGATGCCGGCACGACGCTGATGCGCGCCGAGCTTCTCACCAAGGCGCTCGATGCCGGCAAGCATGTCTATTGCGAAAAGCCGATTTCCGACGATCTGCAGGTCGCGATCGACCTTGCGCGCGAGGCGCGTGCTTCGGGCCTCAAGCACGGCGTGGTACAGGACAAGCTGTTCCTGCCTGGCCTGCGCAAGCTGGCGCTGCTGCGCGATTCCGGCTTCTTCGGCAAGATCCTCTCAGTGCGCGGCGAATTCGGCTACTGGGTCTTCGAAGGCGACTGGGGCGTCCCGGCGCAGCGCCCGTCCTGGAATTATCGCAAGGCCGATGGCGGCGGCATCATACTCGATATGCTGTGCCACTGGCGCTATGTGCTCGACAATCTCTTCGGTGAGGTGAAGGCCGTTTCCTGCCTGGGCGCGACCCATATTCCCAGCCGTATCGACGAACAGGGCAAGCCCTATAATTGCGACACCGATGATGCCGCCTATGCGACCTTCGAGCTGGAAGGCGGCGCGATCGCGCAGATCAATTCCTCCTGGGCCGTACGCGTTCGTCGCGACGACCTCGTGACCTTCCAGGTGGACGGCACGCATGGCTCGGCCGTTGCCGGCCTCACCAAGTGCTGGAGCCAGCACCGCGTCAATACGCCGAAGCCTGTCTGGAATCCTGACCAGCCGCAGACCATCGACTTCTACAAGACCTGGGACGAAGTGCCGGATACGCAGGTCTTCGACAACGGCTTCAAGGCGCAGTGGGAAATGTTCATTCGCCACGTCGTCGAAGATGCTCCCTGGCCCTACGGCCTGGAAGCCGGCGCCAAGGGCGTGCAGCTTGCAGAACTCGGCCTGAAATCCTGGGCCGAGCGCCGCTGGCTCGACGTTCCCACGCTGGAGTTCTGAGCCGTGACGACGATCAATCTTCCCCTCGACGGCAAGATCGCTCCTTATACACTGACCGGCACGCCGATCGAACTCAAGAAGCGGGACGCCAAGAGCTTCCCGCGTATCGCCTTTGCCGCCGCCCATGTGGTGGCCGATCCGCTCGCCGACAATGATCCGTGGCTGACACCGGTGATCGACTGGGAACGGACGCTTGCCTTCCGCCATCGGCTTTGGGACCTCGGCCTCGGCGTGGCCGAGGCGATGGATACTGCACAGCGCGGCATGGGCCTCGGCTGGCCGGAAGCCCGTGAGCTGGTCCGCCGCGCGCTTGGCGAAGCAGCCGGACGCAAGGACGCGCTGATTGCCTGCGGCGCCGGCACCGACCATCTGACGCCCGGCCCCGACGTGACCATCGATACGATCATTAGGTCTTATGAAGAGCAGATCGAAACGGTGGAAGCTGCCGGCGGTCGCATCATCCTGATGGCAAGCCGGGCACTGGCCGCCGCCGCCAAGGGGCCGGATGACTATGTCAGGGTCTATGACCGCATTCTTCGCCAGGTAAAAGAACCTGTCATCATCCATTGGCTCGGCGAAATGTTCGACCCGGCGCTTCAGGGATATTGGGGCAATGGCGACCATCTGAAGGCGATGGAAACCTGCCTGCAGGTGATCGAAGCCAATGCCGCCAAGGTCGACGGTATCAAGATCTCGCTTCTTTCCAAGGAGAAGGAAGTCACGATGCGCCGGCAGCTGCCGAAGAGCGTGCGCATGTACACTGGCGATGATTTCAACTACGCCGAACTGATTGCCGGCGACGAGCAGGGCCATTCGGATGCGCTGCTCGGCATCTTTGACGCCATCGCGCCTGCGGCTTCGGCCGCACTCGACGCGCTTGGCCGTAAGAGCAACCACGAATTCTTCGATCTGCTCGACCCGACAGTTCCGCTGTCGCGCCACATCTTCAAAGCGCCGACCCGCTTTTACAAGACCGGCGTCGTCTTCCTCGCCTATCTCAACGGCTTGCAGGATCATTTCACAATGATCGGCGGCCAGCAGAGCACGCGCTCGCTCACGCATCTGGCGGAGCTTTTCCGCCTGGCCGACAAGGCCCGGGTTCTGGCCGATCCGGACCTTGCAACTGATCGCATGAAGCAGGTGCTTGCCGTCCACGGCGTTCACTGAACGTCAGCATGGCAATGGGAGGGGAATGACATGCAGGTCGAAGGACTTTCGATCAACCTTGCGACAATCCGCGAGCAATGTGGCTTTGCCGAAGCCGTCGATATCTGCCTGAAACACGGCATCACCTCGATCGCGCCCTGGCGCGATCAGGTCGCCAAGGCCGGCCTCGACGAGGCAGTGCGCATCGTCAAGTCGAACGGCATCAAGCTGACCGGGCTTTGCCGCGGCGGCTTCTTTCCGGCAGCGAACGAAGCCGAGTGGCAGAAGAACCTCGACGACAACAGACGCGCCATCGACGAGGCGGCAGCCTTTTCGGCCGATTGCCTCGTGCTCGTCGTCGGCGGTTTGCCTGATAGTTCGAAGGATATCGTCGCGGCCCGCCAGATGGTGTTCGACGGCATTGCCGCCGTGCTACCGCATGCGCAGGCCTCGGGCGTGAAGCTCGCGATCGAGCCATTGCATCCGATGTATGCGGCCGACCGGGCTTGTGTAAACACGCTCGGCCAGGCGCTCGATATGTGCGAGCAACTCGGCGAGGATGTCGGCGTCGCCGTCGATGTTTATCACGTCTGGTGGGATCCCGATCTGGCCAACCAGATCGCCCGCGCTGGACGGATGAAGCGCATCTTTGCCCATCACATCTGCGACTGGCTGGTGCCGACCAAGGACATGCTGCTTGACCGCGGCATGATGGGCGATGGCGTCATCGATCTCAAAGGCATAAGACGGATGGTGGAAGCCGCCGGCTTCTTCGGCGCGCAGGAGGTCGAAATCTTCTCGGCTGAGAACTGGTGGAAGCGTCCGGCCGACGAGGTGATCGCCACCTGCGTCGAGCGCTTCAGGAGCTGCTGCCAAGTCTGATTCTAGAGCATGTCCGTTTTTCTTCGAAACACGGACATGCTCTATCTCTTTGTTTTCACGCAATTCCGGACGCAAAACCGCTGCACACTTTTGCTGGAATTGCTCTAAAGTCCAATCGTTTCATCACGTATGAAGGAGGAATCATTCGATGGAGAAACGCCGTTTTGCCCTGATCGGCACCGGTAACCGCGGCACCACGATGTGGGGCAAGGAACTCTTGGCCGGCTGGCGCGAGCATGTCGACCTAACTGCGATCGTCGAGAAGAATTCTCTGCGCGGCGAGCGCGCCCGCACCATGATCGGCAGCAATGCACCGCTCTATGAAAACATCGATTCGATGCTCATAGAGCAGAAGCCGGATCTCGTTATCGTCTGTACGCCCGACCATACGCATGACGATATTGTGGTGCGGGCGTTGGAATCCGGCATCGACGTCATCACCGAAAAGCCGATGACCACCTCAGTCGAGAAGATTCGCCGGATTCTGGACGCCGAAAAGCGTACCGGCCGCCGGGTCGACGTCTCCTTCAACTATCGCTATGCGCCGACGGCAGCAAAGATCAAGGAGCTCCTGAATTCCGGCGAGATCGGCCGCGTCACCTCAGTCGACTTCCACTGGTATCTCAACACAAAGCATGGCGCCGACTATTTCCGCCGCTGGCATGCCTATACGGAAAATTCCGGCAGCCTCTTCGTTCACAAGGCGACGCATCATTTCGACCTTCTGAACTGGTATCTCGACAGCGATCCTGACGCCGTGACCTCTTTTGCCGACCTGCAGAATTACGGCCGCAAGGGTCCCTTTCGCGGCCCGCGCTGCAAGCTCTGTCCGCACACGCAGGAATGCGATTATTACCTCGACCTCGAAAAGGATCCCTTCCTCGACACGCTCTATGAGGATCCCTCAAGGATCGACGGCTATTTCCGCGACGGCTGTGTCTTCCGCGAAGACATCGACATTCCCGATACGATGGTCGCTTCGATCCGCTACCGAAACAATGTCCATGTCTCCTATTCACTGAACACGTTCCAGCCGATCGAGGGCCATCACCTCGCCTTCAACGGTACCAAGGGCCGTATCGAAATCCGCCAGTATGAAGCACAGCCCTGGGAAGAGCCGAAGGAAGATACGATCCTGCTGATCCGCAGCTTCCCGCATGGCAAGGAGGCCGTCGAGCGCATCACGGTGCCGCATTTCTCCGGCGGCCATTACGGCGGTGACGACCGGATGCGCAACATGATCTTCAAGCCCGACATGCAGGACAAGCTCGCGCAGCGGGCCGGCACCCGCGCCGGCGCCATATCCGTGCTCTGCGGCATCGCGGCGCTGACGAGCTCGCGCACCGGCAAGGTCGTCAATATCTCCGACCTGATGCCGGAGCTTGCCAACGACGGTTCGCCGAACTCACTGAAGGCGTCGTAAGACGCTTCAGGCGGTATTTTCCAGGTTTTCAAGGGTGAGCCGGTAGAGCAGAGGCTCGCCCTTGATGAAGCGTTCGGCTTCATCCGCTGCCATTTCACCAAGGCGAGTGCGCTCGAGGCCGACGGCACCGGCGATATGCGGTGTCAGGAAGACGTTGCGCAGGTCGTAAAACGCCGATTCCGATCCCGGTATTTCGGGATCGGTCACATCGATAATGGCGTCGATACGGCCGGTCTTTAACACGTCAAGCAAAGCGTCCTCATCGATCAGCGCGCCGCGCGCGGTATTGATCAGCGTCGCGCCATCCTTCATCAGCGCCAGTTTTGCGGCATCGATCATACGGTAGGTGGACGGCAGTGATGGCGCGTGGAGGGAGACGATATCCGAATGACGCATGAGATCGTCGAGCTCCACCTTGTACACGCCCATTCCGCGCGCCTGACCGGCATCGATGGTCGGATCGAAGAGCAGTACCTTGTAATCGAAGGGCTTCAGCAGATCGATGACGCGGCGACCGATGCGTGACGCACCGATGATGCCAACCGTGCGGCGATAATTGCCGATGGCCTCACGCTGCATCGGATGGGTGCGATCGCGATGGCGGTCGCCGACATAGAGGTCGCGGAAACGGAAGACATGTTTGCCGGCAAAGATGATTGCGGCGAGCGTGAATTCGGCGACCGGCACGGCATTGGCCTCGGCCGCATGACTGACGACGACGCCGGCCTCGAAAATGCCGGGATCGACGAGGCCCTTCACCGTTCCCGCCGCATGAACGACGAGCTTCAATTTCGGCGCAAGCGCCAGAACCTCGCGACCAACATAGGGTGCACCCCAGCCTGTAATTAGGATTTTCGCCTCGGAGAGCAGTCGCTTCGCCCGCTCGTCGTCGAAGTGCTGAAGCGGTTCGGCATCGAGCAGGCGCCCGATGCCATCCAGCCGGTGAAGGACCGCCTCGGGCAACACATGCTCCGTGCGGG
Organism: Rhizobium sp. 01T444; assembly: GCF_056398305.1. Classification (NCBI taxonomy): domain Bacteria; kingdom Pseudomonadati; phylum Pseudomonadota; class Alphaproteobacteria; order Hyphomicrobiales; family Rhizobiaceae; genus Rhizobium; species Rhizobium sp. 01T444. The sequence goes on from NZ_JBFTPD010000010.1 coordinate 158,917, forward strand.
AAGGCTGCATGGCGAGGACGATGGCAGCACGGCTCATGGCATATGTCCTGGCGCTTCGATGGCGCTGACGGACACGCCCTTCTCGCTGACCAGCTTCCGGAGCACAGCGATATCGGGTGCTTTCGGCGGCGCGGTCCATGCCCCCGATGCGGCAGCCGGATCGTTCAACGCGAGTACAGCCGCGACCAGAACTGTTTCGCCGGCCGGAATCTCACCGCGGAGCTGGGGCACGAGCGTCTTGGAAACGATCAAGTTGGTATTCGGCAGCGCCTTCTGAGCAAGGCCGTTTCGCTTGATCGAAGAACCGAGGTCGACGATGCCGGTGAAATCCACCTCGCCGATCGCATGAGCCGAGCCTTCAGCCGCTGAAAGCGTGTCCGCATCGAGATCGCGTTTGGCAATCGCGAAGCCGCCTTCCGCGGTCTGCAGCGGGCGTGGTGTTGTGATGCGGTGGACGCGGATATGCCACGGGGCCGATGGTACGAGCCAGGTTTCGACCTTCACGTCCTTGAAGGCTGACCATCTGGAGTAAAGGATGTTGCCGGCGATCTTCGCTTCTTCATTGGTTTCGCGGACGCGGTAATGCACGCCGTCATCGCTGAAGGCGAGTGCGGAATCGAAGGCGCCAAGTGCGAAGGCTCGCTCGTCAGCCTCGACGCTGAAACCGTAGCGGGCGGAATAGGCGAATTTTGCATATTTCTCCGTGCCGAAGCGCATCTGCAGATTTTCCTGACCAGACGAGAGCGCCACGACATCATTACCGGCACGCATGACCACCATGCCCGGATGACGCTGCGGAACGACCTCGGGGGTTTGCTCAGGCGCCTTTTCCTCTGCGGTCCAGAAGGGATGATCCTCGGCGATGGCGAGCGGTAGGAAGGCCTTGAAGGCCCAGTAGGGTGAGCCGGCAGAATTATAACTCTCTGACATCAAGAGGTTCGGGTAGCCGAAGCCAATGGAGAGAACGCCATCGTGGCTGGCGATCGGCTTGTCCCGCCACCAGCGCAGATGCTCGAGGCAGAGATGCTTGACCTCGCCCCAAGGCAACGCCTCCAGATCGGCGAAGGCGAGCGCCGACCAGAAACCGGCACAGGCGAAACGATAGGTGAGGCTGCGGCCGAAGGGGATTGTCGCGCCATCGGGCGCAAACCAATGGCGGAAATCCTTGGCGAAGAGGACGGCACGCTCGCGGTAGCGTTTGGCATAGTCGTCATCGACCAGCTTGGAATAGATCAAGCCGTAGAAATGCATTGCGAAGGGAATGTAGTGGTCGACGCGGCGGATATTGCCGTCACGGTACCAGCCGTCGCCAATGTAGAAACCTTCGAGTTCCTCAAGATATTGCTTGGTCAGGCTGCGGTCGAAATCGGCGCCGAGTCGGTCGAGAGCGATATCGACGAAGATCCGGAAGAACTTCCAGTTGTTGTCGGCATAGTCGAACTGCCGGACATGCTTGAAATAGGCGACGATATTGTCGCGAGCGCGCTTGTCGAGCGGCTCCCAGATCTTATCGGGTACCAGCGCCAGGGCAAAACCGAGGGCGGCGAGCTCCACCATGCGCTGGTCGCGTGCATTGACCGTGCCCCAATATTCAGGATGGGACGGATCGCAGCCATTGGCGAGCCCCTCGGCAAAGCGGTGCCAATGGGCGAAATCATTCTTGCCAGCGCCGAGCGGTGCAAGACCCCAGAGTGGACGTGCGAAACCTTCAAGATCAGCAGCGGCCCGGTCGAAATGAGCGCCGGCGCCATCGAGGCGAACACGGGCATTGCCATCGGAGAAGAATGGCAGCAGCGGATTGAAGAGATCGTTGACAGCGCGGATCATGTCGGCGCGGGTCTTCAGCGGATTGCCTGCAAGCGGATTGGCGCTGGCGGGATCATAGGTCATCGGCATCACTCACAGCTTGTCGGTATCAGGAACAGTGCCTCCGGCAACGGGGACGACCGCCTGGCAGATATGGCGGGCGGGAGCGGTCCTGTCGCGGTAGCGGGAGATCAGAAGGGAGACGGCCTCGCGGCCAAGCGCCGCGCGGTCGACGCGCATGGTGGAAAGCCTGGGATTGGTCATGACGGCACAGGGCAGGTCATCGAAGCCGACGATCGCGAAATCCTCGGGAACGCGAAGGCCTGCTTCGGTGACGGCTTCGAGCACGCCGACGGCAATGAAATCATTCATGCAGAAGGCCGCCGTATAGCCGGGATCTTCCGTGAGCATCGCGACCGTGCGCTCATGCGCCTCGCGGCTGGCGCTGCCTTGGAAGGTGAGCGGAACGAGCCGGCCTTCGGCACCGGGAACCGCGGCAATCGCCGCCTCGAAACCTCGCACACGTTCGCGGATCGTGTGGCGATGCGAGCCGGTGAGGTGCAGGATACGGCGATGACCGGCTTTGGTGAGCCGGCTCGTCGCCTCGTAGGCGCCGAAGAAATTGGAAGGGGAGACGCCATCGAGGCGCAGGCGCGGATCGGTGCCGTTGACGAGGACGGTTGGTGTTCCTGTCTCTTCCAGCCAGGCCCGCAACGTATCGCTGGGATCGATGCCGACGAGGAAAAGCCCTTCGGCTTCCGCCGTCTGCATATACTCGCCGACGACATCAGGCGTAGTGCGGTCTTCTCGCACGAGCCGCACTTCGAAAGGCATGCCGGCATCGGCGGCACCGGCGCGAAGGCCCTCAACGATCGATTCGTAAAAGACACTGAGGCCACCGGTTGCCCCGTCGCTGGCAATAAGGGCAAGCCCGCCTGGAACGCTTTCCGAAACAGTCTTCACCGGATAGCCATGTTCGGCAGCGACCTTTAAAATGTGCCGCCGCACGCTTTCGCTGATGCCCGGTTCATTGGCGAGCACCCGCGATACCGTGGAAACCGAAACACCGGCCAGACTGGCAATATCGGCCTGTCGCGGTCGCCTGCTCTTGATCTCATTCATTTTGATCTCGTTCATGTGGCAAACATTATGCAAATTGTGCAAATTTGCAAGATAATCATAAATTCTTGCAAAGAGAAATTTTTTGCGTACTCTAGCCTCCGGAACGCCTGGAAAGACCATTGGAGGATGGCACCGGGCATCGGACACAGGAGGAAATCAATGCAGGTCAATCGCCGTTCATTCTTGATGGGAACCGCGGGTGCCGCGGCCGGCCTTGCCTTTGGCGCCGGCAGCTCGATCCCCGCATTTGCCGAGGACGCTTCGCTTCGCGCCATGTGGTGGGGTTCCAACGACCGCGCCAAGCGCACGCTGGATGTTGCCAAGCTCTATCAGTCGAAGACACCGGGTGTCACTATTGTCGGCGAGTCGCTTTCGGGCGACGGCTACTGGACGAAGCTGGCCACGCAAATGGCGGGCCGCGCGATCGCCGACGTCTTCCAGCTCGAGCCGGGTACAATCTCCGACTATTCCAAGCGCGGTGCCTGCCTGCCGCTCGATGAATTCGTGCCTTCGACGCTCAAGGTCGACAACTTCGGCGCAGACATGCTGAAACTGACCACGGTTGACGGCAAGCTCTATGGTGTTGGCCTCGGCCTCAATTCCTTCGCGCTATTCTTCGACACCGTCGAATTCGAAAAGGCGGGTATTCCGCTACCGACGCCCGATCTCACCTGGGATGAGTATGCCAAGCTCGCCGTGGAACTCGGCAAAGCCTCCGGCAAGGGTGGCGGCCCCTATGCGGCGCGCTACAATTATGTCTTCGACGCCTGGCTGCGCCAGCGCGGCAAGAGCGTCTTCGCCAAGGAGAGCGTCGGTCTCGGCTTCACGGTCGACGATGCCAAGGAATGGTTCGACTACTGGGAAAAGCTGCGCAAGGCAGGCGGCACCGTCGCCGCCGACGTTCAGACGCTGGACCAGAACACCATCGACACCAACTGCCTCGGCCTTGGCAAATCGGTGATTGGCATGGCCTACTCCAACCAGATGGTCGGCTACCAGCTCATCATCAAGAACAAGCTGGGCATCACCATGCTGCCGCGCGAGAAGAAGGGCGGTCCATCAGGCCACTATTATCGCCCGGCACTGATCTGGAGCGTGGGTGCCACGACCAAGCAGGGGGAAGCCGCCGCAAAGTTCATCAGTTTCTTCGTCAACGATCCGGAAGCGGGCAAGATTCTCGGTGTGGAACGTGGCGTGCCGATGTCGCCGGCGGTTCGTGAAGCTATCCTGCCACAGCTCAACCCGACGGAGCAGGAAACAGTCAAGTACGTCAATCTGCTCAAGGATCAGGTCGGCGAATATCCGCGGCCGGTACCGATGGGCGCAACCGAATTCGACCAGCGTGTCCTTCGTCCGACCTGCGACGAGCTCGCATTCGAGCGCATCTCGGTAGCCGATGCCGCAACCAAGCTTGTCGAAATCGGCAAGGGCACCCTCAAGGGTTAATCATACTCAGTCTGAACAGGCAAAGGCCCGCCACCAGCGGGCCTTTCTCATTGGCGATATCGGCTCAGTTGCTGGCGTCGTCAATGACCCGCCAGTCGGGCCGCCCGAGATTGAACGGCCAGGCGTGCACGTCGCGGTCATTGAAGTAGACGACCTCCTGAAGGTCAGGAAAATCGCTCTGCTTGAGCGTCGCAGTCTCCATCCACGGCTTGATGTAGGCATCGCTGCCCTCATAGCCGAGTTCGGCCACCCAGATGGGTTTGCCGTATTGGGCGACAAGGTCGTAGCCTGGCTTCAATGCCTCGGTGAAGGTTCGCGGGCCGTTGTGAGCGATTTTGTCGTAGGGCTCCAGGCCGAAAACGGACAGGCCGACGAAATCGACATAGGTGTCGCCGGGGTAGTAGGCATTAAGGCCGGGTTTTCCCTTCGGCGACCACATGAGTTTCGCACCGGGCGCCTCCTGCCGCACGATATCCATCATGCGCCTGTAGGCGGCTATATATTCAGGAGGATTCCAGCCGGACCACGAAAAGCGGCCGGAGTCGTCTTCCATTTCCTGTCCCCAGCGGACGATGACCGGGCTTTTCAACTGGGCGATCATCCTGGCAATTGCCCGCATATTCGCATCGTAGTCGCCGTGAAACAGCTTCCAGCGAAGTGCATCTGACGTCAGCCGCCAGTCCACATCCCACGACCAGGGTTCCACCGTGATCAGCAGGTTGCGGCCTCTCGCCAGCGCATAGGCATCCGCCACACGCAGCGTTTCGAGATCGACGTCTTCCCATGGAAGAAAGAGGTGCTCTGTCGTCACGCTCTGCTGTGTGCCGAAATCGCCATGCGGGTCGTAAGCACCAAACTTGATGCCATCGGCATGAATGGCGGGCCGCTTGTCGGTGATCGTCTTGTCGGTGATCGTCTGGGCACCCGCATTCATGACGGCGGTGGCGTTCTGCGCCTCGCTTCGGTGCGACAAGTCGGCAACGCCGAGCAGAAGCATCGCGATTGTTGCCGTCGAGATTTTCTTCGCCAGGGTTTTCATAGTCTTTTCCTCCCCTTCGGCTATTTATCGGTCGCGAGAACCTGTTTCAGCTCTTTGGCTTTCAGGCTCACCGTGTCTGCCGGGACCAGCTTCCGGAACTCATCATCGGCTTTCGTGGAAGCGTGCCGGAACACGTACCAGTCCCCGCTCGGCTGACGCCGCTGATAGATCGTGTTGCCGATCTTGCGGTGGCCGAAGCAGGTACTGGCACGTGCCGCCCCCTCATTATTGGTCCAGGTTGCGCGCATGCACAGCTGACCGAGATCATCGACGACCCAGCGGCCCTCTGCGAAAGATTGTTTGCCGCCATTGTCGACCCAGGCGACGAAATGCCTGCCCTCGCCAATGAAACGGCCGCCACCCGTATCCCAGGTCCAGGTCTTGTCGGCGTAGATCACGTAGAGTTCGCCGGCATTCAGTGGCGTCGGTATCGGTGTTTTCGTCTTTTCTGCTGCGAGTGCACCCGTCGGGAGGATGAGGCAGAGGCACAGAGCCAGCACTCCTCCCGTCGATCGTATTGTCATTCTCATTTTATCCTCCTCACGCATTTCTGCTCTCCCCAACATCCCTTCGTTCACGGCCGCCTTCGGCAAAGCCGTGCCATTTGAGACGGAATTTCACGATCCTGGTCTTGCCGCCGCCGAGCCCTGCACCCGCCACAGCAAATTGCGACTGGGTAAAGGTGACGAAGGGCTGGCCGTGCGAAAGCGCTTCCATGGCAGCTAGCCCGTGGTTGCCGAGTTGCACCCCGCCGACCAGGCAGGCGACGAGACCGCCGGCGGCGGCAAACCGCAGGCCGTATACTTGCGGCAAAAGGGACTGACCGTTCTCGACGGCGTGACGGACGACAACCAGGATTACGAGCGATACATAGATCAACAGGTTGAGCGCCGCGAAGATCTGGAAGCCACGCGCACCATCGCCATCGGCAGCAAAAACCATGGCCGCAGCACAAATGCCCAATAGTGCGATGTATGGTGCCATTATCCGCGCCGGCAATGTGCGCTGTCCCTGATCACCCTTCGGGGTGATGCGGAAATCCACGAAGGAACCGGTGACGTGATCGCGTGCGGCAGCGAGGGTGCCGGCAAGCGACCAAGGCCAGCGCAGCAGGATGAAGACCACCCCTTCCCAGCCGAAGAGCTTTGCATCGTATGGCCTGAATGTGCCTGACGCGCGCCAGAAGATGGCGAATACCGTCAGCACGATCGAAAGCGGCAGAGAATGCAGCAGGAATGCCGGATAGGTGACGTTGACGAAGACATGGCCGGTGAGCAGGGCTGCGACCGGCAGCAGGAACATCACCGCCATGAAAGTCGAAAACAGCGGATACCAGAGCTGCGAAAACAGGAACTGGAACTTCAACTTCAGCGGCAGCCGGGCGACATGCCGGCGAGAATGCTGCAAGAGGATGGTGACCAGGCTGCGCGACCACTGGAACTCCTGCACCACCAGATCGGCAAAGGTCGCCGGCCCGTCGCCATGGGCGATGGCATTGACCGCATGGACCCCGCGCCAGCCGCCCGCATTCATCATCAGCGTGGTCGAATGATCTTCCGCGAGCTCGGGACCGAGCCCGCCGATCTTCCTCAAGGCCGCTGTGCGAACGGCATAGTGCGAGCCGATGCAGAGCGGCGCCCAGCCATTATTGTATCCCGCCTGCAGCGAACCATGCAGGCTCGCTTCGGCATAGAGCCTGCCGCGGGCGGCCCAGCTTTCGGCAGCATTGGCATCGCAGATGCTGGGTGCCGAGACATAGCCGACTTCGGGATCGGAGAAGGGGCGCAGGACCTCGCAAAGATAAGTCGGCGTCGGCACATGATCGGCATCGAACTGGGCGACGAAATCATAGCGCTCATAGCCGAAGTGATCATAGAAATAGGCGAGATTGCCTTCCTTGCAGCGCGTGCGGCGCGGCCAGACGGGACGGTGATATTCGCTGACGCCCTTGCGAGTTGAGATCAAGACGCCATGCTGCCCGCACCATCTCTTGGCCTCATCGGACGGATCTTCATCGGCGAGCCAGACATCGAACTCGACACCCTTCTGATCGAGCATCGCAAGAAGCGTCTTGCGCACGACGGCGAAAGGTTCGGACGGCGCCTTGGTGACCACCATGGCGACGCGGCCCTTCGGCAGGTCGGCGGATGAGCTGACCTGCCTTGCATCCAGAAAGATCAGGATGAAATAGGCCGGCATCAGGGTGACCCAGGCGAGGATGACGGTGACGAGCAGGAATGCCGGCCATGAAACGACGTGAGTGGGCTCAGCCCACCAGAGCCAGAAGTAAGCGAGTGCTGCCAGCCAGCAGGCGATGCCAAGACCATAGGCGGCTCGATTCCAGCCGGTAAAGACGGGCTCGAACATCTCGGGTTTGGCGGCAGAAGACTGATGTACGCGGTCGATTTCGGCGCTGGTGCTCATGCGATCACTTCCAGTCCGAAAGTCGGGCCGGCCGTGCGAATGATCGTATCGATATCCGAAAGCGCCGGCATGAAGTCCAGCTCAAGGCGGGCCCTTTTCGTATCGGCGAAAAGCACAGGCGGATCGCCAGCGCGGCGCGGCTGACAACGGATCGGCACCCTGTGGCCGGTCTTTCGTTTGACGGCATTAAGGATCTCGCCGACCGACGTGCCGCGGCCGGAACCCAGATTGAGGCTCAAGGAATTGCCGCCGACCAGAAGGTGACGAACCGCGGCGAGATGCGCCTGGGCAAGATCGCTGACATGGATGTAATCCCTGACGCAGGTGCCGTCATCCGTCGAATAATCGGTGCCGAAAATGTCGAGGCTCTCGATCCGGCCGCTTGCTGCGAGAAGAGCGCGCGGGATCAGATGGGTTTCGGGATAGTGCCGCTCGGCAAGCTGGCCTTCCGGATCGGCGCCGGCCGCATTGAAGTAACGGAGCGCGGCGAAGCGGATACCATAGGCGGCCGCATAATCCTCCAGTGCCATTTCGAAGATCAGCTTGGTCCTGCCATAAGGATTGACCGGCTGTTGCGGCGTCTTCTCGCCGATCGGCAGCATCTCGGGAATGCCGTAGGTCGCGCAGCTGCTGGAAAAGACGATCCTGTCGATACCGCAATCGAGACAGGCGTCCAGCAGCGACAGGCTGCCGATGACATTGTTGCGATAATAGATGCTCGGCTTTTCGACGGATTCACCGACATAGGCATTGGCACCGCAATGAATGACACAATCCGGCGAGTACTCGGCCATGACATGCCGCAACCTTGCGCCATCGGCGATATCCGCCTGGATCAGCGGCCCCCACCGGACGCTGTCGATATGTCCGGTGGAAAGATTATCATAGGTGACCGGAACCATGCCGGCACGCGCAAGCGCCTTGCAGATGTGGCTGCCGATGAAGCCGGCGCCACCCGTAACCAGGATGTAGCGTGGCATCTCATACGGCCTCCACCACTTCCTTGCGGGCAAGCAGCGCATCGAAATAGGCTATCGTACGCTTCAGCCCGGTCTTCAGCTCCGTCGTCGGCCACCAGTTCAACTCTTCTCTGGCTCTGGAAATATCCGGACGGCGCTGCTGCGGATCGTCTGCCACGGCCGGCAGGTAAATGATGCGCGAGCGCGAATTGGTCAGATCAAGGACGATTTCGGCCAGATCCCGCACAGTGATCTCCGCCGGATTGCCGAGATTGATCGGACCGACGCAGTGTTCGCCAGCATCAGCGAAACGCAGGAAACCAGCGACGAGATCGTCGACATAGCAGAAGGAGCGGGTCTGTCGGCCATCACCGTAGATCGTTATGTCGGTGTTGGAGAGCGCCTGGACGATGAAATTGGATACGACGCGTCCATCATCAAGGCGCATACGCGGACCATAGGTATTGAAGATCCGCCCAACCTTGATATCGACGCCATACTTGCGGTGATAATCGAAGAACAGGGTTTCGGCTGACCGCTTGCCCTCGTCGTAGCAGCCGCGCGGGCCGATCGGATTGACATTGCCGAAATAGGTTTCGCGCTGCGGATTCTCGTGCGGATCCCCATAGACTTCCGAAGTCGAGGATTGGACGACCGTTGCGCCGCTGCGGCGGGCTGCATCGAGCGTATTGACGGCTCCAAGCACATTGGTCAGCAAGGTGCCGACGGGATCACGCTGATAGTCCGGCGGCGAGGCTGGCGAAGCAAAGTTGAAGATGACGGAAGCCTCGACGTCATAGGGCTGGCGCACGTCATGTTCCAAAAGCCGAAAACGGGCATTCTGCAGCAGATGCTCGATATTGACGTGGCGGCCGGTGTAGAAATTGTCGAGACAGATGACCTGATGGCCGCGCTCGAGAAGTCGCTCGCAAAGATGGGAACCCAGGAAACCGGCGCCTCCGTTGACCAGCACGGTTTTTGACTGCTGGCGTGGCGATGCGAATGCAGATCCTGAATATCCTTCGGTGGGAATACTACGCACTACAAATTCCTTCCCATGTCGTGTGGTCTTCATAGACCCTTCTATACTTTAGGCTCCCTCTTGATCCGCCTCGATAACTTCAACGCGAAGTGGTATCTATGAAATAACCGGCTCGGTTATTCTTCGGATAATTGTACCTATGCTCAAAATGATAAGAGGATATCAGTGAAGGTCAACTTCAAAACACGGGAGCAATTCTAAATAGCTATAGTATTAAACTTCGGAATTTGCTTGATTAATCCCTCTCAATGACTATGGTGCCATGCTTTCTGTCCGGCCGCTCCAGCTTCAGTCAATGAAGCCAATATAAGGAGTGGCCAGCCACTGGTGTGCGAGGGCGCGTCGCTATTGCCCTGATGATAGAGAGGGTTTTTTAATGACGACTCATGATCGCATGCATGGCAGAGCGCCATGCAGCTTCAGCTCCCTAGCTTTGGCTGCGACGATCGTTCTCTCGGCCATTGGACCGATCTCATGTGCGGTCGTCGATACCGCGATCGTGGGAAGCACGGAGAAGAATGTCGTTGTGGCAAGCGTGCCACATACCGCGAAGGACTTCGCCTATGCTGCCGAACCGAAGACCGCTTCGGCTAAAGTGAGCGCCGCGGTCTATCCCGGTTCCGCGCCTTACATCTGTTCGCCGAGCGGTTTCGGCCAGAAATCACGCTGCTTTGCCCGCTCGTCCCGGATGGATTGATGGCCTAGTGCGGCCACCTGCCAGAGAGATCGCCACTGTCCGACGTATCGTTGAAGAAACGTGAGGCCGCTTCAGTGCGATTTCTCACATTCATCTTCTTATAGATATTGCGGACGTGAACCTTCACCGTGTTTTCGGACAGGTGAAGCTTGTCGGCGATGATCTTGTTCTGCGTGCCCTTACAGATGAGGTCGAGAATCTGTACCTCGCGTGTGGTCAGAGCCGCCATGCTGTTGCGGCGGAGCTTCAGCGCATTGGCGCGCGCTGCGTCGACGGACTTCGTCTGGTACAGCGAGGGCTCGAGCTGTGCTGTCGCCCGGTTGGACAGACGGCCTAGAAGCGCGGATGGAAAATGCTCGCCGCCCTTCATCAGCAGATCGATTGCCGCCATGAAGACATCCAGGCGCAGATTGAGCGGCAGGACACCATCGACGACGCGCGCCTCGACAAGACGGCTGATATAGGGCTCCATCATATCGATAGCTTCGACGACAAGGCCGATGGATGCGTCCGGACGGTTTTCACGAACGACCTGCAGCGCATCGTGCAACTCGGCGCCGGCGACATGATAGAACAGGACAAGCCGCATGTCGTGAATATCCTTCTCGGATATGGACTGCGCGCTCGATACGCTTACGACATCAAAATTCGGGAATTTCTTTGCCAGTGCCTCAACCATGCACTCGGAGAATAAGTCCGCCTTGGCGATTACCAGGACTGTTTCTCCATTCGGGCTCAGTCTTCTTGCCTGATCCGAATCTCCTACTTCCGACCCAACCATGAACATATACGCCTCCCCTAGCGCTACACTATACTCAAACTCGGAGCTTCTACTCCCATTGGCGCGATGACGGGTATTACATGCCGACGAACATTGCCCCTAGGCATGTGGCCGCCTTATCTTTTAGGCATTTCTTAATTATGGTAATATGGATTTCAAAGGAAAGAAATGGCCCAAATGGGTTAGTTGTCACGAAGTTATATTTATTTTTTGCCACTTTATGGTTGCATTTCCGACAAGAAACATACTAGTGGGCGGTATTTCAACTAGATCACGGTATAAAGCAGCATGTATTAGTTCGAGACATACAAAACCAACGTGGTAATGGGCAGACGATATTTCAAAATAAGACGGAGAACCTTTCGAACTTAACTTAGCGATATCGCAATCAGTCGAACCCTCCGAATTCCGAGGCACGGGACACGGTCCCGAATTCGCACACAGCCTTCTCCGAGCCCGCGATCCGGTATTGGCTTAACTGGAGTATTGAGCTGGACTTCAGATGCCTTAGCCCGAATTGATATCTATCGGGACCCAGTTTTTTCCATCAATCTGTAAGGGTTGCCAAAGTGGCGACGTGAAAATCAAGTATCAGCATGTGTTTTTGATACTTGGTCTTCTTTCGAGGGAACTCAAAAAGAAGTTCGACTGCCTTGCTCGCGCTCATATCGAGTCCGGGACCGGATTTGTGCGTCTTTGTACTGAATAGGCACAATCCCAATACAGAATTTGGCCAACAAATCGCGATGAAGCTGCAGGTGAAAAGGTATCGAGTCCATCTGCCGATGTTAACACATTGGAGCAAGCGCGAGCAAAGATCCCATTTGAGATGAGAGGGACTTCGAAAGCTGCTCCAGTTTTTTTTCTGGAGGAAACGTAATGCCTTATGATCCGAAGCCCGGTCCACAGGGCTCAGACGACGACACCGTCAAGGTGGGCGCCCTGGCCGATGGCCTTTCCAGCGCTATCAATTCAACCGAAATCGATGATGATTCCACAGGTTACGTCGGCGGCATCGCCAATGGTGACAATCGCAACAACACCGACAACAGCACGGACGTTGACGTCAAGGCCAATGTCGATCTGGATGTGAAGACCGACAACGGCGACAACCGCGACAACGACTACGACTGGAGCTACAAGTCGGACGACGACACGAACACCAAGACGACCACCATCAACGATAACGACACGACGACCACCACGAAGTCGGACTACGACTGGAGCTATGACGCCAAGTCGTACAGCGACGATGACGTTGACATCAAGACGATCACCGATAACGACACGACCACCAAGACGGACACGGATATCGACACCGACATCAAGACGATTACGGATACCGATACCAAGACGACCACCAATAGCCACAATACGAGCGACAGCTTCAACAAGACGGACACGGACTTCGCCGTCATTGATGATGTCAAGGACTTCGGGAACCTCGGCGTAGCCGGCCACGACCTCACCTTCGACATCGGGGATGACTTCTCCTTCACCCTCAATATCGACAATATCCTCAACGGTTCACTGTCCGGCGAAGGCGCCGACTCAGTCTTCAGCACTGTCCAGGCAAACCATCTCGCAGACCAGGATCAGGCCTGGAACATCACGATGGAGAACGGCGGCGCTCAGAACCACCTGAGTGCAAATGCCGGCACAGCGCACGGTGCTGACGGCATGGATATGGACAGCAAGGGCTGGGATCTCAAGGCAGGTGACGACGTCACAGGCACTTCGACGGCAGATGCTTCGGCAATTCTTGCCAATTCGGGCTTCCATATGGAGCTCGTTCAGGGCGCGAACATGCTCAGCAACGCTGTGGACTCCAGTGTCATCGGCGGCAACTCACATGTTTCCGATGTCGGCGAAGATACAAGTGGGCACTAACCTCCAAGACAAGAAAGGGCTGCACCGGCTTCTGCCGGTGCAGTTTGAATGCTTGCGTGCGAATTGACGAACAGCGCGGCTCCCGCAGAAGGATGTCGCATGGCCGGTCGTCTCTTCGATAAGGGAGGCCAAGGCAATGCAAATCGAGAAATTCTCAGAAATCATCGCCCATTTCATCGGCATATTCGAAACGACGACCGATGAGATGAGGCTGCGTGCGGGGCTGACGGAGGGTACGGGCCCTGCCGAAAATAATCCGGCGTTTGACGATCTGGTCGCCAATACGCCCACCTTCGCCTCCGATCTCGCGCTCCAGGACTACGATCCTGATATCAACTACAGAAGCGTCAGCTATGAGATCGTTTATGGAGGCGCCCGCCGCTTCGGCCGCCCCTTTGAGGAAAGCATCGAAAAGCTCTCCGAGATTGCCCACCGCGATGTGTCTTCGCTGCCCCGGTTCGGCAGTCCACAGGACATCGATATCGAAACCGAAGAAGAGCTGCAGGTTTTCGACGGCCCGGGCTCGGTGATCCGCTTCACCACACAGGTCAACATTCTCTACGACGACGATTATCTCGATATGACCGGTGGCAATCATGCCCCGCGCGATACGAGTTTCGTCGTTGAGAAACTGGCTGAATTCAGCGCCAAGGCCGAGATTTTCTCTCCCTTTTCCGACCTGCATCGGACCGACACCCTGGAGGGGGTCAAGCAGATCGCCGGGGATATGGAAACCTACATCCAGGGAGTAAGGGATTCCGGCCAGACATCGATCGGAACGGGCGAGCCGCCGGCAGACAATCCAAACGATCAGGCACATGATTTCGTGCTGGCGGGTGACGAGATCACCGGAGCCTATATGAACGGCAAGCACGTTTCCGAAATTCCGGCGCTCGACGACCTGCTGCCGGATCGGGGGATTGCCAAACTGCCTGAAGAACCCGACGAAACCCAGACATCCGTCGAACAGCATGACCCGGCTGGAAACAGCCTGGAGGTCACCGCGGGCGCAAACCTCGTCGCCAACATTGCCTCCGTCGTCAACACGGCAGTGATCTCTTCCGTGACGGCCGTCATGGGCGACTACCATCAGGTCGATGCGATCACCCAGGTCTATGTCTACAGCGACCATGACAGCATCGCTTCGGTATTCCATTCCTCAGCCGATGCAACCGGCGTCACCGCCTACAATATTGCAAGCTTCGAACGGGACAGTTTCCAATCAACACAACCGCAGACGACGGTCGATGCACATGGCGACCCCATCTTTCCGATGGCCTGGCGTGTCAGCGTTATCGAGGGCGACGTCTCCTTCGTGAGCTGGATCGAACAGTATCATTTCGTGACCGACAACGACACCATGACCGTCATGACGAGCGGGTCGGAAGCGACGGTTCTGACGGGCGGAAATACGACGCTGAATTTCTCGTCCTTCTTCCAAATGGGCCTGCAGTACGACCTGGTGATCGTCGGCGGAAATGTCTACGATATCAATAGCATCACGCAGATTTCGCTTCTCTACGACAACGACTGGGCCCGCGCCGAAGACGGTGTAGACGATGGTGCCACCATCCAATCCGGCAACAATCTCATCTGGAATCTTGCGGCGATCCACAATGTTGGAACCAACGACCGCTTCGAGACCATGCCCGACTATATGCACGAGGCAGAGAAGGGAATCCAGGAGCGTGATCCGACAATGCCCGAGGGCTTGTCCACCGATTCCAATTTCCAGGGCTATGTCGGCGTGAATGTTCTCTACATCACAGGCAATCTCTACGACATGACGATCATCAAGCAGGTCGCGGTGCTCGGAGATTCCGACGACGTGACCCAGGCCGCAGCCGAGCTTCTGAAGAACAACCAGGACGCCGTGATCACGATCGATACGGGCAGCAACACCGTCGCCAATATCGCTGAAATCGTCGATTACGACAGCTTCGGCAACACCACCTATGTTGCCGGTCAGCTCTATTCCGACGCCATTCTCATCCAGGGCGGTATCATAGAACACGATGCCACCCAGCCCGAAACGGCAGGCGAAAGGCTTGCCAATGAAGTCATCGCCTTTCTCGATGACGATAGCCCCCAAGGCGCGGACAGCGGCGATGGCATCATCAACGGCGGGCATGATCTTTCATGGTCCTCTGCTCACCCCTCAGATGTAATGCAAGCCGTGGTCGCGTGACCTGCGTATCTTGGGAGAGACCGCGATGAATCAGATTTCAAAACAGATTTTTGCAAATGGCAGCGCGATCGATCTGCGTGGCGAAAAGCCATCCTCTACGGCGGCAAATCCTCAGGATTTTCTGACGGAGGCCTGCGTTTCGGCGATCGACGATGCGGTGGACCATCTTCGCCAGCTGACGCGCAAAGTGTCTTCCTATCCCCATGAAGTCGAGGCTGTCGCTGAAGAGAAGGTGGATGACGTGCAAACCGTGATGCCGACCGAACAACCTACAAGGCAGCTTTCCGGCCATGACATACCCGTCGTCAATGTCGTGGAGCCGGAAACAAAGCCGCAGCCGGCTGAAGAACTGATGGCGGCGCCCGTCATCGAGGCCCGGCGGATGCCCGGTGAAACCGACGAGCTCAAGGCCAAGCCGGATATTCCCTTTGCCAAGACGATCGATGGCGACACCGGTCCGGTGAAGGAAAATGAGCGCCGCCTGCGCACAGGCGACGGCGGCGGGGGCGGCAAGGAACCGGATTTCGGCGGCGGGGGCGGCGGGGGCGGCGGCGGAAACAGCGGCTTCCACAAGCGCAGCGAGCCGGTGAATTTCGCTTTGAGCCTTGCGCGAGGCATCGCGGTTATCAGGCGTAATCTCGCGATCGTGATGGTCTTCACGATCGCGATCAACGTGCTCCTGCTGGCGATCCCGCTCTACCTCTTCCAGATTTCCGACCGTGTCCTGACCAGTCGCTCCATCGACACGTTGGTGATGCTTTCCATCGTGGTGGTGGGCGCCGTCCTCTTACAGGCCTTCCTGGATTCTGTCCGGCGCTTCATCCTGATGCGGACTGCCGTGGAACTGGAAGTCCAGCTGGGCGCGCCGATCCTCAGTGCCGCCGCTCGCGCCTCGCTGCATGGAAGCGGCAAGGATTACCAGATCCTGCAGGACCTTCAATCTCTCCGCAGCTTTTTGACTTCGGGAACGCTGATTGCTTTCCTCGACGCGCCGCTGATGCCGCTCTTCGTGATCGTCGTCTACCTGGTGCATCCGCATCTCGGCATCATCATCATGGTCTGCTGCGCGGTGCTGTTTGTGATCGCCTTCCTGAACCAGAAGTTCACGGCCAAGCAGTTCGCAGAATCCAACAGCTATCTCAGCCGCGCGAATTTCCATCTCGATTCCATGTCGCGGAATTCACAGATCATCAACGCGCTCGCGATGATCCCCGAAGCGGTGAAGATGTGGGGCCGCGAAACCGCCGGCTCGCTGAAATCGCACGTCCAGGCGCAGGACCGCAACATCATCTTCACCGGCATTTCCAAGGCCTGTCGCATGATCACGCAGGTCGGGCTTCTCGGCTGGGGTGCGCATCTGTCGCTGTCAGGAGAGCTGACGGGCGGTATGGTCATCGCCGCCTCGATCATTTCCGGCCGCGCGCTGGCGCCGATTGAAGGAGCAATCGAAGGCTGGCATCAGTTCAACCGATCGGCCGCAGCCTATGGCCGCATCAAGAACCTGCTGCTGACCTCGCCGCTCAACTTTCCGCGACTGCGCCTTCCCAATCCGGAAGGCAGGCTCGATGTGGAGCGGATCCTCTTCGTTCCGCCGCCGCAGAAGAAGGTGATCCTGAACGGCATCTCCTTCTCTCTGAGGAAAGGTGAATCGCTGGCGATCATCGGCAATTCCGGTTCCGGCAAGACGACACTCGGCAAGATGCTGGTGGGCTCGATCCTGCCGACCTCCGGCAATGTGCGCCTCGACCTCATGGATCTTCGCAATTGGGACCAGCGGCAGTTCGGCGAAAGCATCGGCTATCTGCCGCAGGATGTGCAGCTTTTCCCAGGCACCATCAAGGCCAATATCTGCCGCATGCGCGATGATGTCGAAGACCGGCAGATCTATGAGGCCGCCGTCCTTGCCGACGTGCATGAGCTGATCGCCAGTTTCCCACAGGGCTATGAGACCGTTGTCGCGTCCGATGGCGCGCCGCTTTCGGGTGGCCAGAAGCAGCGCATCGCACTGGCGCGCGCCTTCTTCGGCGATCCCAAATTCGTCGTGCTCGACGAGCCCAATTCCAATCTCGACACCCAGGGCGAAGCCGCACTCGCAAAAGCGTTGATCCACGCCAAGAAACAGGGAATCACGACAGTTACGATCACGCAACGCCCGGCACTTCTGCAGTGCGTAGACAAGATCATGGTGCTCAAGGACGGCACGGTCGCCATGTTCGGCGAGCGAATGGAAGTCCTGCAGGCAATATCCAAGGGCAATGGCCGAACTGGCCAACAGTCACCGCGTATCGAAGGATGAAGGCCATGGGAAAGAAGAAGCAGGAATCCAGCGGCCCGGTTCAACTTGAATGGTATGGCGACGTGCCGCGCTCCATCCGTTTGCACAGCTTCGTCGGCCTGACGGTCCTCTTCTGCTCGTTCGGCGGTTTCGGATACTGGGGGGCAACCGCGCCACTTGCCTCCGCCATCATCGCCCAGGGCAGCTTCGTGGCAACCGGCAACAACAAGGTCGTTCAGCACCTTGAAGGCGGCATTATCAAAGAAATGCTCGTCAGCGAAGGCGAAAGCGTCAAGGAGGGCGACGTCCTGGTGACTCTCGACCAAACAGCCGCCTTGACCAACGAGCGGATGCTGACGCTGAGGCGGCTGCGTCTGGAAGCAGTCGTTGGACGCCTGAGGGCCGAAGCACAGGGATCGCGTGAGTTCAAGCTTCCTGACATCGTCATGGCAGAGGCGAGTGACCCCGATATCAACGCCATAATTCAGAGCCAGAACATCGTCTTCCGCAGCAAGCAGGTCAAACTCGAGGAGCAGCTCAACCTTATCGAGAAGAACATCAAGTCGCTGGAATACCGCTTCGAAGGCTACAAGGGCCAGCGAGAGTCCTTCGAACGGCAACTGGCGCTGCTCTCAGACGAGCGGGACTCCAAGGAACGGCTCGTCAAGGTCGGCTATATGCGCAGGACCGACCTTCTGGCCATCGAGCGCGCCATTGCCGATGCGATGGGCGATATTTCGCGCCTGAACGGAGAGCTCAACGAGAGCGAGGCGGAAATCGCCAAATTCCGTCAGGAAGCGGTCATCGCCGTCAACTCCAACAAGCAGGCAGCGCTTGACGCCCTGGAGACCGCCGAATCCGACCTCGACAGCGTGCGTCAACAGCTGCACGAAGCTGCTGGCGTTCTGGAGCGTACGGTCATCCGTTCGCCAGTGACTGGTACGGTTGTGCGCTCCTACTACCACACCGCCGGCGGCGTCATCACCACCGGAAAACCGATCATGGAAATTCTGCCGGCCCACGTGCCGCTGATCTTGGAGGCGCAGGTATTGCGTACCTCCATCGATCAGCTTCACGAAGGGCAGACGGCGGCAATCCGCCTGACTGCCCTCAACAGGCGCACCACGCCGGTTCTGGAAGGCAAGGTCTTCTATGTTTCGGCCGACTCCATTGAGGAAAATGCCGGCCTGTCCGTGAAGGACGTGTACATCGTGCGCGTACAGATCCCGGACTCGGAAATTGCCCGCGTTCACAACTTCCATCCGGTTCCCGGCATGCCTGCTGAAGTGCTGATCCAGAGTTCGGAGCGCACGTTCTTCGAATATCTGAGCAAGCCGATCGCCGACAGCATGTCACGCGCGTTCAAGGAGCGTTAAGCGCAGAAATGGTCGAAGCATTTATCGAAATGATCTGATATAGTTCATGTATTATCAGAGTTGAACCGAAGGAATTCAGCATGCCGGCTATGTCCGATGTCTTATTGAATGTTGGTCGGTTAAACTATGTCTGGACGAATACAGAAAGCCTGCTGATCTATATTATCGCCCACCTTCTCAAGGTGGAGAAGGAGGCGGCGATCGTGGTCTTCCTGACGCTTAATACGACACGCGCGCGCATAGATCTCGTCGAGCGTCTCGCAAAGCTTCCTTCGACGTCGGCTGCGGACCGCAAAGCCGTTCTTTCAGCCATGTCGCGCCTGAAGAAGGAATCGAAGATGCGCAACAAATACAATCACTGCATCTATTCCTTCGACGAGAAGGGTGAAATCTCCAGCACGCAACTCATGCGCCTGGTCGAGGACGATAAGGAAATCCGCTACGGAAAGATCGAACAGATGGATGACCGGGAATTGGAGCTTCTGGAAAAATCGATTGGCGAGATCGTCAATATCAGCAAGGCACTCTGGGCTTTCATCCATGCAAGTCCACGGATTGTCGCGCTCTAGTATTGTCGGCCGAGAACGGCTGCTTTGGGCTAATCCGATTTCGTCTCAGGGAATCACCCGGACGGTTTATTTGAAGATCGATGTTTCCCATTAGACTGGAATTTCCCGAATTAGGTATGGAGTATTGGGAGGGGGGCATGCGCATCGATGTGATTGATACCATCGCCGGTTTTGACGCCGTTCGCGACAATTGGGATCAGGTCTATCGGGATGATCCAGACGCCCAACATTTCCTCTCCTGGGCGTGGCTCAGAGACTTTCTTGGGCACCGCGGCCGCTGGTTCGTGCTGGCGCTGCGCGAGCGGGAGCCGAATGCTCCCTATGTCGCCTTTTTGCCGCTGAGATTGCTCACGAAACTCGATGAGCAGTGCGGGCTTTTCTACGATGAAATCGTCATGGGCGGGAATTATTCGGCTGACTATACCGGCCTCATCGTCATGCCCGGTTCCGAGCAAAAAGCCATCGCCGGTTTTGCCGCTTATCTCAAACACCAGAACTGGACGCATCTCAGGCTGGAGCATTTCAGCGGGCCGCCGGAACGGCGGGAGAAGATGATCCTGGCGCTGCAGGGGCCGCTCGTCATGTTTCGCGACAACGCGCCCACCAGCCATGACAATATCGACAATACGATCTGCCCGGTCGTCTCGTTGCCTGCAAGCTGGGACGACTATCTGGAGCAGAAGATGAGCAGTCAGACGCGCCAGAAGCTGCGCCGCTTTCTGCGCAAGCTCGATGGCGACGAAGGTTACCGGATCACGATGGCAACGCCTGAGACCATTGACCGCGACCTCACCATTCTCTTTGACTTCTGGCGCACGCGATGGACGGAGCGCAAAGGACCGGAGCGGACGGAGCGGCTCATCAATTCTACGCGTGAAATGCTGATGGACTGCTTCAAGAGCGGCACGCTCGACGTCCCGGTCTTCTGGTTCGGCGAGCAGCCGCTCGGCGCCCTTGCCAATATCATCGACCACCCGAAAAAGACGATCCTTTTCTATATCACCGGTCGTGACGAGAACTGGAAAACACCGTCTCCCGGTCTGATTCTGCATGGATATTGCATCCGCCGGGCGATCGAAGACGGCTTCCGATTCTATGATTTCCTGCGTGGAAACGAATCTTACAAATATGTCTTCGGCGCTGACGAGCGCCGGATCAGTTATACGCTCTTCAGGACCCGCGACGGACGCAATCTCGGCGGTATTCTGCATCCGCGCAGCATCAAATATGTCTACGAGCAGGCACTCGAAATGTATCGAAAGGGTGAGAAGGGAAAAGCCGAGATCGTCTTCGCCCAGGTTCTGCAATCCTCGCCGGGCCATGTGGGTGCCGAATTTGGCCTCGCCAACCTGCTCTTCGACCGAGGAAAGCTGACCGAAGCCCTTGCCGCCTATCAGTCGCTGCTGGAGCGCACCGCCGAGCCGCTGCCGATTGCACTTCGCCTTGGAGATACGCAATTGGCGCTGAAACTCTATGAGGATGCAGCCGTAACTTTCCGTCGCATCGGCGAGCAGGCGCCCCATGTGGTGCAGGCCCGCTACAAGGAAGGTATCGCCCTCATCGCAACACGCCGCCTTACGCAAGCCGAGACGGTCCTCGCGGCGATCCAGGATATCCATACCGACGATCCGGCTGCCATTCCCTATACCGAGCTTGCTTGCGTGGCGCTTGAGCGTCTACGCCAGCATAATGCGGCATTGGCAGCCGACGAACAGATTCCTGAAGGCATGATGGGATTGCCTGGAAGGCGCGGCGGCGAGAAACGCCGCCCCCGCATGCACTAAAATCTTTGTTTTCCGCATGTGGTTACCGCAAAACCGCCGCACACTTTCACGCGACATGCTTTAGATCTGACAGAGCTCAGGCACCGGTTTCGGTCTGGTGCCTGATATCATCGGCGAGCGGATGCAAGGTATTGGCTGGCAGGGCGCCGACGAGGCTGTACCCCATGCCGCCGGACGCCCAGCTCCAGCCCTCAACATTGCCCTGCGCATGCGGCGCCATGGGTTTGTTCTGATCGGCGAGCATTGGCCGCGTCAGCATGACGAGACGCGTTCCCCGATCATCATCATACATCAGCATCAATCCGGCGCCATGCGACGTCGAGATCATCCTGCCGCCCATCAGACGATAGCCCGACTTGGAAAGATCCGGCAGCACCGGCTTGCGGCCCATGCGCTCCGTCGCCCAGTCGACGAGTTCGGCCATATTGTCGGCACGGAGCTCGACCGGCCTCACCCTGTCGGGCGCGTAAGTGGCGAAGCTGTTGGCAGCTTCATCAGCCAGCGCTACCATGCCCTCGTTTGGCTGCCGGTACATGCCATGCAGCATCCAGCCACCGGAACCGCCGGCGACGAGAAGAACGACTGCGGCGGCCGCGATACGCCAGAAGGGCAGCCGGCTCTGCTTGGGCACCTCCAGCAGGTGGCTCAGGTTCAGCCGGCTCGGGATTGGCTCTTCCGCGACAGAGTTGAGCGCAGCCCGCAAATCAAGCCGCTGCCTGCCATAGCTGTCGATTCGCGCGGCGATTTCGGGATGGGTTTCAAGATAGACGGAAACTTCGGCTTCACGCGCCTCGTCCAGTGCACCGTCCACAAAACCGTGAAGATCATCCTCGGTGATCGGTTTTACGCTCATTTTATTCTCCGAAGATGGGCGGCTGGCCCCTGTGTTGCCTGCCCCGAGTTCTCCAATATCTGCCGTAGCCGCTCACGCGCCCGCGATAGGCGCGACATGACGGTGCCGATCGGGATAGCCAGAACTTCCGCTGTCTGCGCATAGGACAGATCCTCGACCGATACCAGAAGCAGGACGCTGCGCTGCTCCTCGGGGAGTTTCTCCAGCGCCTGAATGATATCGCGACGCATCAGATTATCTTCCTGTGTCGGTTGCCGGGCAAAGGCACTTTCATCCACCTTCTCAAAGGGCAGATGTTCGCCACGGCGTGCGTTCTGCTTCAACCGGTTGACCGCGAGATTGTGGAGGATAGCGAAAATCCAGGTGCGCGGATCTTCGTTTCGGCGATGATGCCAATGGGCAATAACCCGCTCCAGGCAATCCTGAACGAGATCGTCGGCCGCCGTTGCATCCTTGAGCAATCCGCGGGCGTACCGGCGAAGCGCCGGGATCATCGGTTCGACAAGCTGCAGAATGTCACTCATGAGGCTTACCTTCAGGAGCTTCCGCCCGCCACCCTATCACAGGCGGCGGGCGGAAGAGATCTACTTCGCTTCGATCTGGACGACTTCGCCGGACCCTTTATCTCCCGCCGCGGTAATGACGAGATAGCGGCGCTCGGCCTTCTCTCTGGTCTGGACGATCTGCCTTATGGGGCCGACGGCATTGACGATCGCCGAACCAGCCGGGTTCGTCATGAATGACGCCAGAGGCTGGAGATCGCCAGTACCGTCAGCTCGCGTGGAGAGCGCAAGAATGTAAGGCTTCTTGGGCTCCAGCCCCGTCACCGAAGCCTGCAACACCTGCGACAGACCTTGATCGAAAAGGGAGACACTCGTTGGTGCAGCGCCATCCTGCTTTGCCTTCGGCGCGTGCAGGGCAAGATGTGCTACCTGGCCAGCGACGCCGAGCGGTTGGAGGTTCTGCATGCCGTCGCCCTCAGGGACTGCATTGGGGACATAGTTGACGGCCTGCGGTGCCTGGCCGATCGGTATCGTAGCGATCACCTTGTTTGTCAGTGTATCGATCGCTGCGAGCGCATCGGCGTTTTCGAGACCCACATAAACGCGCGTGCCATCGCCTGATGGCCAGACGCCGTGCGGAAGATTGCCGACGGGAATTGTCGCGACCTGTTCGAAATTATCCGTTCGATAGACCTTCACCTCGTTAAGGCCACCAACGGAGATATAGGCAAATTCGCCGTTGGCGTTGCGAACGATGTTAACGTGATTGGTAATCGGCCCGGTATCGATCGTCTTTATGAGATCAAAGGGTGCTTCGGCGTTAAAGACTTGTGTCTTGCCGGTATCCTTCAGGGTGAACCAGACCTGTTTGCCATCAGGCGTTGCCGCAATATTGGGGCAGAAAGGGCTTTCCTGCTTGATGTGGCCGACGATCTGGTGATCGGCGACGGAAACGACTACGGTCTCAGGGTTGAACGAGGAGCAGATGTAACCGTACCTGCCGTCCGGCGAGAAGATCTGCATGCCCGGACCAGCCGGCACCTTGATCTGCATCTTCTCCTCATAGGTATGCGCATCGATGACGGAGATGTAATCCTCTCCGCGAACGGTGACCCAGACTTCGTTGCCATCGGGTGTAAAGAATGCCTCATGCGGCGAGCGGCCCACATAGGTGGTGTGCTTTACCGTATTCGTGGCCGTGTCGATGAAAGTCACCGAATTCGAGCCGATCGAAACGACGGCCAGCGTTTTGTGGTCCGGCGAAAAACCCATGCCATGGACCAGGACCTGCCCCCGATAGAGCGGGCTCAGATTGCCCGGCTGCGGATCGCCGAGACGGATGACGCCGCGCAGTTTGTTTGTGGAAGGATCAGTGACTGAAACCGTATTGGAGAACTGTTCCGCAGCATAGACGCGATCCCTGCTGCTGATCGGGATATCCGGATCGGAGGCCGCACCCGGCGCCTGGCCGGCGAAGCTCACTGAGGGCACCAGCATCGTGCCGGCAAGAAGGCTGAGGGCGAGAAGGCTAGACTTCATGACAGGGTCCTTTCAGTTGCCCATTTTCATATTCGGATCCATAGCCGGCATCATCGACATGCCGGCGCCGGAGGGGACGGGGTTTTGCGGGGAAACTTGAGTTGGCGCCGGATCCGAAGGCGGAAGAGGATCGCCGAGAGCCAGCCGCATCGCAGCAATTTCCTGCTGCTGATCGACGATGATTTCCTGGGCAATGCGCTTGAGTTGCTCATTGCTACCGTAGCGCAGGTAGGTCTGCGCCATATCGATCGCGCCCTGATGATGAGGGATCATCATCTCGACGAAATCCCTGTTGACGTCGCCCGTCGGCCTGACCGCCATGGCACTCATCATCTTCGCCATGGCGGCGTCATTTTCTGACAGAAACGGCGCCTCTTCCGTAACCGCGGAGGTGGTATGTTGATGCGATGCTGGGTCGTCGGCAAAGGCAGAAGCGGACAGGATCACGAAGATCGGCGCTGCCAGCGGAAAGAATCCCTTTCGGGGAAAGACGTTCATGCGGGCTCCTTTTCATGCAGAGCGGTTTCATGGACGTAGACAACGGCGCTGTTGTTTTATTCCGACTGGTCTGGATATTTTTCCGCGAGCAGGAGGCCTATTTGTGGCTGGCCGAGCGCCTCGATGAGACGATACGCTTCGTCCTGACGGTGAGGAAAGAGAGCGCCGCGGGAATGCCAACGATCGGAAGCAGGACAGATCGGCGCACTGCCATTCCGCGCCGTTACCTTTTCCGACCCAGAAGATGCCGAGCATCAGGCTCGCGACGAATTTCACGCTGTTTTCCGGCACCGTCAACAGGGGCTTGTGGATGAACATCCCGATACTGAGAACCAGGACGCCAGGCTCCGAGGCTGGCGTAGCTCAGCATCCCATGTGGCCCCAGTGGCGATGACGACGAAGACCACCTCGACGATGCGGTCCGACGACTACCGCTCGCAGCTTTGTCGGAATGCGTCTATCACAGGCTTGAGCGGCGTACGGCCACGGCTGGGCCGGACGCGCGCAACGGAAACGGCGAGGCGTCTCGCTCCGCAGACCTTCGTGTTTTGCGCGCGTAGCAGGGCTGCCCAGGGAACTCCAATCGAGAAGTTTTTGCCGACCATCACGCGAACCGATTGTGGCCACCTTTGTTCCAGGTTTCGTAAACTTCCTTGCCGTCATCCAATCCTTTCAGCTGCGGCAGTACTCCAGCCCATTCCTCTCTTCTGGAGGGCCTGTCGGGGCGATCCGAGCGAAGCTCACACAAATTGGAAATCCGCCGACTGCAGGCTCGATACGGCCACGTTCTTCAGCGTGATGGTGTTGTCAGCATCGGCTGTGATGATCGTGTCGTTGCCTGACAGGATCGATACGGCGAGCAGCGATGCCCAGTCGGCAAAGATCGTGTGATCGATCCTGATCGTATCATGTGCCCCGCCAGCCACCTCGAAATTCATGATCGTGTCGTGGCCCCAATTCGGCTCGTAGACGAAAAAGTCCGCGGCTATTCCACCAAAAAGGACGTCGTCTCCGGCGCCACCTGTCAGCGTATTCGACCCCGCGAAACTGCCCATAATCCGATTATCGAGCGCATTGCCTGTTCCGATAAAGGCTCCGAAGCCGGCGGCATCCGAGCCCAAGTTTTCGATGTTTTCTCCCAACGTATAGTTGGCGAGGGACGTTTGCACCTGGTCGATCCCTTCACCGGCATTTTCGATGACGGCGTCTCCGGCGCTGTCGACGATATAAAAGTCGTTGCCCTTCCCGCCGATCAGCGTATCGCTACCGTCTCCGCCGTTCAGCGTGTCGTTGCCGACACCCCCGGTGATTGTATTGGAGAGCGCATTGCCGGTCCCGGCAAAATCACCGGTGCCGGTGTAGGCGAGGTTTTCGACATTGGCAGCAAGTGTCAGGCGGTCGAGCCCGGTCTTCACCGTGTCGGTGCCTGCACTTGCAGCTTCAGTGACGACGTCGCCCACGAGATCCACGATGTAGGTGTCGTTGCCGGCGCCGCCGATCAAAATATCGGCACCGGTGCCGCCGTTCAAAGTATCGTTGCCGGCGCCGCCGGTGATGGTGTTGGCCAGGGCGTTGCCCGTCCCGGTAAAATCGCCGATGCCGGTGAAGGTCAGGTCCTCGACATTGGCGATATTGCTCAGCGCATAGGCAGAAAGCGTAGTCTTGACCAGGTCCGTGCCGTCATTGGCAGCCTCCGTCACGACGTCGGCCAGATTATCGACAAGATAGGTGTCGTTGCTGGCACCGCCGATCAGGATGTCGGCCCCAGCCCCGCCAATCAGCGTATCCGCACCGGCTCCGCCGTTCAGCGTATCGTTGCCGGCACCGCCGGTGATCACGTTCGCTGCAGCATTGCCGGTGCCGGTGAAGGCCGCCGAACCGGTGTAAGTCAGGTTCTCGATATTGGCGGCAAGCGTATAGGCCGACGATGCAGCCTTCACCGTATCGATTCCCGCATCGGTACTTTCGGTGACGATGTCAGCGACGCTGTCAACGATATAGATGTCGTCGCCAGCTCCGCCGATCAGCGTGTCGGCTCCGGCTCCGCCATCCAGCGTGTCGTTGCCGGCGCCGCCAGTGATGATGTTGGCCAAGGCATTGCCCGTCCCGACAAAATCGCCGCTGCCGGTGAAGGTCAGGTTCTCGACATTGGCAATATTGGTCAGTGCATAGGCAGAAAGCGCCGTCTTGACGAGATCCGTGCCTTCGTTGGCGGCTTCGGTCACGACGTCACCGGCGACATCCACGATGTAGATGTCGTTGCCGGCACCACCAATCAGCGTATCGGCTCCCGCCTTGCCGTCCAGCGTGTCGGCACCTGCTGCGCCCCTGATCGTGTTGGCAAGGCTGTTGCCCGTACCGGCAAAGGCCACCGTACCCGTATAGGTCAGGTTCTCGACATTGTCGCCGATCGTGTAGGCCGCCAGCGCGGTCTTGACCGTATCGGTGCCTGCATTTGCAGCCTCGGTGACGACGTCGCCCGCGATATCCACGATATAGATGTCGTCACCGGCTCCGCCGATCAGCGTGTCGGCGCCTGCTCCGCCGTTCAGCGTGTCGTTGCCGGCACCCCCGGTGATGTCGTTGCCGACGCCACCAATCAGCGTGTCGGCGCCTGCCCCGCCATCCAGCGTGTCGTTGCCGGCACCGCCGGTGATGATGTTGGAAAGGGCATTGCCCGTCCCGGCAAAATTGCCGCTACCGGTGAAGGTCAGGTTCTCGACATTGGCAATATTGGTCAGTGCATAGGCAGAAAGCGCCGTCTTGACGAGATCCGTGCCTTCGTTGGCAGCCTCCGTCACGACGTCGGCCAGATCATCGACAAGATAGGTGTCGTTGCCGGCACCGCCGATCAGCGTATCGGCGCCCGCCTTGCCGTCCAGCGTGTCGGCACCTGCCGCACCCCTGATCGTGTTGGCAAGGCTGTTGCCCGTTCCGGCAAAGGCCACCGTGCCCACATAGGTCAGGTTCTCGACATTGTCGGCAAGCGTATAGGCCGCAAGCGCGGTCTTGACCGTGTCAATTCCAGCGTCCGCATCTTCAGTCACCACGTCACCGGCAACGTCCACGATGTAGGTGTCGTTGCCGGCGCCGCCGATCAGCGTATCCGCACCGGCTCCGCCGTTCAGCGTGTCGTCACCGTCGCCACCCGACAGCCGGTCGGCCGCAGCCCCTCCGGTGATCATGTTGGCAAGATCGTTGCCCGTTCCGGTGAAGGCTGCTGTGCCCACATAGGTCAGGTTCTCGACATTGTCGGCAAGCGTATAGGCCGCCGACCCAGCCTTCACCGTATCGATCCCCGYATCGACACTTTCGGTGACGACGTCACCGGCATTGTCAACGATGTAGGTGTCGTTACCGGCTCCGCCGWTCAGCGTRTCGGCKCCKGCTCCGCCGTYCAGCGTGTCGTTGCCGGCRCCSCCGGTGATCACGTTCGMCGCAGCATTGCCRRTGCCGGTGAAGGYWGCCGACCCGGTGTAGRTCAGGTTCTCGATATTGGCGAGGGCAGCAATCGAATAGGTCGCAAGCGACGTCCGGATCTCGTCCGTACCCGCACCGGCTGCCTCCGTGACCACGTCACTTGCGGCATCCACGATATAGATGTCGTTGCCGACGCCACCAATCAGCGTGTCGGCKCCKGCYCCGCCATCCAGCGTGTCGTTGCCGGCRCCGCCRGTGATGATGTTGGMMARGGCATTGCCCGTCCCGRCAAAATYGCCGCTRCCGGTGAAGGTCAGGTTCTCGACATTGGCAATATTGGTCAGTGCATAGGC
>NZ_JBFTPD010000011.1:0-178913 GCF_056398305.1 Rhizobium sp. 01T444
GGCCGTCGTTTCCTCAACGCGTGATATCCCCGTCGTCTTTACCGCCGTGTCCGATCCGCTCGGCGCGCAGCTTGTCAAAAACATGGACAAGCCAGGTGGCAACGTGACCGGTCTTTCCGACATGTCGCCGGTCGGCGAGCATATCGCGCTCATCAAGGAAATCCTGCCGAACGTGAAGACGATCGGCTACCTCTACAATTCCGGCGAGGCGAACTCCGTCTCGCTGCTCGCCGCGCTGAAGGCCGAAGCCGACAAGGCCGGCATCACCATTGTTGAATCGGCTGCAACGAAGTCCGCCGAAGTGCAGGGCGCAGCGCGTGCGCTCGTCGGTCGCGCCGACGCCATCTACATCCCGACCGATAACACGATCATCTCGGCCCTCGAAGGTGCGGTTGCCGTTGCGGAAGAAAGCAAGCTGCCGCTCTTTACCGCTGATACGGATTCCGTTTCGCGTGGCTCGATCGCAGCGCTTGGCTTCAACTACTATGATGTCGGCAAGCAGACGGGAGAGATCGTCGTGCGGGTGCTGAAGGGTGAAAACCCGGGCGACATCGCGGTGAAGACCGCAGCTGGCAGCGACCTCGTCATCAACAAGTCTGCCGCGGCGAAGATGGGCGTGACTCTGCCGGAAGGCGTCGTTTCGCGCGCCAACAAGGTCATCGAATAAACGACCGTCGTTCCAAGGTCTTAGTGACAATCAGCCGCTCCCGTTTGCACGGGGCGGCTGTTGCATTACAGCGCCGCGCGCCAGATGGCGCGCAAAGGACGCTGTAACAGTGTAAAAACTGCGCATAATCCTTTCCTTAAATCGGTTCCGATTTAAGGGGTTATGCGCTAAAAGGCTCCGGTTTCGCGACGGGCGGAACGGAAACAAAAAGGGGCTGAAAGCCTTGAGCCAAATCGCATTCTGGGGGGCCGTCGAGCTCGGCCTGGTCTATTCCTTCGTCGCTCTCGGCGTCTATCTAGCTTTCCGAGTCCTCGATTTTCCGGACCTGACGGTGGATGGCTCGTTTCCGCTCGGTGCAGCCGTGACAGCCGTATTGATCATCGCCGGCGTCAATGCGTGGGTTGCGGCGCTGATCGCGATGGGAGCGGGGGCTGCTGCCGGCATGGTGACGGCACTCCTCAATGTGCGCTTCAAGATCCTCAACCTTCTCGCCTCGATCCTGACGATGATTGCGCTTTTTTCCGTCAATCTGCGGGTGATGGGAAAGCCGAATGTCGCGCTCATCAATGCCGATACGATGATCAGCCCCTTCTTCGGCCATGGGCTCAGGGATTTTTACGTGCGGCCGCTCTTCGTTGGCGTTCTGGTTGTCATCGCTGTCATCGTCGTCTGGCGCTTCCTTGAAAGCGATGCCGGGCTTGCGATGCGTGCGACAGGCGCCAATGCCCGCATGGCCCGCGCCCAGGGCGTCGATACCAGCCGGCAGATCTATCTGGGCATGGCGATTTCCAATGCGCTGGTGGCGCTTGGCGGCGCGCTCTTTGCGCAGACCAACGGGTTTGCGGATGTCACTTCGGGGGTCGGCACCATCGTCGTCGGCCTTGCTGCCGTCATCATCGGCGAGACGCTTCTCGGGCGGCGGGGGCTGCTGATTGCGCTTGTCGGATGCGTGTTCGGCTCGATCATCTACCGCATCGCCATCCAGCTTGCGCTGTCGAGCGATGTCATCGGCCTGCAGGCCTCTGACCTCAATTTCGTGACCGCGGTTCTCGTGACAGTCGCGCTCATTCTTCCCCGCCTTCGCGGAGGTGCTGCATCGTGATCAGTGTCAAGGATATCAAGGTCGTTTTCGGGCGTGGCACGCCGCTGCAGAAACAGGCGCTGAACGGCGTCAGCCTGACCATCGAGGAAGGCTCCTTCGTCACCGTCATCGGCTCCAACGGTGCCGGCAAATCGACGCTGCTCGGCGTGCTCGCCGGTGATGTCATTCCGAGCGAAGGCTCGGTTCTGATCGGCAAGACCGATGTAACTCGCAAATCGACATCGGCTCGTGCCGGTCTGGTCGCCCGTGTCTTCCAGGATCCGTTGACGGGAAGCTGCGGTGCGCTGTCGATCGAGGAGAACCTTGCTCTGGCCGCCCGCCGCGGCGAAAAACGCGGGCTTGCATCGGCGCTTGGCGGCAGCAGGCGCGATTATTTCCGGGAGCGGATTGCCGAGCTGAACCTCGGGCTGGAAAACCGGCTGAAGGACCGAATGGATCTTCTCTCGGGCGGCCAGAGGCAGGCCGTGTCGCTCGTCATGGCGACACTCGCCGGCTCCGAAGTGCTGCTGCTCGATGAACATACGGCAGCGCTCGATCCGGGCATGGCAGAGTTCGTGATGAATCTCACGCAGAAGATCGTTGCCGAGCGCAAGCTGACGACGATGATGGTGACACATTCCATGCGGCAGGCGCTGGATTACGGCCACCGCACGATCATGCTGCATGGCGGCGAGATCGTTCTCGACGTGGCCGGCGACAACAGAAAGAACCTGCAGGTCGAAGACCTGATCGCCATGTTCCGCAAGATGCGCGGGCAGACGCTCGACGACG
Organism: Rhizobium sp. 01T444; assembly: GCF_056398305.1. NCBI lineage: Bacteria > Pseudomonadati > Pseudomonadota > Alphaproteobacteria > Hyphomicrobiales > Rhizobiaceae > Rhizobium > Rhizobium sp. 01T444. Next base: position 2,541 of record NZ_JBFTPD010000011.1, read on the forward strand.
ATGCCCTGTTGATCAGCTGATCAACGTGCCTGTGTAAGGAGGATCTTGGCGGCAAAGACCGAGAAGACGCCGGCGAAGGTATAGTCCATGCCGCGCAGGACCTTCCTGTTGTTCTGCAGCCAGCTCGACAGCCAGTCGGCCGCCATGACGACAGCAGCGTTGACCGGCATGCCGACCAGGATGAAGCAGAGGCCGAGGAAGAGCAGCTTGTGCGTGACGGCGGGGTCGTTGGCGCTGACGAATTGCGGCAGGAAGGTCATGAAGAAGATGATGACCTTCGGGTTCAGCAGGTTGACCCAGAAACCCGACGAGATGTTCGAGAGGATCGTGCCCTTGGGGCCTTCGACCTTGGCAACCGTCAGCTTGGAGCCGTAGCGGATCGCCTGCACAGCCAGCCAGAAGAGATAGGCCGCACCGCCGGTCTTCAGGATCAGGAAGGCGGTCGGGGAAGCGGTAATCAGCGCCGAAATGCCGAAGGCAACCAGCATCGTGTGCACGACGATGCCGAGGCTCGTGCCGAGCACCACGAAAAGCGCTGCCTTCTTGCCCTGCGCAAGCGCACGGCTGATCGACAGGGTCATGTCAGGGCCGGGGGTTGCCGCAAGCAACAGCGTGGCGGCGGCAAAGGCGAGAAGCGTCGGAAAGCTCGGCAGGAAATCCATGGTCTACTCTGAAAGCCGGAAAAGTTCTGACGATTTCTTACCCGGCTTTCAGAAAATTACCAATCAAACCTTGTGATGGCCCCGATTACTTCTGTTCGAGGAAGGCCTTGAACTTGTCGGCATAGTCCTTGTGCCAGCGCGACAGCGGCGGGCGGTTCTCGATGATGTCGCCGATCGCCCAGGCCATGCGGCGTTCGTCCACCGGGCGGGCGACGTCGTTGTCAGGGCAGAGGATGTAGAAATCGCCGCGCTCAAGGCTTTCGACCATGAAATCGACGGTCTGTTCCGGCGTCCAGGCGCCAGCAGGCTTTTCCCTGCGGTCGCCTTTGGTGAGACCGGTGAAGACGAAGCCGGGGATCAGCAGATGCGCGGAAATACCTGCGCCTTCAGTGTTGCGCAGTTCATGCTCAAGCGCTTCGGTGAAGACCTTCACACCGGCTTTGGAGACGTTATAGGCCGGGTTGCCGGGCGGTGTGGTGATCCCCTGCTTGGAGCCGGTGTTGATGATGAGGCCGGGTTCGTTATGGGCGACCATGCCGGGACCGAAGGTTCTGACGCCGTTGATGACGCCGAGAAGATTGACGGCGAGAATATTGTCCCAATTGGACTGGGCGCTGAAGATCGAGGTTTCCGGGCCGATGCCGGCATTGTTCATCAGCACATGCACGCGGCCGAAGCGCTGGATGACGGCGCGTTCGAGGGCTTCGATCTGCTCCTTCTGAGAGACATCGGTCTCGACGGCCATCACATGTTCCTGGCCGGCAATTGCCTCGAGTTCGGCGCGGGCATCCGCCAGCCTGTCGCCGCCAAGGTCGGCGATCACGACGCTCATACCGACCTTTGCAAAGTATTTTGCGGCGGCAAGGCCGATGCCGGAAGCGCCGCCGGTGATGACGGCAACATTGGATTTCTTGAAAATGGCTTGAATATTCGTCACGGGACGGGCCTCTCCTCAGAGCATTGTTCGGACGATGCCGAATATGGGCTCCGGTTCCGTGCTGTCAAACCTTATCGGGCCCTATCGGGCCGGTTGCTATCCTCGTTGCCCTTGCGTCACGCGCCAATCTCGATAAAAGTGCCGCGATACCGGGCTTTGCGGGTGTGCCGCGGCCTCTATGCAACGGACCTCATCATCATGGCATCATACAAAGACGTGAAGAAAGTCGTGCTCGCCTATTCGGGCGGTCTCGATACCTCGATCATCCTGAAGTGGCTGCAGACCGAACTCGGCGCAGAAGTCGTCACCTTTACGGCCGATCTCGGCCAGGGCGAAGAGCTGGAACCGGCGCGCAAGAAGGCCGAGATGCTCGGCATCAAGGAGATCTACATCGAGGACGTGCGCGAGGAATTCGTGCGCGATTTCGTCTTCCCGATGTTCCGCGCCAATGCCGTCTACGAGGGCGTCTACCTGCTCGGCACTTCGATCGCCCGTCCGCTGATTTCCAAGCACCTGATCGAGATCGCCAAGAAGACCGGTGCTGATGCCATCGCCCATGGCGCGACCGGCAAGGGCAACGACCAGGTTCGTTTCGAGCTTTCGGCCTATGCGCTGAACCCCGATATCAAGATCATCGCGCCGTGGCGCGACTGGTCGTTCAAGAGCCGCACCGATCTGCTGGAATTCGCCGAGAAGCACCAGATCCCGGTTGCCAAGGACAAGAAGGGCGAGGCGCCGTTCTCCGTGGATGCCAACCTTCTGCACTCCTCTTCCGAGGGCAAGGTTCTGGAAGATCCGGCGCAGGAAGCGCCTGAATATGTGCATATGCGCACCATCTCGCCGGAAGCGGCCCCCGACAAGGCGACCACCATCAAGGTTGGCTTCCGCAAGGGTGATGCCGTCTCGATCAATGGTGTCGAGATGTCTCCGGCTACGCTGCTCGCGACCCTCAACAATTACGGCCGTGACAACGGCATCGGTCGCCTCGATCTCGTCGAGAACCGCTACGTCGGCATGAAATCGCGCGGTGTCTACGAGACTCCTGGCGGCACGATCCTGCTTGCGGCCCATCGTGCCATCGAGTCGATCACGCTCGACCGGGGTGCTGCTCATCTCAAGGACGAGCTGATGCCGCGTTATGCCGAGCTCATCTATTACGGTTTCTGGTTCTCGCCGGAACGCGAGATGCTGCAGGCCCTCATCGACAAGAGCCAGGAGCATGTCGAAGGCGAAGTGACGCTGAAGCTCTACAAGGGCAATGTCATGGTCATCGGCCGCGAGAGCGAAAAGTCGCTCTATTCCGACAAGCTCGTTACCTTCGAGGACGACCAGGGCGCTTACGACCAGAAGGATGCTGCCGGCTTCATCAAGCTCAACGCGCTGCGTCTTCGCACGCTCGGCAAACGTAACCTCAAGAAGTAAGTCACGCCAGACCGATCCTGAAAGGCCCGCCTGCTCTGCCGCGCGGGCCTTTTTTTGTGGCGCCGATTGCAGGTTGTAATGTCTTGACGCGGCAGGGCTATCGCATAAGCTGAGTCGTCATTACCGGAGCATTTCCATGCCGCTTTCCCTGCTTCTCGGCGCCTTTCTGGCGGCGCTTTTTTATGTACTCATTCCCGGCCCGGCCTTCCTGCAGCTTCTCGGCATTGGCGCCGGTCAGGGGCGCAAGGCTGGTGCCTTCTTCATGATGGGTCATCTCGTTGGCGACATCATCTGGTCGGGACTGGCGCTGGTTGCGATCGTCGGGGCCAAGACGATCGGCACCTTCATGTTCGACCTGCTCGGGCTTGCCTGCGGTTTCTATCTCGCCTGGATCGGCTGGAGTGCCGTCAATGCCAAGCCGAAGGCCGAGGGGCAGGCGCTGATGGTGGTGGAGCGGCCATTCCGCCGCGGGCTGATCTTCGGCGTCACCAATCCGAAGGGCTATCCAGTGGCGCTTGCCACCTTCACGGCACTGGTCGCGGGCTCGGCAAGCGCGCTCGATTTCGAGGCTCTGCCCATGCTGCTCAGCGTTTCCTTCGTCGGTTTCGTCACGGCTGACATCATCCTGATCGGCATCATCGGCGCCGGCGTCGTGCGTCGCTTCTACCGCGCGCATGAGCGGCTGATCGTCCGCTGCTCCGGTGTGCTCTTCATGGGCTTTGCCGTACAGGCGCTGTGGCACGCCACACCCGGCCTGCTTGGCTGGCGAAAGGCCTGATCAGGCCTCGTTGACGAGGAAGCCGACGACCGAATTCAGCGTCTGAACCTCATTCGGATCGCCGATCGACATGGCGATCTGAAGCTGGTTGCGATAATAGTCGAGGAAGTTGAAGCTCGTGCCGTCTGTGACGTTGGACAGGTCGATGACATTGCCGAGCGGATCGATCGCGTGCATCGGCAGCGGTTCGGATATTGCGGCAAACGTATTCTGATCGATCAGGCCGTTATCGTAGCCCTGGCGCGCATAGCTGCGCAATTCACCCGGGCTGACGGCTGTAAAATCGAGCGCCTGCCTGTTGTCAGAGTCTTCGATCTGGAATGAGCCTTGGGCGAGAGTGGGCTTCGGCTCAATTGTAGTATCAGCGGTCTTCGAACTTTTTGCGTTATTATTGGGATTATTTTTGAATAGCAAACTCTGAGAAGACCGCACGGAAAAGATTTCCATGCGCATGTCCTCTTACATGAAGATTAAAGAGAAACTAGCGTCTTGGCCTGATTCGCGTCAATCGTTAACGATTGGTTAATTTTTATGTATCAATTCTTGCCCCTAAGATTTAGCCGGGCGGGCAAAAGTCCAAGTCAGCCACATATCAATCCCATGATAGCCTCCCTATATTACCGATCCACTTGCCGGCATAAAGGACTTTCATATGTCTTCTCCCAGTCAATTCAATCAGGCACTTGTCAACTGGAATGGCCTTCATGGCCTGCCGCGTTTCGATGCGGTCGCCGATGGCGATTTCGCTGACGCCTTCGAGTCTGCACTTGCCTCGCACGAAAGAGAGATCGACGCGATCGCCGGTAACAAGGAAGAACCGAGTTTCGACAATACGGTCGTCGCGCTCGAAATCGCCGGAGATGAGCTGTCGCGCGTTTCCGCGCTTTTCTGGAATCGGGCAGGCGCCCATACCAACGACGTAATCCAGGCGCTGGAGCGGGATATTTCGCCGAAGATGTCGCGGCATTATTCGAAGATCGGCATGAATGCGGATCTCTTCAAGCGCATTGATACACTCTGGGAAAAGCGCGAAAGCCTCGGTCTGACGCTGGAACAGACACGCGTGCTGGAGCGGCACTGGAAAGGCTTCGTGAAATCGGGCGCCAAGCTGCCGAAGGCCGAGCAGGAGAAACTTGCCACGATCAACGAAAAGCTCGCAGGCCTCAGCACCAGCTTCGGGCAGAATGTGCTCGCCGACGAGAAGAGCTGGTCGCTGATCCTCTCCAGCGAAGACGAACTTGCCGGCATTCCCGATTTCCTGCGCGACGCGATGGCGGCGGCTGCCCGTGAGCGCGGTGAGGGTGGCAAATATGCCGTGACCCTGTCGCGCTCGATCATCGAGCCCTTCCTGACTTTTTCGGAGCGCCGGGATCTGCGTGAGCAGGCCTTCAAGGCCTGGGTGGCGCGCGGTGAGAATGTCGGTGCGACCGACAATCGCGGCATTATCAGAGAGACGTTGGCCCTGCGCGACGAAGTGGCGAAACTTCTCGGCTACGGCAACTTCGCCGAATTGAAGCTCGATAACACGATGGCGAAGACACCCGAGGCTGTGAACAATCTGTTGCGCGCTGTCTGGGCCAGAGCGGTGAAACGCGCTCATGAGGAAGAAGCCGATATCGCCGGGCTGATCGCTGCCGAGGGCAAGAACCACGAGGTCATGCCTTGGGACTGGCGCCATTACGCGGAGAAGATCCGCGCGCTGCGGTTCAATTTCTCGGAAGCGGAATTGAAGCCCTATCTGCAGCTCGAAAAGATCATCGATGCCTGCTTCGATGTAGCCGGCCGGCTGTTCGGCATTCGCGCGGTGGAGAAGAAGGGCATTGCTGCCTATCATCCCGACGTGCGCGTCTTCGAGATCCGCGATCGGGATGACAAGCTGGTCGCGCTCTTCCTCGGCGATTATTTCGCTCGTAGCTCGAAACGCTCAGGCGCCTGGATGAGCTCCTTCCAGTCCCAGCACAAGCTGGTGCTGAAGAATGGCCATCACGGCGAGTTGCCGATCATCTACAATGTCTGCAACTTCGCAAAACCCGCCGAAGGCAAGCCCGCCCTGCTTTCGCTCGACGATGCGCGCACGCTGTTTCACGAGTTCGGTCATGCGCTGCATGGCATGCTCTCCAACGTCACCTATCCCTCGGTCGCCGGTACAGGCGTCTCGCGTGATTTTGTGGAATTGCCCTCGCAGCTCTACGAACACTGGCTGACGGTTCCCGCCGTCCTCAAGGAATATGCCGTACATTTCGAGACCGGGCAGCCGATGCCGCAGGCATTGCTCGACAAGGTTCTGGCAGCCCGCACCTTCAATTCCGGCTTCAACACGGTGGAGTTCACCTCCTCGGCATTGGTCGACATGGCCTTCCATACCCGCGACAAGGTGGAAGACCCGATGGCGGTGCAGGCGGAAGTGCTTGCTGAAATCGGCATGCCGAAATCGATCGTCATGCGCCACGCCACGCCGCACTTCCAGCATATCTTCTCCGGCGGCTATTCGGCGGGTTATTACAGCTACATGTGGTCGGAAGTGCTCGATGCCGATGCCTTCGCCGCCTTCGAGGAGACGGGCGATGCCTTTAATGGCGAAATGGCCAGGAAGCTTCGGGACAATATCTACTCCACGGGCGGCTCCGTCGATCCGGAAGATGCTTACAAGGCTTTCCGCGGCAAGCTGCCGAGCCCGGACGCGATGCTGGTCAAGAAGGGGCTTGCGACCTTCGAGGAATTGACAGGCAGCGACGCTTAAGACAGTTTGATGACATGGAGCAGAGCGGCATGGTGATAGCCATGCCGCAGCTTTCGCGTGCCACCCCCTTTCGCAATCGCGAAAAAAACGGTATGAGCGCGCCAAACATAAATGGCGCGTCCACTAAGCGTAGCGCCCCAGCCTCAGAGATTATGACAAATGGCACTTCGCAACATCGCGATCATCGCGCACGTTGACCATGGCAAAACGACCCTCGTCGACGAGCTCCTGAAACAGTCCGGTTCGTTCCGCGAGAACCAGCGCGTTGCAGAACGCGTGATGGACTCGAACGATCTCGAAAAGGAGCGCGGCATCACCATTCTCGCCAAGGCGACCTCGGTGGAATGGAAAGGTGTCCGCATCAACATCGTCGACACCCCCGGCCACGCCGACTTCGGCGGTGAAGTCGAGCGCATTCTTTCGATGGTGGATGGCGCGATCGTTCTCGTCGACTCCTCCGAAGGCCCGATGCCGCAGACGAAGTTCGTTGTCTCGAAGGCATTGAAGGTCGGTCTTCGTCCGATCGTCGCGATCAACAAGATCGACCGTCCGGATGGCCGCCATGAAGAAGTCATCAACGAAGTCTTTGATCTCTTCGCCAATCTCGATGCGACCGACGAGCAGCTCGACTTCCCGATCCTCTACGGTTCCGGTCGCGATGGCTGGATGAACGTCAACCCGGAAGGTCCGAAGGATCAGGGTCTCGCGCCGCTTCTCGACCTGGTGCTCAAGCATGTGCCTGAGCCGACTGTCGAAGAAGGTCCGTTCCGCATGATCGGCACGATCCTCGAAGCCAACCCCTTCCTCGGCCGTATCATCACCGGCCGCATCGCATCGGGCTCGATCAAGCCGAACCAGGCCGTCAAGGTCCTCGGCCAGGACGGCAAGCTGATCGAAACCGGCAGAATTTCCAAGATCCTCGCCTTCCGCGGCATTGAGCGCACGGCGATCGAAGAAGCGCATGCGGGCGACATCGTCGCGATTGCAGGCCTCTCCAAGGGTACCGTCGCCGACACTTTCTGTGATCCGGCCGTCTCGGAAGCCATGAAGGCGCAGCCTATCGATCCGCCGACAGTCACCATGTCCTTCATCGTAAACGACAGCCCGCTGGCGGGCACCGAAGGCGACAAGGTGACGAGCCGCGTCATCCGCGACCGTCTCTTCAAGGAAGCCGAAGGCAACGTCGCCCTGAAGATCGAGGAAGCCGAAGGCAAGGATTCGTTCTACGTGTCCGGCCGCGGCGAACTTCAGCTCGCCGTTCTCATCGAAACCATGCGTCGCGAAGGCTTCGAACTTGCCGTATCGCGTCCGCGTGTCGTGATGCACAAGGATGAAAGCGGCCAGCTTCTGGAGCCGATCGAGGAAGTCGTCGTCGACGTCGACGAAGAACATTCCGGTGTCGTCGTGCAGAAGATGTCCGAGCGCAAGGCCGAAATGGTCGAGCTGCGTCCGTCGGGCGGCAATCGTCTTCGCCTGCGTTTCTACGCACCGACCCGTGGCCTGATCGGCTACCAGTCGGAGCTACTGACGGATACGCGGGGCACGGCGATCATGAACCGCCTGTTCCACGACTACCAGCCCTACAAGGGCGTCATCGGTGGCCGCGTTAACGGCGTGCTGCTCGCCAACGCTTCCGGCGAAGCCGTCGCTTACGCAATGTTCAACCTGGAAGATCGCGGCCCGATGATCATCGAGCCGGGCGAAAAGGTCTATGCCGGCATGATTATCGGCATCCATTCGCGCGACAACGACCTTGAAGTGAACGTCCTGAAGGGCAAGCAGCTCACCAACATCCGCGCCGCCGGCAAGGACGAAGCGGTGAAGCTGACGCCGCCGATCCGCATGACGCTCGATCGCGCGCTCTCCTGGATCCAGGACGACGAACTGATGGAAGTGACGCCGAAGAACATTCGTCTGCGCAAGATGTATCTCGATGCCAACGACCGCAAGCGTTTCGAAAAGTCGAAGGCAGCTCTCTAAGAGCCTCGGCTACTCCTTTAAAACCCCGGCCTTCGCGCCGGGGTTTTTTATTGTGCGCTGCGTCGATTCCGACTTGTGACAATCGTTAAAAAAGCGTTAAATTTTGCCTGTCGTCCACATATCAAGTCTGTGGGCAATCGATCACAATGCGGTCGACGCATATGGTTAATTGCCTCCGGCAGGACCAGAGTAAGCGTTATGAAGACGTTGTCGATCGATGTCCGGCGGGCTGAACCGCATGATGCCCGAGCCATTTCGGAAGCCCATCGGCTTTCCTGGCAGCATACTTATGCGGGCATCATTCCGCATCGTGCTCTGAACCAGATGATCGAGCGCCGCGGTGAAAACTGGTGGCGCAAGGCAACTCGCGGCCCGGCGACATTGCTCGTTCTAGATGTGGCGGGGACCGTCGCTGGTTACGCGACCCTCGGCCTTAATCGCGCACGCGCGCTGCCTCAGGAAGGCGAAATCTACGAGCTCTATTTGCGTCCGGAATATCAGGGTATCGGCCTCGGCAAGCTGCTTTTTGGCGAAGCCCGGCGGCTTTTGAAATCTCTGGGCTGCAACGGCCTGGTCGTCTGGTGCCTGGAAGAAAATGAAACGGCCGCCGACTTTTATCGCGACCATGGCGGTATCGATTTCTGCGAAGGTATAGAAAATTTCGACCATAAGCAGATTAAAAAGATCGGCTTCATCTGGAACTGATCGCGGCTTCACAAGCGGCCCATTTCATACTGCAAATATTCCACCTTTGGATGTCTTCGCATATTAAGCATTGCTTGCGAGGCATGTTGCGTTGCGAGATGAAACCGATTAACTGGCTTCGAAGCAATTCAATCTTGCGGGAGTTTCCTATGCGCATCGATGCCGTTTCAATCGGTAAGAATCCACCTGAAGACGTCAACGTTATCGTCGAAGTTCCCGTCGGCGGTCATCCGATCAAGTATGAAATGGACAAGGAAGCCGGTACGCTGGTTGTCGATCGCTTCCTCTATACCCCGATGACCTATCCGGGTAACTACGGCTTCGTGCCGCACACGCTTTCCGAAGACGGCGACCCGATCGACGTGCTGATCGCCAGCACCCGTCCGCTGGTTCCGGGCTGCGTCATCAACGTCCGCCCGATCGGCGTTCTGAAGATGGAAGACAATTCGGGCAAGGATGAGAAGATCATTGCCGTTCCGTCGCCGAAGCTGACGCAGCGCTATGACAAGGTCAAGGATTACACCGACCTTCCGGAAATCACGCTGAAGCAGATCGAACACTTCTTCGAGCACTACAAGGATCTGGAACCCGGCAAGTGGGTAAAGATCTTCGGCTGGGGTGATTACAAGGAAGCCGGTGAGCTCATCCTCGAAGCGATCGAACGCGCCAAGAAGGAAAAGGCCTGAGCCTAGCTTTTACGCAATTTCGGACGCAAAACCGCTGCACAGTTTTGCTGGAATTGCTTTAGCCGAACAGCCCTTCGAGCTTTTTCATCACATCCTCCGGGTCGCCATCGATCCGGAGGATTTTTTTGCGCGACGTATCGCCGGAAGCAAGGCTGACCGAGGACTTAGGAATACCCAAAGACTTGGCGACGAGCGCTATCATTGCCTTGTTGGCTTTTCCCTTTTCCGGTACGGCGGTGACGCGCGCCTTCAAGAGCATGCCGCCTTCGCCATCTGGTTCGATGCCGTCGACGGCATCCCGCCCGCCATTCGGCGTCAGCCGTACAGCAAGACGGATGTGATCACCGGAAAGCCTCCAGGGGTGGTTCAAGCGACCAGCGAGAACAGGAAGGGCCTGATCGGATTGTTGAGTATGGCCTGTATGAATAGGATGATCAGCAGCAGGATAATCGGAGAGATGTCGATGCCACCCAGATTGGGCAGAAAGCGGCGTATGGGCCGCAATGCAGGTTCAGTCGCGTTATAGAAGAACATACCCAACTGGTTCACAAACTGGTTGTTCGAATTGATGACGTTGAATGCGTACAGCCACGAGAAAATGGCGCTGGCAATGATCACGTACCAATAGAGGTTCAAAGCCACATTGATGATTAGAAATATGGCTTCAAGAATTCCCGCCATTACCGTCTCCAGTTCGTTGTTGACAGATATGTAGACATTGGCGATTAAACGAGCAAGGGCCGTGTGGAGACGCACGGCAAATCATGTTTAACGGGTCGCTCCGCAGGCAATTCCGCACCCGCTTTCTCGGAAAAGCTTCATGTCGCTTTCGCCCACCGGAGACCGTTTTGCCGCGTTCCGGCATCCGTCCTATACACGCTTCTTCTTCGCGCGGTTCCTGCTTTCCTTCTCACAGCAGATCGTCAGCGTCGCGGTTGGCTGGCAAATGTACGACCAGACCGGGAGCGCCATCTATCTCGGTCTGATCGGGCTTGTGCAGTTCCTGCCGTCTCTTGTGCTCATCCTCGTCACCGGCTCGGTGGCGGATCGGCATAATCGCCGCGCCATCGCCTCGATCTGCTCGCTCGTCAGCGCGATCTGCACGCTCGCGCTGCTCGGAATGACGATCACCGGCAGCTTTTCACCGATCCCGGTCTTCATCGTGCTTTTGGTCTTCGGCATCGAGCGGGCGTTCATGACGCCGGCCGTGCAGTCGCTTGCGCCGAACCTCGTGCCGGAGAAGGATCTCTCCAATGCGATCGCATGGAATTCGTCCTCCTGGCAGCTGGCGGCCATCACCGGCCCTGTGCTCGGCGGTCTGCTTTACGGCGTCAGCGCTTCGACGGCCTATACGGTCGCCGTCATCTTTTCTGCGCTCGGTGCGATCCTGCTCTACATGATCCCCAAGCCGCCGCAGAAGACGATGGGCGAGGCCAGGAACTGGGACATGATCCTCGGCGGCTTCCGCTATATCCGGGAAGAAAAGGTGGTGCTTGGCGCCATCTCGCTCGATCTATTCGCCGTTCTGCTTGGCGGCGCTACCGCGCTGATGCCGATCTTTGCGCGCGATATCCTGACGCTCGGGCCGTGGGGTCTCGGCCTGCTTCGCTCGGCGCCGGGCGTGGGCGCCATCATCATGGCGATCTTCCTTGCCGCCTATCCGCTGAAGCATAAGGCCGGCATATACATGTTCATCGGCGTGGCGATCTTCGGCCTCGGTACGATCGTGTTCGGCCTCTCGACCAATACCGAGGTGTCCATCGCTGCGCTTGCCATCATGGGCGCTGCGGACATGATCTCGGTCTATGTCCGTGAAAGCCTGATCGCGCTCTGGACGCCTGATCATCTGCGCGGCCGTGTCAACGCGGTCAATACGGTGTTTGTCGGCGCATCCAACGAGCTCGGGGAATTCCGTGCGGGTACTATGGCAGCGGTTTTCGGCGCCGTCCCGGCCGTCATTATCGGTGGCATCGGTACGCTCGCCGTAGCCGCCATCTGGGCAAGCGGTTTTCCGAAACTCAGGAAGATCGATACGCTCGACGCGCCTATACGAGAAGCGGTGTAGCAGCTGCTGCCGTTTTGCCCTCGAAGACGATATCCAGGAAGTCGCCGAGCCACGCTTTAAGCGGCGCATCGAACAGCATGCGGCCTTCCAGATGCTCGCGTCCCTGCTGCGCGTTCGGCAGGATGAAGCGGTGCGCGCCGTGCACGACCCAGCGATGCATCATCACCCGTGTCAGCTCCGCATGGAATTGCAGGCCCCAGGCATTGTCGTTGTAGCGGAAGGCCTGGTTGGGATAGGCGTCGCCGGATGCCAGCAACTCGGCGCCATGCGGCAGTTCGAAACCTTCCCGGTGGAAGTGATAGACCATTTTCGGCCAACGCATCAGCCGCCGGCCTCTCTCGGTCGTATGCAGCGGATACCAGCCGATCTCTGTCGACCCGTCACTATTGGCGGCGACCTTGCTGCCGAGATTGCGAGCCAGCATCTGTGCACCGAGGCAGATGCCGAGATAGGGGCGATTTTCCCTGAGGGGGACATCTAGCCAGTCGATCTCCGCCTTGACGAATTCGTCTGGGTCATTGGCGCTCATCGGGCCGCCGAAAATCACTGCACCGGCATGGTTTTCAAGGGTGCAAGGCAAGGGGTCGCCAAGGACGGGGCGACGGATATCGAGATCATAACCTTTCTCGACGAGAAGCTGGCCGACACGACCGGGGCTGGAACGCTCCTGATGAAGAATGATGAGAATGGGGCGCCTGTCGCGTCTCATGCTTCTGTCAGTCAGTGTCATCCTGCACCACCTGTGCGTCCGTGACCCTGGCGGCCGCCTCCTGCCGCTTCTGAATGCGCTCACGGGAAGACACACCCAGGAGATCGGCAATCCGCCAGATCACATGGTCTTCCATTTCGCTTCGCTCGCCATCGGCATAGACGATATCCCAGAGAATACCGATCAGCTCCAGACGCTGCTCGGTATTGAGATGTCTCTTAAGATCGGAGGTGAAGCGGAAATAATCAACCGCCGAGCTTTCGGCTTCCAGCCCCGCGGCCATCAGCGCATCAAGCTGTTTGCCGTCGAGCGCATATTGCTCCTTCAGGAGTTTGCGCAGCCGCTTCTTTTCGCTGTCCTTGATCTGGCCGTCGGCCTCCATGACCTGCATACAGAGTGCAGCAACTGCGATGCGTGGGTCATCGGGGGCGAAGCCTGCCTTAGGGCGGTCGGCGGTCAGATTCTGGAAGAATGCCTGAAAGCGTTCGAACATGCGGTTTTTTGTTCCATTTTAGAAAAGGCGGAGCCGTGTCTTGGGTTCCGGTTCCACCTTGGGGTCGCGGACGCCCGGATCATCCGGCAGGCCGCCAAAGAAGGGTTTAGGTTCAGACGTAGCAGGAACCGGCCGGGAGGCGGACGGTTCGGCAGTTTTTGCCGGTGTGGGTGCCGAAGTTGCCGGGCGCACGGCTTCGGCAATCGTCGCTGCCCGTTCCAGCTCGATGATGCGGTGGTCGTTGACCACGCTTTCCGGCCGGGTTTCGCGCAGCGGCGGTAGTGTCTTCAGCGCCGTTTCGATAGAGGCGGTCGAACCTTCCTCGACCGGTCCTTCGAGCTGGCCGAAAGGTGCCTTCCATTCGAAGGCGTCGAGACGGCCGGTCACCGGCGAGACCGGCAGCCATTTGTCGGAAACGAAACCATCGGCAACCCAGGCCGGATCACGCGGCGCCTTCAGTGCCTGTGCCAGCCAATGGCGCACGCGACCCTGATCGCCGGTTTCCGCTTCCTCGATATCCGCAAGCAACAAGAAGGCCGCCTCGCGGGGCTCGATACGGGCGGCAGCTTCCGCCTTGGCGCGGGCCTTGGAGAATTCCCGTGCATCGAGCGCCGCCTGTGCGACGACGAGGAGAGATTCGACATTGTTCGGCCGCATGCCTTCCAGCCGCTCGGCGCGCTTCAGGCGGTCGAGCGTTGAATCCCCGCTGCGGGCGCGGACATAGACGCGGCCAATCTCGGGATGCGGTCCAGCCTTCCAGGTCTGTTCGAGAATGGTGGCAGCCTTGCGGATACCGCCTTCGCGGAAAAGCGCCTTTGCGGCAATCAGGGCGGCAGGTACAAAATCCGCCGACAGCTTCAGTGCCTGTAGGGCATCATCGCGGGCGCCGGCGGGATTGCTTTCCAGCTTGTCATCGGCACGGGCAGTCAGCAGCACAGCATGCAGGCGGTTTGCTTCGGCTTTTTCGACAACCTTGGCGGCCTTCTGCTGTTCCAGCAGACGGATGGCGTCGTCCCAGCGACCGGACTGACTGCGATATTCGAGCGTCGCCTGCGCGGCCCATGGCAGGTAAGGCGCGTTATCTGCGGCCTTTTCGGCGTACTGGCGGGCAGCTTCGTTGGCACCGAGGCGTTTGGCCTCCAGATAAAGACCACGCAGGCCAAGTTCGCGCGTTTCAGGATCGTTGGCCATGGCCTCGAATTTGGAACGGGCTTCATCATAGCGGCCTTCGATGAGAGCGGCCTGTGCTTCGAGAAGATTGATCAGCGGCTCTTGGTCGGCGCGGATGAGGCCGCGCGAGCGGGCGGCCATCTTGCGCGCGAGCAGGGCGTTGCCTGCGCCGGCGGCAATGAGGCCGGTCGACAGGGCCTGGTAGCCGCGATCGCGTTTGCGAGCGCGGAAAAAGCGCGTCACCGAATGCGGAGAGGTCCAGATCAGGCGGACGAACCACCAGGCCACCATGACGGCAGCGATCAGCGCAATGATGGCGCTTGCCGCGACGATCAGTCTGGTCTGGTAGATCTGGCCTTCCCAGATCAGCGATAGATCGCCGGGGCGATCGGCAAGCCAGGAGAAACCATAGGCGAGAACGAGGACGAGGAGCGCGAAGACAACCAGGCGGACCATGCTCATCCTTCCTTGCCGGTGCCGGAAATGGCCTTGGAGAGAGCACCGCCAACGAGATCCTCGACGCGGATACGAGCTTCGAGTGATTGCTTGAAGGCGGCGGAAGCCTGTTTTGCGGTCGTAGGCAGGCTGTTCCATTCGGTGGCTGCACCGGGCAGGTCGCCGTTCTTCACCTTGTCCTCCATGCGCGCGGCGATCGCTTCAACGCTTTCGCCTTCGACATTGCCGACGGGGCGGACCGAGACCAGAGATTTGGCGCTCGACATAAGCCGGTCCGACCAGCTCTGGTTCGGATCGGGCTGGTTGACGGATTCGACGATGGCGTTGGCGACATCGGGAACCTGACGGATCAGCTCGGCGCGTGATGGCACACCGGTCTCGGCAAAGCCGCGCAGATCAGTTGCAGCGGGATCATCGGGTGCTACGCCGGCAAATGTATCGAGTTCGGCGATGAAGGGGCCGCCACGGTCGATCGCGGCCTTGAGAGCTGCGGCTGCTATGGCGCGGGCAACGGCGACATCCTCGCGCGGTTCGTTCAGCTTCTTTTCGGCTTCGGCAAGGCGGCTCGTAATGTCGGCACCGTTTGAGGCCTGCTGTTCGGTGGTCTGCGCAAGGCTCGTCTTCAACTGATCAATCTGAGCTGTCAGATCTGCAATCTTCTGGTTGAGTGCTTCGACATCGGCCGAGTCGGTCGATATGCTGGGCGCCGGTGTCTGAGGGGCCGTTTCGAGAGCTGCGATACGCTTTTCGAGGGCACTGTTATCGACGGCTGGCGCCGGATTGGCGGCAAGGCTTGCGACCGATTGCTTGAGGCCTTCGATCTCGCCGGAGAGGTCGGCCACTTCGGCAGAGTTCGTCTGCTGGGTGGAGGAGCCCGGCAGATAACCGGCATATTGAATCGCGCCGGCGCCAAGCAAGGCGACAAGGCCGCCGAAAATGCCGGCGGCAATCAGGCCCGACGTGACCACGCCCTTCTGTGGCGGAGGCGGCTGTACCGGTTCCGATGGCAGGGGCTCCTTCGGGAGGGGCTCTTCTTGCGCGCCGGCAGCGCGGTCGCTCTCGTGTTCCGACAGCGGTTCACCGCCGGCTTCCGCAGCGGCTACGGCTTCGGCGACAGGTGCGTTATCGGCTGCTTGTGCGGCTTCTTCGGCAGGCTTTTCAGAATCAGCCGCCGAGGCGAAGTCCTGCGCGTCCAGGTCAATCGTGACCGGCTTGTCGGAGCTCTTCGAGTGGCGTGGCGGATTTCCCGATACCATGAGGTCCTCATTATCCTGCATTGCAACGAAACTAGACAGGGATGGCAATTAAGGGAAGAGGTTAGATCAAATTTGGGCGGCTAAGGCCTTCTAAGCAGCGACAAAAGGCTTTTTTCATCCGGCATCGGCGAAATCTCCAGGACTGTCCTCAAAACGGATGGAACAGCTTCTGCTACAGTGTTGCTGAGACAAATGAGACGGATTTTCGGCAGCTGCAGCAAAAGGGACTCTACCTGCGGGATATGAAAGAAATTTCCGGCCGTGTGGCGGGAATAGAAAAGAACAGCATCAGGAGGGTTGTTCGCCAGGAGAGCTGCGACGGTCTCGGGGCTGGGCGCGACAGGCTCCATCCGGTAACACTCGGCCACCGAGAAATACCGCCCGAGCTCCCTCAGACGCGTCTCGAAGGTCTCGGCGCGCGGACTGCCGGCGAGATAGAGAAGCCTATCGACCTTGTTTGCCGCGATCAGCTCGGCCAGCTCGCGGCCGCTGCCCGACGATGCTGTGACAGAATGAAACCCCAACTTGCGGGCCTCGTCGGCCGTCGTTTCGCCAACGGCAAAGAGACGGCGCGAAAAGTGAGGTGCCAGCGCCTCCCCCAGAGACTGCAAGGTGCGCACCGTTTCGGCGCTCGTTATGGCTATCGCCCCGATGGTTGTTTCCAGAGCCTGCCGAGCGGCCGCCATGTCGTGGACGGGACGGGTGAGCGGCAGCAATAGTGGCTCGTGACCCAGCTCGCGCAAACGTTGAGCGGTGCGCTCGCCCGAATGCGCTGGACGGGTGACGAGCACGCGCATGCAGGCTAGCTCCAGTCCTCGAAGAAGCTGCTACCGGCCCTTGCGCGCACGTCCTGTCCGGCGCGAGTGCCAAGTGCAGCGGCGTCGCGGCGGTTGCCGTCGATGGTGATCGCATGCTGGTGGCGGCCGTCAGGAGTGAGGATGAGGCCCGAGAAGCGGATCTGATCACCCTCGCAGACGGCGTAACCGCCGATCGGCGTGCGACAGGAGCCATCGAGGGCGGCAAGGAAGGCGCGCTCGCAGGAGACTGTGTCGAAGGTCGGCGCATCGTTGATCGGCGCCAGCAGCTCGTCGATCCTTGTGTCGCCGATGCGGCTTTCGATGCAGATCGCGCCCTGGGCAGGTGCCGGTGGGAAGCTGTCGGGGTCGAGGATATCGGTGATCACCTCGACCTTGCCGAGGCGCTTGAGGCCGGCAAGCGCCAGAAGCGTCGCATCGACCTCGCCTTCCTGCAGCTTACGCAGGCGAGTGTCCACGAGGCCGCGGAAAGTGATGACGTTGATGTCCGGCCGCATGCGGTGGATCAGGGCCTGGCGGCGAAGCGAGGACGAACCGACGGTCGCGCCATGCGGCAGATCGATCAGTTTCGGCGCGGTGCGGCCGATCACGGCATCGCGAATATCTTCGCGCGGTAGATAGGCCGAAAGGTAGAGGCCTTCCGGCAGGTTCGTTGCCATGTCCTTGCTCGAATGCACGGCGAAATCGAGGTCACCGGACACAAGCTTTTGCTCGAGTTCTGCCGTGAAAAGTCCCTTGCCGCCGATCTCGGCCAGCGAGCGGTCGGTGATGCTATCGCCCTTGGTGGTCAGCACGACGATCTCGAACATCTCCTGCGGCAGATTGTGGGCTGCCATCAGCCGGTCGCGGGCTTCGTGTGCCTGCGCGAGCGCCAGCGGGCTGCCGCGTGTGCCGATCCGGAAAGGTTTTGTTTGCATCCGCTTTGATCCGTTGTTACCGGAGTTCTCGTAAACAGGTTTAAACCCTATCGCAATCAACGAACAGGTTTCATGGCTCCCTTTCTGCGCATCCTCGGCATCGAGACAAGCTGCGACGAGACCGCCGCTGCGGTCGTCGAGCGCGATGCGGAAGGCCGCTCCAACGTGCTGTCGGACGTCGTTCTTTCCCAGCTGGACGAGCATAGTGCCTATGGCGGCGTGGTGCCGGAGATCGCCGCGCGCGCCCATGTCGAAGCGCTGGACGAGTTGATCGACGAGGCCCTGAAGCGCGCCAACGTGTCGCTCTCGGATGTCGATGCGATCGCCGCGACTTCAGGGCCTGGCCTGATCGGGGGGCTGCTTGTCGGGCTGATGACCGGCAAGGCGATCGCCAAGGCAGCCGGCAAGCCGCTTTATGCAGTCAACCATCTCGAAGGCCATGCGCTGACGGCGCGGCTGACAGACGGTCTTTCTTTTCCCTATCTCATGCTGCTGGTTTCCGGTGGCCATACCCAGCTCATCCTCGTGCGCGGCATCGGCGAGTACGAGCGCTGGGGCACGACGATCGACGATGCACTGGGTGAAGCCTTCGACAAGACGGCGAAACTGCTCGGCCTTCCCTATCCCGGCGGGCCGGCAGTGGAGCAGATGGCGCAGGGTGGCAATGCCGATCGTTTCAATTTTCCGCGGCCGCTCGTCGGCGAGGCACGGCTCGATTTTTCGTTCTCGGGCCTGAAGACGGCTGTGCGGCAGGCGGCGACCGAGATTGCGCCGCTGACGGATCAGGATGTCGCCGATATCTGCGCCTCGTTCCAGAAGGCGATTTCCCGTACGATGAAGGATCGCATCGGCCGCGGCCTGCAGCGGTTCAAGACGGAATTTCCAAACCTCCCGGAAAAGCCTGCGCTGGTGGTGGCTGGTGGTGTCGCAGCCAATCTGGAAATCCGCAGCACCCTTCAGGCGCTCTGCGACAAGAATGGCTTCCGCTTCATTGCGCCGCCGCTCCGCCTCTGCACCGACAATGCTGTGATGATCGCCTGGGCCGGGCTGGAGCGCATGGCGAAGGGTGTTGCGCCTGACGATCTCGATGTGCAGCCGCGTTCGCGTTGGCCGCTCGATTCCAGAGCCGTGACCATGCTCGGATCCGGAAAGCGGGGAGCCAAGGCATGAGCGAGCGCATCGCCGTCGTCGGATCGGGTGCTTTCGGAACGGCGCTTGCGGCCGTGGTCGCCCTGACCGGGCGAAATTCGGCGATCCTTGTTGGCCGCGATCCGTCGCTGATCGAAGACCTCAAGGCGGAGCGGCTGCATGATGCTGTTCTGCCTGGCATCCCACTGCCGGAAATACTGGAGTTCTCTGCTGAGGCGGATGCAATCGGCGATGCGGGCATCGTGCTCTTTGCCATGCCGTCACAGGCGCAGGCGGATGCCGCGCGGCAGTATGGTCCTTACCTGGCTAAGGACGCTATTGTGGTCACCTGCGCGAAGGGGATCGAACGGCAGACCGGTGCGCTTCTGACCGACATGCTGGAGCGGGAATTGCCCGATCATCCGGTTGGCGTGCTCTCGGGTCCAGGCTTTGCCGCTGATATCGCCAAGGGGCTGCCGACAGCCATGGCGATCGCTGCGGCTGACATGCAGGTTGCCGAGCGGCTGGCGCAGGCGATTTCCGGCCGCACCTTCCGGCTCTATGCCTCGGCAGACCGCATCGGCGTGCAGCTTGGCGGAGCATTGAAGAATGTACTGGCGATTGCCTGCGGTATCGTCGAAGGCCGCGGTATCGGCGATTCGGCGCGTGCGGCGTTGATTGCCCGCGGGCTTGCCGAGATGTCGCGCTTCATCGTCGCCAAGGGCGGCAATGCCGATACGGCGCGGGGGCTTTCCGGCCTCGGTGATCTGGTGCTGACGGCAACCAGCCATCAGTCGCGCAACCTGCGTTTCGGCATTGCACTCGGGCGCGGCGAAAAGGTCGACCCTTCGCGCGGCGAGTTGGTGGAAGGGGCTTTTGCTGCAGCGGTTGCCTCGCGGCTTGCCGAAGAGCTCGGCGTCGAGATGCCGATCACCGATGCGGTTTCAGCGATCATTGAAGGTAAGCTCGGCATATCCGAAGCCATCGAACAATTGATGACACGTCCGATTACGACCGAATAGGAGACAGACATGCTTTTCGCCCTTCTCTGCAAGGACAAGCCCGGCCATCTCAACGTGCGCATGGAAACGCGCTCGACCCATCTCGATTATCTCAACAAGCTGAATGCCGAAGGCAAGCTTGCCATGGCCGGCCCGTTCCTCGATGCCGAAGGCAAGCCGAACGGCAGCCTCGTGATGGTCCATGCCGAAACAGCTGATGATGCCAAGGCACTCGGCGCTGCCGATCCCTATGCACTCGCCGGCCTGTTCGAAAGCGTCGAGGTGAAGCCCTTTAACTGGGTCTTCAACAAGCCGGAGGCTTAAGCGGGATGGCGCACTGGCTTTATAAATCCGAGCCCGCAGCCTGGTCCTGGGAAAAGCAGAAGGCGGCTGGCGAGAAGGGTACCGAATGGACCGGTGTGCGCAACTACCTTGCGCGCAACAATATGCGGGCCATGCAGATCGGCGACAAGGGGTTCTTCTATCATTCCAATGACGGGCTGGAGATCGTCGGTATCGTCGAGGTCTGCGCGCTTTCGCATCCGGATTCGACGGCGAAGGGCGACGATCGCTGGGATTGTGTCGATATCCGTGCCGTCGTGGATGTGCCGAAGCCGGTGACGCTGAAGGATATCAAGGCAAACGAAAAGCTGTCCAAGATGTCACTGGTCACCTCGATGCGGCTTTCCGTGCAGCCGGTGACGGATGACGAATGGGCCGAGGTCTGCCGCATGGGCGGTTTTGACAACCCGCCGCGCTGAGCAGCTTTGAAAACCGACCCGGAAACCTTCATCCGCGCCAATACCAGCCTGCTTGCGCCGCCGCATGTACCGGAGATCCGGCTGTACCTGGCCAGCGAGGCCCATGAGCTCTGGCTGAAGACGGAAGAAGAGCTGGAGGCGATCGGCCTGCCGCCGCCTTTCTGGGCATTTGCCTGGGCGGGCGGGCAGGGGCTGGCGCGCTATGTTCTCGATCACCGCGAAACGGTCAAGGGAAAGCGCATACTGGATTTCGCGAGCGGTTCCGGATTGGTGGGAATTGCCGCAAGCAAGGCTGGCGCAGCCAAGGTGACGGCCTCCGATATCGACCCGTGGTCGCAGACGGCGGTGCGGCTGAATACGGCTGCCAATTCGGTCTCGCTGGATTTCACCGGGGCTGATCTCATCGGTCTGAATGTCGATGCGGATGTGGTTCTCGCCGGCGACGTTTTCTACGACAAATCCTTAGCCGGTGCGCTGGTGCCTTGGTTCGAGACGCTCGCGGCCGGGGGCAAGGACGTGCTGGTCGGCGATCCCGGACGCGCCTATTTGCCGAAAGACAGGCTGGAATTCTGCGCCGTCTATGAAGTGCCCGTCACCCGGGCGCTCGAAGACAGCGAGGTCAAGAAGACGACTGTCTGGCGGTTCAGGCCCTAGGGCCGGATAACACAGACATTGGCCTCATAAGAGCAGGGGTCATCGGCGATGCCGACATCGATCACCTTGGCCTTCGGGGCAAGGTTACGTTCCGGCGTAGCCAGACGATAGAACCCGTCGCCGCCGACATAGGTTCCGCCATCCGTCTGGTAGGCATAGGACGATCCGGCGTAGAGGCCATTGCTCCCGTAGTTCTGGTCATAGCTCTGGGGCTGGGACGCAATGACGACGATATTGCCGCGGCCATAGCGGCTTGTCCCCGGATAGTTGAACTGCTTCAGAAAAGGGGTGCGCGGGCGATAGCGGATGACGTTGTCGCGTGTGAAGTGCAAGCCGCTATCCCACTGGGTGCGCCTGCCGAGGAAGACGCCGTCATTAAAGCCGCCATGGCGCGGAAAGCGATGATCGAAGTGGCGCTCTCCGGCTGCTGCAGGCAGCGCTGTCAGCACCGCAAGGAGAGCAAGGATGGTCTTGGACAGACTGCGAAACATGGACCAAACTCCGAAACGCTAACAAATCGTTAACGCCAGATTGCGCCAAAAGGCGGGGCTTGTCCACGCAGGCGTGCGGTCAGCTTAGAAATTGAGCGAAAGAGACGAGTTTCATCGAGTTGAAAACTTCCCGGTAACGCGAATCGATTAAATTAAAAGCAGGCAGCAATTATGCTTGTCGTCAGGGGTTTCGGTGATTAAACGTCGACAATGATGCAACGCACACAGAATTTTGTCATTCGTGTGGTTGACTGAGAAATGCCCCTGACATCAAGGGCAAAGAGAAGACGCCGCGAGGTTCTGATGGCGAATGTGACAAACCGGCCCCTGTCGCCGCATCTACAAATTTACAAGCCAATTCCCACCATGGTCATGTCCATCGTTCACCGTATCACCGGTGGCGCTCTGTACTTCGGCACGCTGCTGATTGCCTGGTGGCTGATCGCTGCTGCCAGCGGCCAGGGCTATTATGACTGGGCCAACTGGGTGCTTGGCAGTATTATCGGCAAGCTCGTCCTGCTCGGTTACACTTGGGCGCTGATCCACCACCTGCTCGGCGGCTTCCGCCACTTCATGTGGGACCTCGGACATGGTTTCGAGAAAGAATTCTCGACCAAGCTCGCCATCGCCAATATCATCGGATCGCTCTGTCTGACCGTGCTGGTCTGGGTGATCGGCTTCATCATTCGCTTCTGAAGGTCGCACTCATGGATATGCGCACTCCTCTGGGCAAGGTTCGCGGCCTCGGTTCCGCCAAGGAAGGCACCGATCACTTTTGGCGCCAGCGCCTGACGGCCGTTGCCAACGTACCCCTCATCATCTTTTTCGCGATCTTCATGATCGTCTATGCGGGTGCGCCTTATGCCGACGTGGTTCGCGCCCTCTCGAACCCGTTCGTCGCCGTCATCATGGGCCTGATGATCATATCCGGCACTATCCACATGAAGCTCGGCATGCAGGTCATCATCGAAGACTATGTTCACGGCGAGATCGGCAAGCTGCTGCTCCTGATGCTGAACACCTTCTTCGCGGTTCTGATCGCCGGCCTCTGTCTCTTCGCCATTCTGAAAATTGCATTCGTAGGATAACCGTATCATGGCAACGTCTTCACCCGCTCAGAATGGGAAGGCCTACACCTATGTCGACCATTCCTATGACGTAATCGTCGTCGGCGCCGGCGGCGCCGGCCTGCGTGCCACGCTCGGCATGGCCGAACAGGGCTTCCGCACGGCCTGCATCACCAAGGTATTCCCGACCCGCTCGCACACGGTTGCGGCCCAGGGCGGCATCGCTGCCTCGCTGCAGAACATGACGCCTGACAGCTGGCAGTGGCACCTTTACGACACTGTCAAGGGTTCCGACTGGCTCGGCGACGTCGACGCCATGCAGTATCTGACCATGGAAGCGCCGAAGGCGGTCTATGAGCTGGAGCACTACGGCGTGCCCTTCTCGCGCAACGAGGAAGGCAAGATCTATCAGCGTCCGTTCGGCGGCCACATGCAGAATTTCGGTGAAGGCCCGCCGGTGCAGCGCACCTGCGCCGTTGCCGACCGTACCGGCCACGCCATCCTGCACACGCTCTACGGCCAGTCGCTGCGCAACAATGCCGAATTCTTCGTCGAATATTTCGCGCTCGACCTCATCATGTCCGATGACGGCAGCCGTTGCACCGGCGTGATCGCATGGTGCCTGGACGATGGCACGATCCATCGCTTCGCGGCCAAGATGGTGGTGCTCGCGACCGGCGGTTACGGTCGCGCCTATTTCTCCGCGACCTCGGCCCATACCTGCACCGGCGACGGCGGTGGCATGGTTGCCCGTGCCGGCCTGCCGCTGCAGGATATGGAATTCGTGCAGTTCCACCCGACCGGCATCTACGGCTCCGGCTGTCTGATCACCGAGGGTGCGCGCGGCGAGGGCGGCTACCTCGTCAACTCCGAAGGCGAGCGCTTCATGGAGCGCTATGCGCCGTCGGCCAAGGATCTGGCCTCGCGTGACGTCGTTTCGCGCTGCATGACGCTGGAAATCCGCGAAGGCCGCGGTGTCGGCAAGAACAAGGATCACATCTTCCTGCACCTCGATCATCTCGATCCGGCCGTGCTGCATGAGCGCCTGCCGGGCATTTCCGAGAGCGCCAAGATTTTTGCCGGCGTCGATGTGACCCGCGAACCGATCCCGGTTCTGCCGACCGTTCACTACAACATGGGCGGCATTCCGACGAACTATTGGGGCGAGGTGCTCAATGCTGACAGCTCCAATCCGGAACGCATCATCCCCGGCCTGATGGCTGTCGGTGAAGCCGGCTGCGCCTCGGTTCACGGGGCAAACCGTCTTGGCTCCAATTCGCTGATCGACCTCGTGGTCTTCGGTCGCGCTGCGGCGATCCGCGCCGGCGAGGTCATTGACCGTGCATCGCCGGTGCCGGCGCTGAACATCGCCGCCTGCGACAAGATCATGGATCGTTTCGACGGTCTGCGCCATGCTAGCGGCGGCACGCCGACGGCGGTGCTGCGCGAGAAGATGCAGCGCGCCATGCAGGAAGATGCGGCGGTGTTCCGTACGCAGGAATCGCTGGAATCCGGCTGCCGTCGTCTTTCGGAAATCTGGGGCGAACTCAAGGACATCAAGGTCACCGACCGCTCGATGATCTGGAATTCCGACCTCGTCGAAACGCTCGAGCTGCAGAACCTGATGGCCAATGCCATCACCACGATCTACGGCGCCGAAGCCCGCAAGGAAAGCCGCGGCTCGCATGCCCGCGAAGACTATACGTCAGGTCCGTTCGCAGGTCGCGACGACGTCAACTGGCGCAAGCACACGCTGGCCTGGGTGAACGAGGCTGGTGATGTGAAGCTCGATTACCGGCCTGTCCACACCGACCTCATCGCAGACGGCATCGATCCCCACAAGATCGAGCCGAAGGCCCGCGTATACTGATCAGAGGAACCTGACATGGTTGAACTCGCTCTCCCCAAGAATTCCAAGATGCGCGAAGGCAAGGTGTGGCCGAAGCCGGCGGGTGCCAAGAACACTCGTGAGTTTCGCGTCTATCGCTGGAGCCCGGATGACGGCCAGAACCCGTCGATCGACACCTTCTACGTGGATGTCGACGATTGCGGGCCGATGGTTCTCGATGCGCTTCTTTACATCAAGAACAAGATCGACCCGACGCTGACGCTGCGCCGTTCCTGTCGTGAAGGCATCTGCGGTTCCTGCGCGATGAACATCGACGGCACGAACACGCTCGCCTGCACCAAGGGCATGGACGACATCAAGGGCACGGTGAAGATCTACCCGCTGCCGCATATGCCTGTTGTCAAGGATCTGGTTCCTGACCTCAGCAATTTCTATGCCCAGCATCGCTCCATCGAGCCCTGGCTGAAGACGGTTTCGCCGACGCCGGCCAAGGAATGGAAGCAGAGCCATGAGGACCGCCAGAAGCTCGACGGCCTCTACGAGTGCATCCTCTGTGCCTGCTGCTCGACCTCCTGTCCGAGCTACTGGTGGAACGGCGACCGTTACCTCGGTCCGGCCGTCCTGCTGCAGGCCTATCGCTGGCTGATCGATAGCCGTGACGAAGCGACTGGCGAACGTCTCGACAATCTCGAGGATCCGTTCCGCCTTTATCGTTGCCACACGATCATGAACTGCGCGCAGACCTGCCCGAAGGGTCTGAACCCGGCCAAGGCAATCGCCGAAATCAAGAAGATGATGGTCGAGCGTCGCGTGTGAGTGCTGACGCTTCAGCCGGCATTGAAGATTTTGATTCCGAGGCGGTCGCCGAAATCCGATCGCGGCTCGCCTCGGTGAAACAGCATGGTATACGCATCGGTTTTGCGATCGAAAGCGGAAGCCGCGCCTGGGGCTTTCCCTCGCCAGACAGCGACTATGATTGCCGTTTCGTTTATGTCCGTCCGGTCGCTGACCATATCGGACTGGTCTCGCATCGGGATGTAATCGAGTTTCCGATCGTGGGTGATATAGACACTGGTGGCTGGGATCTGCGCAAGGCGCTGCTGCTTGCCCTCAAAGGCAATGCCGTTGTCGTCGAATGGGTAAAATCGCCAATCGCCTATGAAGAAGAGCCCGGATTTCGCAGCCGTCTTTCCAGCGTGCTTGACGAGATCATGCTGCCGCAGAAGGTCGCGCTGCATTATGTCGGTCTGCTGCGCAGTCACTGGCAGATGCATGGGGACGGGCCAATCAAGCTCAAGAAGCTGCTATATGCGATCCGTCCGGCAATTGCGCTCGAATGGATGCGCTCGAATGAGTTTCAGAAGCTGCCGCCGATGAACATGATGCAGTGTCTGGCGGCAGTCACCATCGATGAGGGCTTGCGCAAGGCGATTCATGAATTGGTGATCGTCAAAAGCCAGACGCGCGAGATGGGCGAGGGTCTGCCGCCCAAGCGTATCCAATCCTTTCTCGCGACATCAATTGAGCGTTATCAGGACTTCGCCGAGCGAATCAAACTTGGTCAGGAAGCGGACGGTCGAGCACAACACCTTGCTGACATATTTTATCAGCAAGAAGTCCGGCGAGCGGTCGGTTGAATTGTGCCGGCCTTGCTATAGGTGTCACGAAGGCCGATTTGCGTTGTGCTGACTTGATTAACCAAAGTGAAATACGGTAATTCGAACCTACAATTGAAATATCTCTGCGGTTGAGACGGACATTCGGGAGCTTAATGATGCAGTTGCGATATGTGGTGACGGGTCTAACGGCCGCTCTGGCCTTGGCGGGATGCCAGCGCACCTCATATGATTACAGCAGTAACAACGCACCTCCGCCGTTGACCGCGCAGCCGGTACCCTCCGTGCAGGGCGGCCAGCTTCCGCCGCCGGCCGGGCAGTTTCCTGCCGCGCCGACCTCGACGGCGCCGATGGCTGGTGTTCAGCAGGGTGGCGCAGCACCCGCGACCTCTCTTGATGTCACCAAGGAATCGATGGTCGGCAGCTGGCGTGTCAACGGTACCTGCGACATGTTCCTGACGCTCACCAATCTCGGCAGCGGATCGCGCGGCGGTACGCGCGGTTGTGTTGGCGAGCTGACGGCTATGGGTTCCTGGGAAGTTTCCGGCAAGCAGGTTCTGCTCAAGGACCGCAGCGGCAACCAGATCGGTTCCGTCTACAAGGTTGCCGACAACAGCTTCAATGGCCAGACCTCGACCGGGCAGCCGATCACCCTCAGCCGGTAACTCAATCCGGCGGGGTTCCGCCGGTTGCGCATAGGCGGACAAGCCCTCATGCAGCCAATGCCAGACTATTCGCTCAGCGTCACCGAGCAGCTCAAATCGCTGACGGCTTCGGAGACGTTGCAGGTTGATTCCGCCCAGATGGATGTGGCCAAGTGTCTTGACCGGGTGCTTGCCTCTCTCAAGCAGAAACGGCCTGCCGCCAAGAGCAGCGCGCTCGGCTGGCTGTTTGCATCCAAGAAGAAGACGGAGAGCGGCATCAAGGGCCTCTATATCCATGGCAGCGTCGGGCGCGGCAAGACGATGCTCATGGACATGTTCTTCCAAATGGCGCCCTGCCGGAAAAAGCGGCGCGCGCATTTCCATGAGTTCATGGCCGATGTGCACAATCGCATCGCTGCTCACCGGCTGAAGCTGAAGAACGGCGAGACGAAGCAGGCCGATCCGATGCCGCCGGTCGCCGCTGCCCTTTTCGGGGAAGCGGAACTGCTCTGCTTCGACGAATTCACCGTCACCGATATCGCCGATGCGATGATCCTGTCGCGGCTGTTTTCCGAGCTTTTCGCGCGCGGCTGCGTGCTGGTGGCGACCTCGAACGTCGAGCCCGACAATCTCTACAAGGACGGCCTCAATCGCGGGCTTTTCCTGCCTTTCGTCGGTCTCCTCAAAAAACATGTCGAGATCGTTTCGCTCGATTCGCCGACCGACTACCGGATGGAGAAGCTGAACAGTCAGCCGGTCTATCTCGTCCCAATCGACGAGCGCACCGACATGGCAATGGACGCGTCGTGGACGCAGGCGCTGCACGGTCGCAAGGCGCAGCCGACGGACATTGCCATGAAGGGGCGGGCAATCCATGTGCCGCTCGCCGTCGATCGCATGGCGCGATTCTCCTTCTCCGATCTCTGCGAAAAGCCGTTGGGTGCAGTCGATTTCCTCGCCATCGCCGAACGCTTCGATACGATCTTCCTCGATCACATTCCCTTGCTCGGCCCTGAAAAGCGGAACCAGATCAAACGCCTCATCATTATGATCGATACGTTCTACGATCATGGCACCCGCCTCTATGCTTCCGCCGCCGCCATGCCCGAAGATCTGCTCGTCGAAAGACGCGGCACCGAAGGCTTTGAATTCGATCGTACGACATCTCGTCTTTTTGAGATGAGAAGCGCGGAATATCTTGCGGCGCATCATGAACGGCGAGCTGCCGAGTAACACTTTGGTGACAATTGATCTTACGTTTACGTAAGAATTTTAATATCTAAACGATTGAAATTGCTGCACCAAAAATAATGGATTGCCATTTTTTGGCTTTAGGTCTATGCGATTGCGGCATTGGGCGATGCCCGCGCGTCGCCCGACGGATTTTGATCGCAAAGGAAAAGCGAAATGGCGCGTAACAAGATCGCACTCATCGGTTCTGGCATGATTGGTGGCACGCTGGCGCATCTCGCCGGCCTGAAGGAACTGGGCGACATCGTCCTCTTCGACATCGCCGACGGTATCCCCCAGGGCAAGGGTCTCGACATCGCACAGTCCTCCCCGGTTGAAGGCTTCGACGCCAATCTGACCGGCGCCAGCGACTATTCCGCGATCGAAGGCGCTGACGTCTGCATCGTCACTGCCGGCGTTCCGCGCAAGCCGGGCATGAGCCGCGATGACCTTCTCGGTATCAACCTCAAGGTCATGGAGCAGGTCGGCGCCGGCATCAAGAAGTATGCTCCGAACGCTTTCGTGATCTGCATCACCAACCCGCTCGACGCGATGGTTTGGGCGCTGCAGAAGTTCTCCGGCCTGCCGGCCAACAAGGTCGTCGGCATGGCCGGCGTTCTCGACTCTTCGCGCTTCCGTCTTTTCCTCGCCAAGGAATTCAACGTTTCCGTTCAGGACGTCACGGCCTTCGTTCTCGGTGGCCACGGCGACACGATGGTGCCGCTCGCTCGTTATTCCACCGTTGGCGGCATTCCGCTGACCGACCTCGTCACCATGGGCTGGGTCACCAAGGAACGCCTCGAAGAAATCATCCAGCGCACCCGTGACGGCGGCGCCGAAATCGTCGGCCTCTTGAAGACCGGTTCGGCCTATTACGCTCCGGCTGCTTCCGCGATCGAAATGGCTGAATCCTACCTCAAGGACAAGAAGCGCGTTCTGCCTTGCGCTGCCCACCTGACGGGCCAGTACGGCGTCAAGGACATGTATGTCGGCGTTCCCACGGTCATCGGTGCCGGTGGCGTCGAGCGCATCATCGAGATCGATCTCAACAAGACCGAGAAGGACGCCTTCGACAAGTCGGTCGGCGCCGTCGCCGGTCTCTGCGAAGCCTGCATCAACATCGCGCCCGCCCTCAAGTAACTGGTGCGCTGAAGTTATCGAAATAGGGATAAACCCATGAACATTCATGAATATCAGGCCAAGGCTCTGCTGAAGGGCTATGGCGCGCCGGTCGCGCAGGGTGTGGCGATCCTCAAGGTTGAAGAAGCCGAGGCTGCCGCCAGGTCGCTTCCCGGCCCGCTCTACGTGGTCAAGAGCCAGATCCATGCAGGCGGCCGCGGCAAGGGCAAGTTTAGGGAACTCGGCCCGGATGCCAAGGGTGGTGTCCGTCTCGCCAAGTCGATCGATGAAGTCGTTGCGCATGCCAAGGAAATGCTTGGCAATACGCTGGTAACCGCGCAGACCGGCGAAGCCGGCAAGCAGGTCAATCGCCTCTACATCGAAGACGGTGCCGACATTGCTCGCGAGCTCTATTGCTCGCTCCTGGTCGACCGTTCGGTCGGCAAGGTGGCCTTCGTCGTTTCGACCGAAGGCGGCATGGATATCGAAGCAGTCGCTCACGATACGCCTGAGAAGATCCACACGATCGCCATCGATCCGGAAGCTGGTGTGACAGCTTCCGACGTTGCTGCGATCTCCAAGGCGCTTCAGCTTGACGGTGCGGCTGCCGAAGACGCCAAGACGCTCTTCCCGGCGCTCTACAAGGCTTTCGGCGAGAAGGACATGGCCCTGCTCGAGGTCAATCCGCTGATCGTGATGAAGGATGGCCACCTGCGCGTTCTCGATGCAAAGATGTCTTTCGATGGCAACGCTCTTTTCCGCCACGACGACGTGAAGACGCTTCGCGACGAGACGGAAGAAGACGCCAAGGAAATCGAGGCCTCCAAGTGGGACCTCGCCTATGTCGCGCTTGACGGCAACATCGGCTGCATGGTCAACGGTGCTGGCCTTGCCATGGCGACGATGGATATCATCAAGCTTTACGGCAAGGAGCCGGCAAACTTCTGCGACGTCGGCGGCGGCGCCGGCAAGGAGAAGGTCGCTGCAGCCTTCAAGATCATCACCGCTGACCCCAAGGTGGAAGGCATTCTCGTCAACATCTTCGGCGGCATCATGAAGTGCGATGTCATCGCCGAGGGCGTCATTGCCGCGGTCAAGGAAGTCGGTCTCAAGGTTCCGCTCGTCGTTCGCCTTGAAGGCACGAATGTCGATCTCGGCAAGAAGATCCTGAACGAATCGGGTCTGGCGATCACGGCGGCTGACGATCTCGACGATGCGGCCAAGAAGATCGTCGCTGCGATCAACGGTTGAGAACGGTCATGGCTTTCCAGTCCACGCCCAGTGCTGCTCATCTCCGCCTCGATGCCTTTGCCGGTGTCTGGGAGGGGGAAGAGCATGTCGCGGCTTCGGCGTGGACAAAAGAAGGCAAGGCCAGCGCTTCGCTTTCTGGCGAGGCGCTGTTCGGCGGATTTTTCCTCGAGCAGCGTTACTGCCAGATGCGCGACGGCGAAGTTTCCTTCGAAGCCCGCAATGTTTTCGGCTTCGATAGTTCGGACCAGAGCTACAAACTCTACCAGTTCGACAGCGTCGGTTTTGCTCCGCCCACGCCGGCTTCCGGCGCGTGGAATGGCGATGAACTCGTGCTGATCAAGACTTCTCCGCGCGGAAGGCAGCGCACCGCGTTCACATTTGAAAATGAAGACTGCTACCGGATGGGCGTCAGCTTTTCGCCTGCAGGCAGCGATACTTGGCAGGAGGTCGTCAGCGGCATCTATCGTCGCGCGTCTCTTACGTCTTCCAACCTCTTCTAGACAAAGGCCCCGCATGTCTATTCTCGTCAACAAAGACACCAAGATCCTTGTTCAGGGTCTGACCGGCAAGACCGGTACATTCCACACCGAACAGGCGCTTGCTTACTACGGCACGCAGATGGTCGGTGGTATTCACCCGAAGAAGGGTGGCGAAACCTGGACCGGCTCCAAGGGCGAAAGCCTGCCGATCTTCGCAACCGTTGCCGAAGGCAAGGAAAAGACCGGCGCCAACGCGTCCGTCATCTATGTTCCGCCGGCAGGTGCAGCCGATGCGATCATCGAGGCGATCGACG
This sequence comes from Rhizobium sp. 01T444, assembly GCF_056398305.1. Taxonomy (NCBI): domain Bacteria; kingdom Pseudomonadati; phylum Pseudomonadota; class Alphaproteobacteria; order Hyphomicrobiales; family Rhizobiaceae; genus Rhizobium; species Rhizobium sp. 01T444. Next base: position 33,936 of record NZ_JBFTPD010000011.1, read on the forward strand.
CCGAGATCCCGTTCATCACCTGCATCACCGAAGGCATCCCGGTCATGGACATGGTGCGCGTCAAGGCTCGCCTCGAGCGCTCCAAGTCGCGTCTGCTCGGTCCGAACTGCCCAGGCATCCTGACGCCGGAAGAATGCAAGATCGGTATCATGCCGGGCTCGATCTTCCGCAAGGGTTCGGTCGGTATCGTTTCCCGTTCTGGCACGCTGACCTACGAAGCTGTCTTCCAGACCTCCAACGAAGGTCTCGGCCAGACGACGGCTGTCGGCATCGGCGGCGACCCGGTCAAGGGCACCGAGTTCATCGACGTGCTCGAAATGTTCCTCGCCGACGAAGCCACGACCTCGATCATCATGATCGGCGAAATCGGCGGTTCGGCTGAAGAAGACGCAGCGCAGTTCCTCAAGGACGAGGCCAAGAAGGGCCGCAAGAAGCCGATGGCGGGCTTCATCGCGGGCCGTACGGCGCCGAAGGGCCGCACGATGGGCCATGCCGGTGCTGTGGTTTCCGGTGGCAAGGGCGACGCTGAATCGAAGATCGCGGCGATGGAATCGGCAGGCATCAAGGTGTCGCCGTCTCCGGCTCGCCTCGGCAAGACGCTGGTTGAAGTCCTCAAGGGCTAAACCAACTTATATACCCCGGGCGGAGGAACGGCATCCTGGCCTCCGCCCGGCTCTCCACTTACTCAATGCGGATGCGCCGCGGACAGGCGGCAATCGGAATGCGGCAGCCGGCGATGAAGCCGGCAAATTCATCTAAGTCAGGAGGCGGGCGGAAGCGTCCGCGTAACACCATGGCACGGCAAGAAGCCAACGAGCAATTTCAGATCACCTCGTTTCTGGATGGCGCCAATGCTGCCTATATCGAGCAGCTCTACGCCCGTTATGAAGACGATCCCAACTCGGTCGACGATCAGTGGCGGTCCTTCTTCAAGGCGCTGGAAGACGATCCTGCTGATGTGAAGAAGGCGGCCAAGGGAGCATCCTGGCGCAAGAAGAACTGGCCGCTGCAGGCAAGCGGCGATCTCGTCTCGGCGCTCGACGGCGACTGGGGCATCGTCGAAAAGGTCATCGAGACCAAGGTAAAGGCGAAGGCCGAAGCCGCCGGCCAGCCGGCAGGCGCCGCCGACGTGCTGCAGGCGACGCGCGATTCCGTCCGCGCCATCATGATGATCCGCGCATATCGCATGCGTGGCCATCTGCACGCCAAGCTCGATCCGCTTGGCATCGCCGCCCCGGTCGACGACTATCACGAGCTTTCGCCCGAAAATTACGGCTTCACGGCTGCCGACTACGATCGCAAGATCTTCATCGATAACGTGCTCGGCCTCGAATATGCGACCCTCCGCGAGATGATCGAGATCCTCGAGCGCACCTATTGCTCGACCCTCGGCGTCGAATTCATGCACATTTCCAATCCGGAAGAAAAGGCATGGATCCAGGAACGTATCGAAGGTCCGGACAAGGGCGTTGCTTTCTCGGCTGAAGGCAAGAAGTCGATCCTCGCCAAGCTCGTCGAAGCCGAAGGCTACGAACAGTTCCTCGACGTCAAGTTCAAGGGCACCAAGCGCTTCGGCCTGGACGGCGGTGAATCACTGATCCCGGCACTCGAACAGATCCTCAAGCGTGGCGGCCATCTCGGCCTCAAGGAAGCCGTGTTCGGCATGGCCCATCGCGGTCGCCTGAACGTGCTTTCCCAGGTCATGGGCAAGCCGCACCGCGCCATCTTCCACGAGTTCAAGGGCGGCTCCTATGCGCCTGATGAGGTCGAAGGTTCAGGCGACGTGAAGTACCATCTGGGTGCTTCCTCCGACCGCGAATTCGACGGCAACAAGGTGCACGTCTCGCTGACGGCAAACCCGTCGCACCTCGAGATCGTGGACCCGGTCGTCATGGGCAAGGCGCGCGCCAAGCAGGACATGAGTGCCACCGTCTGGGACGGCGACATCATTCCGCTGTCGGAACGCGCCAAGGTTCTGCCGCTCCTGATCCACGGCGACGCGGCCTTTGCCGGCCAGGGCGTCATTGCCGAAATCCTCGGCCTGTCCGGTCTGCGCGGCCATCGCGTTGCCGGCACGATGCACGTCATCATCAACAACCAGATCGGCTTCACCACGAACCCGGCCTTTTCGCGCTCGTCGCCCTATCCGTCCGACGTCGCCAAGATGATCGAAGCACCGATCCTGCACGTCAATGGCGACGATCCGGAAGCCGTGGTCTATGCGGCGAAGATCGCGATGGAATTCCGCATGAAATTCCACAAGCCTGTCGTGCTCGACATGTTCTGCTATCGCCGCTACGGCCACAATGAAGGCGATGAGCCGTCCTTCACGCAGCCGAAGATGTACAAGGTCATTCGTGGTCACAAGACAGTCCTGCAGCTCTATGCAGACCGTCTCGTTCGCGAAGGCCTGCTCACCGACGGCGAAGTCGAAAAGATGAAGGCCGACTGGCGCGCCCATCTCGAGCAGGAGTTCGAAGCTGGCCAGCACTACAAGCCGAACAAGGCCGACTGGCTGGACGGCGAATGGTCCGGCCTGCGCACGGCTGACAATGCCGACGAACAGCGCCGCGGCAAGACTGCCGTGCCGATGAAAACGCTCAAGGATATCGGCCGCAAGCTGTCGGAGATTCCGGCTGGATTCAACGCGCATCGCACGATCCAGCGCTTCATGGAAAACCGCGCCAACATGGTCCAGAGTGGCGAAGGTCTCGACTGGGCGATGGCCGAAGCGTTGGCTTTCGGCGCGCTCGTCGTCGAGGGCCACAAGATCCGTCTGTCCGGTCAGGATTGCGAACGCGGTACCTTCTCGCAGCGCCACTCGGTTCTCTACGATCAGGAAACCGAAGAGCGCTACATTCCGCTCGCGAACCTGTCGCCGACACAGGCCCGTTACGAAGTCATCAACTCGATGCTTTCGGAAGAAGCCGTTCTCGGCTTCGAATACGGCTATTCGCTGGCTCGTCCGAATGCGCTGACGCTCTGGGAAGCCCAGTTCGGCGACTTCGCAAACGGTGCGCAGGTCGTGTTCGACCAGTTCATCTCGTCTGGCGAACGCAAGTGGCTGCGCATGTCGGGCCTCGTCTGCCTGCTGCCGCATGGCTATGAAGGCCAAGGTCCGGAACACTCGTCCGCCCGTCTGGAGCGCTATCTCCAGCTCTGCGCGGAAGACAACATGCAGGTCGCCAACGTCACGACGCCGGCGAACTACTTCCACATCCTGCGCCGCCAGCTGAAGCGCGATTTCCGCAAGCCGCTCATCCTGATGACGCCGAAGTCGCTGCTGCGCCACAAGCGCGCTGTCTCGACGCTTGCCGAAATGGCTGGCGAATCCTCCTTCCACCGTCTCCTGTGGGACGATGCGGAGGTCATCAAGGATGGCCCGATCAAGCTGCAGAAGGATGCCAAGATCCGTCGCGTCGTCATCTGCACCGGCAAGGTCTATTACGACCTGCTGGAAGAGCGCGAAAAGCGCGGTATCGACGACATCTACCTGCTGCGTATCGAGCAGCTCTATCCGTTCCCGGCCAAGGCGCTCATCAACGAGCTGTCCCGCTTCCGGAATGCAGAGATGGTGTGGTGCCAGGAAGAGCCGAAGAACATGGGTGCATGGTCGTTCATCGACCCGTATCTGGAATGGGTGCTCGCCCATATCGATGCGAAGTACCAGCGCGTTCGCTATACGGGTCGCCCGGCCGCCGCTTCGCCGGCAACGGGCCTGATGTCAAAGCATCTGTCGCAGCTCGCCGCGTTCCTCGAGGATGCGCTGGGCGGCTAACAAAAAAGGGGGAGCGCGATGGCATATTTCTTCATGAGACTTGTGCCGCCGCGCTCCACATTCCCGCATGACGGGACCGGGGAGGAAATGGCGGCGATGAAACGCCATGCCGAATATTGGCACCAGAACGTTCTTGCAGGATCGGCGATTGCCGTTGGTCCTGTCTTCGAGGGTGAAGGGGCTTTCGGTATCGCGATCGTCGAGGTTGCAGACCAGGCAGCAGCGCACGCGCTTGCCGATGCGGACCCGATCATCACTTCCGGCTTCGGTTTTCGTTTCGACGTCTTGCCAATGCCCTCCGTCATTCTCCGGCCCTAAGCCGGGACCGCTGTCTAACACGATAACAAGCACAATCAGGATTTGAACAATGGCCACAGAAATCCGCGTTCCAACACTCGGTGAATCCGTCAGCGAGGCAACCGTCGGCACCTGGTTCAAGAAGGTCGGCGATGCCGTGAAGGCCGACGAGCCCATTCTCGAGCTTGAAACCGACAAGGTGACCATCGAAGTTCCGGCTCCGGCATCCGGCACGCTTTCGGAAATCGTCGCCCAGGCTGGCGAGACGGTTGGTCTCGGTGCGCTTCTCGGCCAGATCGCCGAAGGTGCGGCTGCCCCGGCAGCAGCACCTGCTGCACCTGCTCCGACGCCAGCTGCTCCGGTTGCTGCCGCTGCTGCTCCGGCCGCCTCCGTATCCTCCATGCCGCCGGCTCCGGCTGCGGCAAAGATGCTGGCGGAAAACAATCTCTCGGCCGATCAGGTTGATGGCAGCGGCAAGCGCGGCCAGGTTTTGAAGGGTGATGTCATCGCCGCTGTCGCCAAGGCTGCAGCAGCTCCAGCCGCTGCACCGGCAGCGCCTGCCGCCCCGCGCGGTCCTTCGACGGTAGAAGATGCGGGACGCGAAGAGCGCGTGAAGATGACGCGCCTGCGCCAGACGATCGCCAAGCGCCTCAAGGATGCACAGAACACGGCTGCGATGCTCACCACCTACAACGAGGTGGACATGAAGGCCGTCATGGACCTGCGCAATAAGTACAAGGATGTCTTCGAGAAGAAGCACGGCGTGAAGCTCGGCTTCATGGGCTTCTTCACCAAGGCCGTCACGCACGCGCTCAAGGAACTGCCGGCCGTCAACGCCGAGATCGACGGTACCGACATCATCTACAAGAACTACTGCCATGTCGGCATGGCTGTCGGTACCGACAAGGGCCTCGTCGTTCCCGTCATCCGTGACGCCGACCAGATGTCAATCGCCGAAATCGAGAAGGAACTCGGCCGTCTCGCCAAGGCAGCCCGTGACGGCTCGCTCTCCATGGCTGAGATGCAGGGCGGCACCTTCACCATCACCAATGGTGGTGTCTACGGTTCGCTGATGTCCTCGCCGATCCTCAACGCCCCGCAGTCGGGCATTCTCGGCATGCACAAGATCCAGGAGCGTCCGGTTGCCATCGGTGGTCAGGTTGTCATCCGCCCGATGATGTATCTGGCTCTCTCCTACGACCACCGCATCGTCGACGGCAAGGAAGCCGTGACCTTCCTCGTGCGCGTCAAGGAAAGCCTGGAAGATCCGGAACGTCTGGTTCTGGACCTCTAAGCGGAGCGATCTGCCATGCGAGACCGGATCATGCGAGCGGCGGGCGCAGTGTTCTGCGCCACGGTTGCCTTCATGCCGGTCTCGGCTCTCGCCTTCGATGTGAACAAGGCGAGCAGCAATTTCGACTTCGTATCGCTTGATGATGCCGAGCTTTCCGCACGCCACATCAAGACTGTCGACATGGGCAATGTCGAACTGACCTCGGGCCGTATCGTTGCCGCCGATCCGTTGGCACAGCCGGATCGGCCGGCATTGGCAAAGACGGTTCCTGTCGGTGAATATCCGGTACGGCTCTACGAGGCTTTCGGGCGGGTTGCGGCGTCAAGCATGCGCATTGCCGAGGGTAAGCCCGATCACTGGGAGCTTGCGACCATTCCGGGCCAGGATGTCGCTACGCTGAAGGATGACGAGATCTTCGGCTATCCCGTCGATGCCGGTCTCGGCAGCTACATGGATGCCGACACGCTTGATCTGATCGGGCAACGCGAGCAGCAGGTGCAGGCTGCAAAGCCGGATTCCGACGTGAACTACTATGACGTGGTCGCCTCCGAACTCGATGCCAACAAGGGGGTCTATGACCTGCACCGGCCGATCGCCGGCAAGAAGGGCAATGTGGCGATATTCTGGAGTGGCTGGGGCGATGGCTTCTATCCGGTATTTTGGGGACTGGACAAGGACGGGCGTCCGCTGGTGCTGCTGACGGATTTCCAGGTCACCGAGAATGCCGACGGGCGCAGGGAGCCGAACCACAAATGAACGGGCAGGGCACATGCTGACCAAGCAGAAAAGTGTAGTTGCGATGATGATCGCCGCGCTTTCCTGCGCGCCGGCTTCGGCCGTTGCCGCCGATTGCCAGCAGGGCAAGGCGATCTACGCTGATCGCGATGGCGCCTACGAACTGCGCTTTTCGCCGATTACGTCTGAAGCCGTGTCGTCAAGCCACCAGTTCAAGCTCAGCGCGCTCAAGACCTCAGTCGTCATGGATGGCTATGTCATGTCCTCGGACGATCCGGAGCGCACCATGGGCATGGTCCTGTTCAACTGCCCGGATGGCGATGTCACGGGTGCCGATCTCGATGGCTGCACGGTCTGGCAGGGCTTCGTCTATCGCGCAAGTGCCGATGGCGGGCTCGATAACCTGCAGTCCGGCGACAGCCCGGCAACCGAAAAGATCGTCTTTCCCGGCCTCGGCCCAGCGATCCGCCAGTCTTCCGCCTGGGGTGACGGCAAGGCGACCGTCGCTCCCTGGGACGTCCTCGATTTCAAGGGATGTGCACAATGACCGACAGTCCCGTTCTTCTCGTTACCGGTGGTAGCCGTGGCATAGGTGCTGCAGCCTGCCTGGCTGCCGCACGTCACGGCTGGCGCGTTGCGGTGAACTATGCCTCGAATGAAGAGGCGGCAAATGCCGTGGTCTCGGAGATCAAGAAGGCTGGCGGCAATGCGATCGCGATCAAGGGCGATGTCGGCAATGCCGCCGATATCGTCTCGATGTTCGAGGCGATCGATAGGCATTTCGGGCGGCTGGATGGGCTGGTGAACAATGCCGGTATTGTCGATTACATCGCACGTGTCGATGAAATGTCGGCCGAGCGCCTCGAGCGGATGATGCGGATCAATGTGACGGGTTCGATCCTTTGCGCCGGCGAGGCAGTGCGGCGCATGTCCACCCGGCATGGCGGACAAGGCGGCGCGATCGTCAATGTCTCCTCCATGGCGGCGGTGATTGGCGGGCCGGCACAATATGTCGACTATGCCGCATCGAAGGCAGCCATAGATACGTTCACGATCGGACTTTCCAAGGAAGTCGCGGCCGAGGGTATCAGGGTGAATGCGATCCGTCCCGGCATCATCGAAACGGATATTCATGCCTCCGGCGGGCAGCCGGACAGGCCGAAAGAAATGGCTTCATCGATCCCGATGAAGCGAACCGGACAGGCGGAGGAGGTGGCCGATGCGATCGTCTATCTGCTTTCGTCTTCGGCATCGTACATAACAGGCGCGATCCTCAATGTGAGCGGCGGGCGCTAGTCAATAACGCAAAGGGAAAAAGTAATGTCCTATGATGTGATTGTTATCGGAACCGGCCCTGGCGGCTATGTCGCGGCAATCAAGGCTGCGCAACTCGGCCTCAAGGTTGCCGTCGTCGAGAAGCGCGCCACTTACGGCGGCACCTGCCTGAATGTCGGCTGCATCCCCTCCAAGGCGCTGCTGCACGCTTCCGAGATGTTCCACGCAACGCATCACATGGAAGAGCTCGGCATCGAGGTCGCCGCTCCGAAGCTCAATCTCGAAAAGATGCTGGCGCACAAGGATGCGACGGTAAAGTCGAACGTCGACGGCGTTGCCTTCCTCTTCAAGAAGAACAAGATCGATGCCTTCCACGGCACCGGCAAGATCGTCTCCGCCGGCAAGGTCTCGGTGACCGCCGAAGACGGCACGGTTCAAGAAATCGAAGGCAAGAACATCGTCATTGCCACCGGTTCCGACGTCGCCGGCATTCCGGGCGTGAAGGTCGATATCGATGAGAAGATCATCGTATCCTCCACCGGCGCCATTGCACTGGAAAAAGTGCCGGAAACGATGATCGTCGTTGGTGGCGGTGTCATCGGCCTCGAGCTTGGTTCGGTCTGGTCGCGACTCGGTGCGAAGGTCACCGTCATCGAATTTCTCGACAAGATCCTCGGCGCGATGGATGCCGATGTCTCAAAGCAGTTCCAGCGCATGCTCGGCAAGCAGGGCATCGACATCAAGCTGAGTTCCAAGGTGACTGGCGTCGAGAAGGGCGACAAGGGCGCCAAGGTGACATTCGAGCCGGTCGCTGGCGGCGCTGCGCAGACGCTTGAAGCGGATGTCGTCCTGATTTCCACTGGCCGCATTCCCTACACGGCAGGCCTTGGTCTCGAAGAAGCTGGCGTCAAGCTCGACAATCGCGGTCGTGTTGAAATCGACAGCCACTTCAAGACCAATGTCGAAGGTATCTACGCGATCGGCGACGTCGTGACGGGTCCGATGCTGGCGCACAAGGCCGAAGACGAAGGTGTGGCACTTGCCGAAATCCTCGCTGGCCAGCACGGTCATGTGAACTATGACGTCATCCCGAGCGTCGTCTACACGCAGCCGGAGGTCGCCTCCGTCGGCAAGACTGAGGAAGAGCTGAAGGCCGCCGGTGTCGCTTACAAGGTGGGCAAGTTCCCGTTCACAGCAAACGGCCGCGCCCGCGCGATGCTGGCGACCGAAGGTTTCGTGAAGATCCTGTCCGACAAGGAAACCGACCAGGTGCTCGGCGGTCATATCGTCGGCTTCGGCGCCGGCGAGATGATCCACGAGATTACCGTGCTGATGGAATTCGGTGGTTCGGCAGAAGACCTCGGCCGCACCTGCCATGCGCATCCGACCATGTCGGAGGCCGTGAAGGAGGCAGCACTGGCCGCCTTCTTCAAGCCGATCCATCTGTAAGATTAAATATCAGCAATCATTCATAATGCCGCTTGCCTTCGGGCAGGCGGCGTTTTTATTTGGTGGGCAAGTTTCGCTAACTATTTGACGAAAGCCAAGAAAATGAATGATCGTGTCGTGTCGTGTCGTGTCGTGTCCGGCTACAGTCTCTCCCAGCGTTTCCTTCACTGGGCGACCGTGCTCCTGGTCCTCTTCAACCTTCTTTTCCCTGATGGCATGAATGCCTGGTACCGGCTTATCCGCCATGGCGGCACGCCATCACCCGAACAGATCGCTTCGGCCAATATCCACGCCTATGTCGGTATCGCAATCCTGCTTATGACAATCCTGAGACTCGGCCTGCGCTTCGTGCAGGGCGTACCGCCTGAAGCCGCAGACGAACCGGCGATCTTTCGGCTCGCCGCACGGCTGGCGCATGCGAGCCTCTATCTGCTGCTGCTCGCCCTGCCGGCTTCAGGCATCGGGGTCTATTATTTGGGTGTGGAAGCATTGGGCGCGCTGCATGCCGACGTCCTGAAGCTCATCCTCTGGATCGTCATCGTCGCGCATGTCTTTGGTGCGCTGGTCCACCAGTTCTATTGGAAGACAGATGTATTGCGGCGGATGACGATGGGATGAGAAGGACGACGGTCAGTTGACCGCGGTGACCGTGAAACCCTGCTGACGCAGCAGTTCGATGACACCATCCTTGCCTGGGAGGTGAAGGGCACCGACGGCCATGAAGACGTTGCCGTTGGCGAGGATGGGGGCGGCGCGTTCGGCCATCACCTTGTTGCGGTCGAGGATGATGCGCTGTTCGAAGGCGGCGTAATCGCTGCTCTCGTCGCTGCCTTCCGGCGATACGGTCTTCAGCATCGGCATGGTCATGCCGATATCGCCGGAGAGATAGATGGCGGTCATGGTTTCGACAACGTCGTTCATCTTGGCTCCGAGTTCCAAGGTTTCGATCAGCGACTTCAGATGAAATTCGATCGGCAGCTCGGCCATGGCCTGCAGCTGCTCGGCCAGGGTTTCCAGCCCCTTGACCTGCTTGCCCTCAGCGGCCGCATCGGCAGCGATCTTCTGGTCGAGGAACTGCACTCCCTTGGCCTTACGGGCGATCTCGCAGGCGGGAAGTGCGACAGCGCTTGCGATCATCCAGGGGCGCATGCGCGAAACGGCCGAGAGCGGGATGCCGCGCTGCTTCAATCCGGCTTCGAGGCGGGTATAGTCCTGAGGCGAAAGAAGCTTTTCGATGGTCGTGCCGTCCGTGAACATCATCAGGTCCGGCCTCATCAGAAGTGATGCAGTGGCCTTCTTCTCATCGAGGATTTCGTCGGACTCGATGACGACAGTATCGGCACCGTCATGGGCTTCCTGCGCGCGGGGCGGCAGGTTCAAGACGCGTGGATCGGTGACGTGCATGGTGCCGAGCAGCCAGGAAGTTTTGAGGCCGGGTTTTTCTATCTTCCAGAAAACGCCTTTGCCGTTCGGTGTGGCATCTGCCTCTTTCACCGCTTCGGCATACCGGCCCGGTTCGTTCTGCTGCAACTCCGTGAGCAAGTTCTTTCCGGTGCAGCTATCTTCGGCGGCATCGGCCGATGTGACGGAAAAGACGGCAGCGAGCAATGCGGCGGCAAGCAGCATGTGAAAAGCGGCGATCAGCCAGAGCAGGATACTGCCCGGCTGCGCGATATGGAAAGTGCGGTGGCCGATGGAGATCGTCATGATGGTAATCCGGTCACATGTGCTTCAAGCCTCATGCTCTACGCCGGGCTTGCGCATATTCCTTTAAGAGACAGCGTTAACGAAGGCTTACGCACGCGGATGCGCCCTATCATACACCTCCAGAAGCCTTGATGCATCGACGCCGGTATAGACCTGCGTGGTGGAAAGGCTGGCATGGCCGAGCAACTCCTGAATGGTGCGCAGGTCACCGCCGCCGGCCAGCAGATGCGTGGCGAAGGAGTGGCGCAGCGCATGCGGGGTCGCCGTTTCCGGCAGGCCGAAGGCACTGCGCAATTTCTGCATGGCGCGCTGGATGATGGCAGGCTGCAGCTTACCGCCGCGGGCGCCGCGAAAGAGCGGCTCGCCTTCGTCAAGATGAAAGGGGCAGAGCGCTCGGTATCTCTCAACCGCTTCGAAAACGATGGGCAACAACGGCACGAGGCGCGTCTTGTTGCCTTTACCGGTGATGCGCAGCGTGGTGGTGCCGGTCCTGATATCAGCAGGCGTCAGGTCGAGTGCTTCGGAAATGCGCAGGCCGCAACCATAAAGCAGCGTCATAACGGCGGCATCGCGCGCGGCAATCCATGGCTCGTCATGGAGCTGGGCTTCATTGCTGACTACGGTGATGGCCTGTCTGTCAGAGAGAGGCTTCGGAAGAGATTTCGGTTGCTTCGGGGATCGCACGGCGCCGGCGCCCGCGGCATTCACGAGGCCCTTCTTTTCAAGGTGACGCAGAAAGGAGCGAATGCCGGCGAGATTGCGAGCAACCGAGCGAGCGCCGGAGCCCTCTTTGCGCCGGGCGGCCAGAAAGGCGCGGAAGTCTGCCGGGCGCAGCGTTTCGATATCGCGCAGCGTCGTCGGGCCACCGAGATGACCGGTCATGAAGGTCAGGAACTGACGCGTGTCACGTTCATAGGCATCGAGCGTATGTTCGGAAAGGCGGCGTTCCCGGGCGAGGTTTTCGAGCCAGGCGCTGCGTTCCGTCATCAGGTGCGGATCGGCGATGATCAGGAGTTCATTCATGATTTTGGCTCTTGAATTTGCTTTTGGTGACGCCAATTCTGAAACAGTGGCGTTATGGAATTGCTAATGCTTGCCAAGCCCTTGTCATGTATCGATCATAATTCATTGAGATAGCTTATAGCTTCCGTAAAACAGGAATTTTCATGGCACGGCGCGATTCCATGACGGCCTTTGGACAGCTCGCGGAAGCGATTGCCCTGGTTTCACACGGAAAGCCCGGCCATATCGTCGATATGCTGATTGCCGAGCGCGGACAGAAGATCGTCCGCCATCCTCTGTGGCCGCTCATGCGGCCGTTTCTCTATACGCTGCTGCGCTACAACAAGGCGATCGAATTCGCCAATGACGTTGCCAACATGCCGGGCTTCCAGTCGTTCGAATATATGAGCAACCTGCTGAAGCTCGATATCAATGTCACCAATGCCGAGCGCATTCCGGCATCCGGCGGCTTCATTCTCGTCAGCAATCATCCAACCGGCATTGCCGATGGCGTGGCGGTGTTCGATCTCCTGAAGACGCGCCGGCCGGACATGATGTTCTTCGCCAACCGCGATGCGGTGCGCGTCAACCCACGCTTTGCGGAGATGATCATCCCGGTCGAATGGCGCGAGGAATTCAAGAGCAAGCTCAAGGCGCGCGAGACGCTGCAGCTCACCAACCTTGCGGTGAAGGAGGGCAAGGCGACCGTGCTGTTCCCTTCGGGCCGTATCGCCTATTGGGCAAATGGGCGATTGAACGAGCGGCCGTGGAAAACCTCTGCCGTCGGCCTTGCCCGTAAATACGGTCTGCCGATCCTCCCTGTTCACATGACAGCGCGCAATTCCGGGCTTTTCTACTGGTTTGCCAAATGGTCGACCGAACTGCGCGACATGACGGTCTTCTATGAACTTCTGAACAAGAAGAGTGACCGCTTCGATTTCGTCATCGGCAATCTCATTCCCGCAGAAGAGCTCGACGGCGACCTGAACGAGGTGACCAAGGCGCTCGAGAGGCACACGGTCTATGACATGGCTGTTGATGGCGACTCACGCTTCATGCCTGTGTCCCGGCAACTGGTTCCGGAGGCCGTTGCGGCCCATTCTTTTTAGCGTTGCTTTGCGCTAAAGCGGATGCATGCGTCTTCGCTCCATGTTTGCCAAGAATTACCGGTCACTGCGCTCGATCCGCATGGATCTGGCGGATACGACGCTGTTTCTCGGCGAGAACGGCGCCGGCAAGTCCAATCTCTATCGTGCGCTGCAGCTTGTGCAGTCGGCGGTTCGCGGGCGGCTGGCTTATGAACTTGCTGCCGAAGGCGGGATGCTCTCGGCTCTCTGGTCCGGGCCACGCCGCACATCCGATGGGCCAGCTCGAATCCACCTGGAAGTTGAGATCCTCGACGAGGAGCGTGCCGTCACATTCCGATATTCTGTCGAAGCGGGGTTGCGCCCACCGAAGGCCGCTGCGGGCTTTGCGCTCGAACCGCAGATCAAAGCTGAAGAGCTTTCCGTCGAAACCGGCCGCCGCGCGGTGGCGATGATGAAGCGGTCCGGTCCGGGCATCTCCGTTCGCGATGGTGCTGGGCGCATGCAGACCTATCCAGACGAGGCGCTGACATCCGAAACGGCGATCGCCCTGCTCGGCGATGCCGGCCATTTCCCCGAGGTTGCCGCCTTCCGTCGCATCGTCAACAATTGGCGCTTCTTTCACGGTTTTCGCACTGACAGGGCTTCTCCGCTTCGCCATCCCTGCCTTGCCGTCACCAGTCCCATGCTAGATGAGGATGGTGCCAATCTCGCCGCCGTCTTTGCGACGATTGCCCACACGCGGCAGGATACGGCCGAGCTCGATCGCATCCTGGCATCGGCGCTCGGCGGCGCAAGGCTTGTCGTGCCTGAGCCGGGCGAGACAGCGGAGTTCGGCCTGATGCTTCCCGACTTCCCGCACCGCGTCTTTCATCCGCGTGAACTGTCTGACGGGCAGATCCGCTTTCTCGGCCTTGCGGCTGCACTGCTCTCCTACAGGCTGCCGGCGCTCATCGCTCTGAACGAGCCGGAGGCGAGCCTGCATCCCGATATGCTGGTGCCGCTCGCCGACATGATCGCCGAAGCGTCAAAGAGCAGCCAGGTCTGGATCGTCACCCATTCGGTGCAACTGGCAGAGGCGGTGCGCGAACGCTGCGGCGTTCGTCCGCGAAAGGTTATTCGTGAGAATGGCGCCACGTGGATCGAAGGCATGCGGTTGACGGGAACGATCGCTGGTGAAGACGATGATGATTAACCCTCATTGTCGGCGGGTTCCATTTTACGGCCGTTGCGGGCATGGTCTGCCGCGATGAGTATAGATTCGTCCGATCTCTTTGGCGCGCTTTTCGAAGCCCCGCCCGTGACCCGCACGGTTCCGGTGCTGGTACCGATGCCGGCGCCAAGGCCCTATTCCTATTCGGTGCCTGAAGGCATGGCAGTCGAGCCCGGCTCGGTCGTGCAGGTGCCGCTTGGGCCGCGCCAGGTGATCGGTGTCGTCTGGGATGGCGGCGAAGATGGTGTGGATCCAAAGAAGCTCAGGCCCATCACCCATGTCTTCGATTGCCCGCCACTGACCAAGGAGATGCGGGATTTCATCGACTGGGTCGCCGCCTATACGCTTTCCCCACCCGGATTGGTGGCGCGCATGGCGCTGAGGGCGCCGAATGCCTTCGAGCCGGAGCCGATGGTGGAAGGGTTGCGTTTCATCGGCGGTGAGCCGGCGCGGATGACACCGGCACGCGCACGCGTGCTCGACACCGCCGCGGACGGGTTGTCCTGGACGCGGACCGGTCTTGCCCATGCTGCCGGTGTTTCCACCAGCGTTGTCGACGGGCTGATTGCACAAGGCATTTTCGAGACGATCTTCCTACCGCCGCCACCTGTCGTCGCCGAGCCTGATCCGGACTTTACCGGTGCCCGCCTCGAAGGTCCGCAGAAGGAGGCGGCCGAAGAAATTCTGGACGAAGTGCGCAAGGGCGAATTCGCGGTTTCGCTGATCGACGGCGTGACCGGTTCCGGCAAGACGGAAGTCTATTTCGAGGCGATCGCCGAGACGCTGAGGCGCGGCAAACAGGTACTGATCTTGCTGCCGGAGATCGCGCTCACTGCAAGTTTTCTCGAACGCTTCCAGGATCGGTTCGGTGCGAAACCTGCCGAGTGGCATTCCGACCTTGCCCCGCGTATGCGCGAAAAGGTCTGGCGGCAGGCGGTAACGGGAGAGGTGCGGGTCGTTGCCGGCGCGCGTTCGGCGCTGTTCCTGCCTTTCGAAGATCTCGGCCTCATCATTGTCGATGAAGAGCATGATCCTGCCTATAAGCAGGAAGACCGCGTCTACTACAACGCGCGTGACATGGCGGTCGTTAGGGCGCGGATCGGCGATTTTCCCGTAGTACTCGTTTCGGCGACGCCTTCGGTCGAAAGCCAGGTCAACGGCCAGAGCGGTCGCTACAGCACGATCCATCTGCCGACGCGTTTCGGCGATGCCGCGCTGCCCGACCTGCATCTGGTCGACATGCGGCGCCATGCGCCGGAACGCGGCGGTTTTCTGTCGCCGGTACTGATCCGGGCGATCGGCAAGACGGTGGAAAAGGGCGAGCAGGCCCTGCTCTTCCTCAATCGCCGCGGCTACGCTCCGCTGACGCTCTGCCGTGTGTGCGGCCATCGTTTCCAGTGCCCGCAATGTTCGAGCTGGCTGGTGGAGCATCGCTTTCGCCGGCAGCTGCAATGCCATCAGTGTGGTCATTCCGAGCCGACACCGGAGGCTTGCCCGGAATGCGGAACGCTCGACCACCTCGTCGCCTGCGGGCCGGGTGTGGAGCGCATCGCGGAAGAGGTGGAGCGGCATTTTCCGGACGCGCGCACCATCGTGCTCTCCTCCGACATCATGGGCGGAGTGAAGCGGCTGCGGCTGGAGCTCGACGCCATCGCCAAGGGCGAGGCGGATATCGTGATCGGCACGCAGCTTGTCGCCAAGGGACACAACTTTCCGCTGATGACGCTGGTCGGCATTGTCGACGCGGATCTCGGGCTCGCGAATGGCGACCCTCGCGCAGCGGAGCGGACCTTTCAGCTTCTGTCACAGGTTACGGGCCGCGCCGGTCGAACGGGCCTGAAGAGCCATGGCCTGCTGCAGACCTATCAGCCGCAGCATCCTGTCATGCAGGCAATCGTCTCCGGCGATGCGCGGGCTTTCTATGATCGTGAAATCGGCGAGCGGGAACGCGCTGCCCTGCCGCCCTTCGGCAGGCTCGCCTCGATCATCGTATCGGCAGACACGCGGCAGGATGCGGAAAACCATGCGCGCGGCATGCGCAACGCCGCGCCGCAGATTTCGGGCATTTCCGTTCTAGGGCCGGCGGAGGCGCCGTTGGCGCTGGTGCGTGGGCGCCATCGTTTCCGCCTCCTCGTGCATGGGCGCCGGAATTCCGACATGCAGGCCTATCTCAGGGCATTGCTCGCACAAGCGCCGAAGGAGCGCGGATCGGTTCAGGTGCAGCTCGATATCGATCCGCAGAGCTTCCTGTAGATCGTTACAGCCTCAGCGTTTCCGGATGTCGCTGATCATGGCATAAACGCAGAATCAGCTGATGATTTGGGGTTGAGGCATGGAATTCTACTTTCCGACGGAATTTGGCGAGCAGCTTGCCTTTGGTGCTGCGGCCTTCACCGCGCTTGCTGGCTTCATCATCATGTTCGCCCCCGGTCTTGCCATGCGGGCCTTCGGTCTGGCGCCACGGGGCGAGCGGCGTGAGGGTTACAGCGAAGTTCGATCGATGGGCGGCCTCTATCTTGGTCTCGGGGTTGCCGCGATCATGCTGGCGCAGGACTGGACCTATCTGGCGCTCGGAGCTTCCTTCGCGATGGCTGCTTTTGCGCGCATCATCTCCATCCTTTCTGATAAGGGGAGTACGCTCCTCAATTATTTACTTCTGGTTGTGCAGGCGGTCATAGCCGCATTGCCCCTGCTTCATGTGTTCGGCTTCCTTCAGAGCTGATCCAGAGCTGAAAATAAAGCGTTTCGCAGGCCGCTTTCGGGCGTTTCGGCAATTTTGCTGATAGAAAATCATGCGAATGGCGTATTCGGGCGCTACGCGTGTTGCGAGTCCGGAGATCCTATGTTAGACGGACCCCGAATTTCGGAAGAAGCAAGAGGCTTCTCTTGCGATTTCTGGGGGAAATCAAAACGAATTCAAAGTCATAGGTTCGGCGCCCGCCGAAAGTCGGATTTTGAATTGAAATCAGGGAAATTTGTGCCCGTGGCAGACACGTCCCAGCTTACTTCTGGTGTTGCAGAGCGCTATGCCTCGTCGCTTTTCGAGCTCGCGCTCGAAGAAGGCGCCGTCGACAGCGTTACCGCTGATCTCGATCGTTTCCAGGCCATGCTGGACGAAAGCGAAGACCTGAAGCGCTTTGTCCTGAGCCCGGTCTTTTCCGCAGAAGATCAACTCAAGGCCATCATCGCTCTCAGCGAAAAGGCTGGTCTCTCTGGCTTCTTTGTCAATTTCCTGAAGGTCGTGGCGCGTAACCGCCGCCTGTTTGCCCTGCCGGGCATGATCAAGGCCTTCCGCATCATTGCCGCCAACCATCGCGGCGAAATTTCTGCCGAAGTCACTTCGGCCCATGCTCTCTCCGTAGAGCAGGAAAATGAATTGAAGGTGGCGCTGAAGGGCGTCACCGGCAAAGACGTGGCAATTGCTGTCACGGTTGATCCGTCAATTCTTGGTGGTCTGATCGTCAAGGTCGGGTCCCGTCAGATTGATACGTCTCTTCGTACCAAACTCTCTACCCTTAAGCTTGCATTGAAAGAGGTCGGCTGATGGATATCCGCGCTGCGGAAATTTCCGCAATTCTTAAAGACCAGATCAAGAACTTCGGCAAAGAGGCAGAAGTCTCGGAAGTCGGCCAGGTTCTCTCCGTTGGTGACGGTATCGCTCGCGTTTACGGCCTGGACAACGTCCAGGCTGGTGAAATGGTCGAGTTCCCCGGCGGCATCCGCGGCATGGCGCTGAACCTTGAATCCGACAATGTCGGTGTCGTTATTTTCGGCTCCGACCGCGACATCAAGGAAGGCGACACTGTCAAGCGTACCGGCGCGATCGTCGACGTTCCGGTCGGTCCGGAACTGCTCGGCCGCGTTGTCGACGCTCTCGGCAACCCGATCGATGGCAAGGGCCCGATCAATGCGACCCGCCGTTCGCGCGTCGACATCAAGGCTCCGGGCATCATTCCGCGCAAGTCGGTCCATGAGCCGATGTCAACCGGCCTCAAGGCCATCGACGCGCTCATCCCGGTCGGTCGCGGCCAGCGCGAGCTCGTCATCGGCGACCGCCAGACCGGCAAGACCGCGATCCTTCTCGACGCGTTCCTCAACCAGAAGGCCATCCATGACAACGGTCCGGAAGGCGAAAAGCTTTACTGCGTCTACGTCGCTGTCGGCCAGAAGCGTTCGACCGTCGCGCAGTTCGTCAAGGTGCTCGAAGAACGTGGCGCACTGAAGTATTCGATCATCGTCGCTGCGACCGCTTCCGATCCGGCGCCGATGCAGTTCCTGGCTCCGTTTGCCGGCTGCGCCATGGGCGAATATTTCCGTGATAACGGCATGCATGCGCTGATCGGTTATGACGACCTGTCCAAACAGGCCGTTTCCTACCGTCAGATGTCGCTGCTGCTGCGCCGCCCGCCGGGCCGCGAAGCTTATCCGGGCGACGTTTTCTACCTGCACTCGCGTCTTCTCGAGCGCGCTGCAAAGATGAACGACGACAAGGGCGCCGGTTCGCTGACCGCTCTGCCGGTCATCGAAACCCAGGGTAACGACGTTTCGGCCTTCATTCCGACCAACGTGATCTCGATCACCGACGGCCAGATCTTCCTCGAAACCGACCTGTTCTATCAGGGTATCCGTCCGGCCGTTAACGTCGGTCTGTCGGTTTCCCGCGTCGGTTCCTCGGCTCAGATCAAGGCCATGAAGCAGGTTGCCGGCTCGATCAAGGGCGAACTTGCCCAGTATCGCGAAATGGCTGCCTTCGCCCAGTTCGGTTCGGACCTTGACGCTGCTACCCAGCGCCTGCTGAACCGCGGTGCACGCCTGACCGAGCTCCTGAAGCAGCCGCAGTTCTCGCCGCTGAAGACGGAAGAGCAGGTCGCCGTGATCTTCGCAGGCGTCAATGGTTACCTCGACAAGCTGCCGGTCACTCAGGTCGGCAAGTTCGAACAGGGCCTGTTGTCCTATCTGCGTTCGGAAGGCTCTGCCATCCTCGATGCGATCCGCACGGAAAAGGCTATCAGCGACGCTACGAAGGGCAAGCTCGTTGCTGCTCTCGACAGCTTCGCCAAGTCTTTCCAGTAATCAGGCCCTAGGTTAGGACGGATAGCGGATGCCTTCACTTAAGGATCTGAAAAACCGGATCGCCTCCGTCAAGGCGACGCAGAAGATCACCAAGGCGATGAAGATGGTCGCCGCGGCGAAGCTTCGGCGTGCGCAGGAGGCGGCCGAGGCCGCCCGGCCTTATTCGCAGCGTATGGGTGCGGTCCTGGCGAATATCGCCAAGGCCGTTACCGATGCGGACGGCGCGCCGGTCCTGATGACCGGTACGGGCAAGGATCAGGTACACCTGCTCGTCGTCTGCACGGCCGAACGCGGCCTGTGTGGCGGCTTCAATTCGCAGATTGCTCGCTTTGCTCGCGATCACGTTCGCAAGCTGGTCGCCGAAGGCAAGACTGTGAAGATCTTCACCGTCGGCAAGAAGGGCTATGACATCCTGCGTCGCGAATTCGCGTCGCTGATCGTCGAGCGCAAGGAACTGCGCGAAGTCAAGAAGATCGGTTTCGAGAATGCCGATCAGATCGGCAAGCGTATCATCGAGATGTATGAAGCCGGTGAGTTCGACGTTTGCACGCTGTTCTACTCGGAATTCAAGTCGGTGATCAGCCAGATCCCAACCGCGCAGCAGCTCATCCCGGCCAAGGCTCCTGAAGCTGTCACCGAAGATGCAGCCCATGCTGGTGCCGTCTATGAATACGAGCCGGATCCGGCGTCGATCCTCGACGAGCTGATCCCGCGCAACATCTCTGTCCAGATCTTCCGAGCTCTCCTTGAGAACGTTGCGGGCGAAATGGGTGCCAAGATGAGCGCGATGGACAATGCGACGCGCAATGCTGGTGAGATGATCAACAAGCTGACGTTGAGCTACAACCGTCAGCGTCAGGCTCAGATCACCAAGGAACTGATTGAAATCATTTCGGGCGCGGAAGCGCTCTGAGGTTAGGAAAAGAGGGTCAGAAAATGGCTGAGGCAGCTACCCCCAAGACCGGCTCTGTCGGCAGAGTCACACAGGTTATCGGCGCCGTCGTTGACGTTGCTTTCGAAGGCGAACTGCCGAAGATCCTGAATGCGCTGGAAACCGACAACAACGGCAACCGTCTGGTTCTCGAAGTTGCTCAGCACCTCGGCGAAAACGTAGTCCGTACCATTGCGATGGACTCGTCCGAAGGTCTTGTTCGCGGTCAGAAAGTCACTGATACCGGTGCTCCGATCATGGTTCCGGTCGGTAACGAGACGCTCGGCCGTATTATGAACGTCATCGGTGAGCCGGTCGACGAAGCTGGTCCGTTGGTTACCGCTCACAAGCGTTCGATCCACCAGGACGCTCCGGCTTACGTCGATCAGTCCACGGAAGCGCAGATCCTTGTCACCGGCATCAAGGTCGTCGACCTTCTCGCGCCTTACGCACGCGGCGGCAAGATCGGCCTTTTCGGTGGTGCAGGCGTCGGCAAGACCGTTCTCATCATGGAACTGATCAACAACGTTGCCAAGGCGCATGGTGGTTACTCGGTTTTCGCAGGGGTCGGTGAACGCACCCGCGAAGGCAACGACCTCTACCACGAAATGATCGAATCGAATGTCAACAAGCACGGCGGTGGCGAAGGTTCCAAGGCTGCGCTCGTTTACGGCCAGATGAACGAACCGCCGGGCGCCCGCGCTCGCGTCGCTCTGACCGGTCTGACGGTTGCAGAACACTTCCGCGACCAGGGCCAGGACGTTCTGTTCTTCGTCGACAACATCTTCCGCTTCACGCAGGCTGGCTCGGAAGTGTCGGCTCTGCTCGGCCGTATTCCTTCGGCCGTGGGTTATCAGCCGACGCTCGCAACCGACATGGGTCAGATGCAGGAACGCATCACCACGACGACGACGGGCTCGATCACCTCGGTTCAGGCCATTTACGTTCCGGCCGACGACTTGACCGACCCGGCACCGGCAACCTCGTTTGCTCACCTGGACGCAACGACCGTTCTGTCGCGTTCGATCGCTGAAAAGGGCATCTACCCGGCCGTCGATCCGCTCGACTCCACGTCGCGCATGCTCGACCCGATGGTTGTCGGCGAAGAGCATTACGAAGTGGCCCGCAAGGTCCAGTCGACGCTGCAGCGCTACAAGGCCCTGCAGGACATCATCGCGATCCTTGGCATGGACGAACTGTCCGAAGAGGACAAGATTGCCGTTGCCCGCGCCCGCAAGATCGAGCGCTTCCTGTCGCAGCCATTCTTTGTTGCCGAAGTCTTCACCGGCTCGCCGGGCAAGCTCGTTGCTCTCGAAGACACGATCAAGGGCTTCAAGGGCCTCGTCAACGGCGAGTACGACCATCTGCCGGAAGCAGCCTTTTACATGGTTGGTTCGATGGACGAAGCTGTCGAGAAAGCCAAGAAGCTCGCAGCAGCTTGATGAGCGACGCTCGGGACGAGATATTCTGCTGCGACACCCTCAAAAGTGTCGTGGCAGAGCTTCCTGAACCGGCAGCGCCGACCATCTACCGTGCCGATAACGGCGTGATGATGATGGTCGTCGGGTTGGCTCAGAGCGAGGAAGGCCTCGGTTATCTCGACCATGCGATAATGCACTGCCCGTTCTGCGGGACCAAACTGCAAGATGCAGAAGCCATAGCCGAGAAGGTAAGTCACTGATGGCTGACAATTTCAACTTTGAGCTCGTTTCGCCGGAGCGTCTGCTGCTGTCGGAGATGGTGACCGAGGTCGTCATTCCCGCGACCGAAGGCGAAATGACTGTTATGGCCAACCATGCTCCGACGATGACGACCATCAAGCCGGGTATCGTGAGCGTGCGTTCCGGTTCCGGATCGAAGCAGGATTACGTCGTGTTCGGCGGTTTCGCCGACATCCTACCGACTGGCTGCACGCTGCTTGCCGAATCCGCTGTTCCGGTCCAAGAGCTCAACAAGGATGAACTCACTCGCCGCATCGAAGCTGCGAAGAAGGAACTCGAAGATGCCGAGCATCACGAGCACAAGTCCAGGCTAGAGCACTTCATCATGGAACTGACCCACCTGCGCGGTGTCGTCCAGCAAGACTGATCGGCTCGGCCCGAGATAAACACAGTGAGAAAAGCGGCTTTCAAGGCCGCTTTTCTTTTTGCTAAGCCGCTCTGAACGGGGCTCAGCCATTCGCCATGCAGAGAACCGCATGGAGGCGAGCTGAGACATCCTGGAAAGTTTCTTGATGCCGAGGAGGCAGTTCTTATCACGGCGAAGGCTGCTGTTTCCACCCGGACTACGGAAACGAAAACAGGCGGCTTTTGACTGCCTGTGCCGGAGATTTCCTTAGCAGGACCTTCTTAGAAGCCAGTGCCACCGCGTAGTTCGGACAGCAGCGTGCCGAACAGGATCTTCATATCCAGCCAGAGGCTGAAATTTCTGATGTAATAGATATCGCTGGCGATGCGGGCTCGTGCCTCTGTCGGGCGCCCTGTCGGACCGCGCCAGCCGCGCGTCTGGGCGAGGCCGGTAATGCCCGGCCGCATCAGATGGCGATAATGATATTCGGGCACCAGTTCTTCGTAGAGCATGCCGGCCGCGCGCATGTTGATAGCATGGCAGCGGGGGCCGACGAGCGACATATCGCCTTTGATGACGTTGAGGAGTTGCGGCAGCTCGTCGATGTTGGTCTTGCGCAGGAATGCGCCGATCCGCGTCACGCGCCGGTCATCCTTGACTGTCTGTTCGATGCCGGTGGGATCGCAGAGATCCGCACGCATGGAGCGGAACTTGTAGACGGTGATCTTGCTGCCCTTCAGGCCCCAGCGAATCTGCCGGAAAAATACCGGCCCGCCATCATCGATCACGATGAGAAGCGCAATCGTCAGAAGTACGGGAAACAGGATGACCAGCGCGCCTGTTGCACCGAAAATGTCGAAAGCTCTCTTCAAGCCGAGCTGAAGCCTGTTCCGGCCATCCAAAGAGACAAAGCTTTCCGGCTGGCGAATGTTGGAATTCGCTGCGTCGAGAGCCATCATCTTCACTGCTTTTGCAGAGAAGGCCGTGTCTTGGAGCTTATTTGAAGTAAACACGTTCATTAAGCAACGTCCGTGGAAATACTCGCATATTGCGTCGCGCTGGCACAAATACATGGACGGGATCGATTTGTCACCCGCTTCCTTAATGTTTTCGTAACCATAACAGAGCCAAATTTGGGAGTATTTCGAATATGTTCCTGATATTTTTGGTTGGTTGGGAATTAACTATATTGAGTAGTGGCTGAATTCTTGCGCGTTATGCGTGCGGCGCGCCGTATTGCCTGTCGTTCGACAGCGAAATAGCTGAAGCTTGCGAGAAGAAAAGTGATCGCCGTCGCAAAGATGCAGCCGATAAACCAGTCCCGTAGCGGATGATCTTCGCCGATGCCGAATATGGCTGGAGAGATCGTCTGCATCGAGGTTAGAACGATGTCCTGCCAGATATAGATGCCGAATGAGACGGTTGCCGTGAAGCGCATGAAGGTATTGTCGAGCAATGCCGCAAGCAGCACGGAGCGTGAGAGGGCCACAAGCGCAACAGCGATCATGGCCGGAAACAGCGGAAAGGCGTAGGGGATTCCGAGCCATCCATAGGCTTCCCAAGGTCCGCCTGTTGAAAGCGGCAGCTGGGAGCCGGCGGTGACCAGGCAGGCAAGCGCAACGATGTCGAACCAGATCTGATGCTTTCGCGGCAACATGATCTGAATGCCGGCTGCGAGCGTACCGAGCGCAAAGACGGCGAAGAAGCCGACGGGATTATAGTTCGGCATCCACTCCTTCGCGCCGCCCTGCATGCCATATTGCCAGCCACGATCAATCTCGTTGGGGGGAACAAGCGTACGGAAGGTCTCATGGGTAAGCAGCGTCACGGCAATGATGCCGAACCAGGCAAGGCGCGTGACGAGCGGAGAACGGCGTTTTTCCGGGATAGCGAAAAGCCAGAGGAAGCCAAGCGGCAGCAGCACGTAGCTCGTTACTTCGAAAGATATGGACCAGAGCGGGCCGTTGCCTTCGACAGGAAAAAAGGTGCGCCAGTGCCATTGGCTCATGAAGAAGAGACCGCTGACATAGCGCATAACAAGTTCCGGCGTCAGTGCGTGCCCGAGCAGAGTAATGCTGAGGATGAAGCCCGCCGTCAGAGCCACCCAATAACCGGGCACGATGCGGGCCGCGCGACGCAGCACATAGGTGCGCGGGTCAGGCATGGCGCAACCGGCATCAAGGGAACGCCAGAACGGCAAGGCCAGCAGGAAACCGCTGAGGATGAAGAAGATGGCGACGCCGAAATTGCCGAAGCGCAGGGCGGTCAGCGTCGGCCGCAATCCTTCGGTCTTGTTGAGGTCGATGCGCAGAATGAGATGGTGGATAAGGACAAGCAGGCAGGCGGCTGCACGCAAGAAATCCGCTCCGGCCACCCGGTCCTGCTGCTGCATGTCACTCCCTCGCTCCTTGCCGGACTTTGCAGCGGAAAGCTGCTGCCGGCAAGGGCAGGGTCATCTCAGCCAAGCAGATCGTTGGTGTAATAGCCGGAAAAATCGGGCTTTTCCTTCAACGCCGCACCATTGGCATCGAGCAGGATGCCATGGTCGAACAGGAAAGCGCCGATCGCTTCGGCCTTGGCCGGATCGATGATGCCGATCGTGCCATTGTCGCCCTTGAGGAAATGGCCTTCGACCAGCGCCTTTTGCGATGCCTTGACCAGTTCGGTATTCAGCAACGCGCCGTTGCTGCCGGCAATCAGGAGGTCACAGGCCTCGTCCGGATTATCGACCGAATAGGCGTAACCCTTGAGCGTTGCCTGGATGAAGGCGCGGGCATTTTGCGGATTGGCCGAGAGATAGGCGTCACTGGAAGCGATCGCGGTCGTCTGTTCGTCAGGTATGCCGTAATCGCTATAGCACCAGCGGCCGACCTGCCGGTTCTCCAGTTGGGCCGCGATGCCCTCCCAGGTGTAGATTTCCAGCGTGAAGTCCACGGCGCCGTTATCGAGCGCCTCATAGGCCGAGGTGCCGAGCGTGACATTCTGGAAGGTGCCCTTGCCGCCGTCGTTGCGGATCATCGCGGAGACGAGCGCCTCCTCCCATGCGCCGCCGAAGCCGCCATAGGTTTTTCCGTCCAGGTCCTTGGGGCTTTTGATATCGTTGCGGCCGCCCTTGAAGATCAGCCTGCCGGTTTCCGTCTGCACGACGGCATAGACGAGTTTCACATCAGCGCCGGCGGCGCGCTGGGTAAAGGTCTCGATCTCTCCGCAAATGCCGAAATCGGCGACGCCGTTCGCGACCAGCGTGCCAGCGCTGGTATCGGCATAGGGTAGGATCTCGACATCGAGGCCGGCGGCCTCATAGAAGCCCTTCGCCTTGGCGACATAGATGCCGATATGATTGGTGTTCGGCGTCCAGTCGAGCGCGATACGCACCTTGGCGGCGGATTGGGCGAAGGCAGCATGGCCGGCGAGGCTTGCGGCCATGGCGGCAAAAAGGGTTTGTCGGCGGGTGAGAAGCATCGGGACCTCCTCAGGTTCTTTGCGGATGCAGCAATGTTTGAAGAATTTCGGTTTCGATCGCCTGGGCGGCCGGGGAGCCGAGATCGGCAAGCGTGCGCGGCCTTTTCAGCGGCACTTCGAACTCCCTGATCACGGCCGCCGGGCGGGCAGAAAGCACATAGATGCGGTCAGACAGGAAAACGGCTTCCCGCACATCGTGGGTGATCAGCAGGGCCGTCCAGCGATGATCGGTCCACATGCCCTGCAGCCATTCCTGCATCTGGGTGCGGGTCAGCGCGTCGAGTGCCCCGAAGGGCTCGTCGAGCAGCAGCATGTCCTGCCGCTGGATCACGGTGCGCAGCAGGGCCGCGCGCTGGCGCATGCCGCCTGAAAGGGCCGCGGGATAGTGATTTTCGAAACCGGCAAGGCCGAAGCGTTCAAAGAGAGGGGCGGCAACCGCTCGTGCCTGGCTGCGGCGCATACCGTGCACTTCGAGGCCAAGGATCGCATTGTCGATGACGCTTCGCCACGGCATCAGCGCATCGCGCTGGGGCATGAAGGCGAATGCATGCGCCGCTTGCGAAAGCGACATGCCGTCAAAGAAAATGTGGCCTTTATCGGCCTGCAGCGCCTGTGTCAGCAAACGGAGGATCGTCGATTTGCCGGAGCCGGAGGGGCCGACGATCGAGACGAATTCTCCTCTGGCGATATGAAGAGAAATGTCCTTCAGCACTTCCATGCCGTCGAAGGACTTCGAGACGTTCTTCAGCTCAAGCATCCCGCTCATGGGCGTTTCTCCGCAGGAGATTGCCAGGGCATGACGAAACGCTGCACCGCCAGCGTGAGACCGAAGAGGCAGAGGGTGAGGAGGGCGCTCACGACGACGGCGGCAAGCACGAGGTCGGGCCGGAAATTGTTCTTGGCATTGAGGATATAGATCCCGAGGCCACGTGCGGCACCTGCATATTCGGCGAAGATAGCGCCGACCACGGCATAGGTGATCGAAATGCGCAGGCCGGCAAAGAAGAAGGGCATGGCGGAGGGAAGCCTCGCCAGGCAGAAGATGCGCCAGCGGCTTGCCTTCATGGAACTCAGAAGCTCGGCGATATCTCGGTCCGTCGCTTCATAGCCCTGCAGCAGGGCTACCAGCAGCGGAAAGAAAGTGACGAGAGCAACGAGCAGAAGCTTCGGCAGCAGCCCGAAACCGAACCAGAGCACGACCAAGGGGGCAATCGCGACCAGCGGCAATGTCTGGCTGACGATGAAGAGCGGCAGCAGCGCGCGGCGCATGAAGGGCACGAAATCCATCAGCACAGACGAGGCGAAGGCGAAGACCAGCGACAAAGCGAAACCGCCGAGCGTCGCGCCAAGCGTCGGCCAGGTGTTGTCGAGCAGCGCCTGCCTGTTCAGCCAGCCCTGTGTCAGGATGCGCGAAGGCGAGGGCAGAATGGAGGGCTTGATGCCGGAGAGATCGACATAGAGCTCCCAGACGGCCAGGAAGGCAAGCACGGCAAGAATGGCGGGCAAGGCCCGCCTCAGTGGCGCAAATGTCGAATCCGGTTTCGATAAGGTCATTGCCGTCAAGCGTCTCAGGCTTTGCTCGGGCTGTTCGCGGAGACCGTGATATCCAGCGTCACATGGCCTTCGGGATCGCCAAAGCGATAGAAGGCTTCATGGATGGTCGCGAAGATCGCGCCGGCATCGCCGCACAGCTTGGTGCAGAAATTCTTGGAGCGGTCGAATGTGCCCGAGCGCTTCAGGAAATCGATGCAGCCGTAGATCTCGTCCATATGGGTGCCCGTTCCCATAACGTACAGAGAAAATTGGGCGGCCGTTGGCTGGCCGGTTTCTGTGGTGTCCTTGACTGCCGCGATCGCGGCTTCCACTCGCTCGGCGAGCGGCTCGGATCGGCTGGAAGACAGGCCGGCGCCACAGATCGCATCATCCGGTTCGCCGGGGCAGCCCCGCGAGATCGCTGCGGACAATACGCAATGCTCGCCGCTTGCGGCAGCCGAGACGAAGAGGTCGCGCATAGCGGCAAACAACACGTCGGGCGGGCCGACCATCAGCGTGGAAATATCGTCGGTTTCGATGCGAAGATGATAACGATAGGGATCGAGAGCCTTGATAGCGTCAAGGATGATGCCGACGAAATTGCCGGACATCGGATATAGAGACACTTGTGCGCCGGAAAACATTTGGACCTCGCTCCGCTGGCATTACCCAGATCAGCTTTGAAGGGTCCGGAGGCATGCGCCTCACATCTCAGCCCCGGCAATTCGGAGCTCCCCCGTGAAATTGTGGCGGAAGCTAGCACCGGGCCTGCGATACCGCAACCGTAAAATTCCTATCCGGCTACACGGTCGGAAAGGGCCAGGGCAGTTCGGACGCAGCTGTCAAGTGTTGGGAGGAACACCCGGACGGAGGTCCTGTCCGGGTGCCCAGCCGGTTCCGTACCTGCCAGAGACGGAATCGGATGTCGTTGTCTCAGGCGGCGATGCCGGCATAAGGAGTGTCGCTGCGGGCGGCGATCAGCGCCTCAGTCCACCATTGCAACTGGGCCATCATTCGGGAAAGCCGGCGCGACGCATCTTCCGTATCCTGCAGTCGGCCTTCATTGTCGAAACGGCGCCAGGGGGAATTGAAGCTGACGGCATCGCAGATCGTGACGGCGTGAAGCTCCGCAAAGACGAGGCGGAGCTGTTCGACCGCCCGCAATCCGCCGGAGACGCCGCCATAGCAGACGAAGGCGATCGGCTTGCCGTGCCACGGCTCGGCGAAGAGATCGATGAGGAATTTCAGGGAAGCGGTGAAGCTGTGGTTATATTCCGGCGTGACGAGGATGAAGCCATCGGCCTGATGGAGCCTGTCAGCAAGCCGCCTTGCCTCCGGATGATGCGGTACATGCTCTCGCGGCAGCGAGAATGCCAGCGGGTCGATGATGTCGATCTCGAATTGTGGAAAGCGGGTCAACTCTCTTTCGAGCCATTTCACAACCCTGTCGCAGATGCGCCCCTCACGCGTGCTGCCGTAGATGACCGCAAGCCTCATGGGTTTCTGCATGCATTGCTCCTTCTCGTTGCGGCTTTACGGCCTCGGGAGCGGAGTCTATAAAACCTCAACTAATATTAAGGTCAATAGGCGATGCAGCAAAATCCGGCATTCTCCTTGAGCAGGCTCCTGACGGTGGGCGAGGTGGCAGAGCGCAGCGGACTTGCGGTTTCTGCCCTGCATTTCTACGAGGCGAAGGGGCTGATCTCCAGCATCCGCACCCGCGGCAACCAGCGCCGATACGGCCGCGATGTGCTACGGCGCCTCGGCATTATCAAGGTGGCGCAACGGGTCGGCATTCCGCTTGCCGAAATCCAGACTGCCTTCGAAACCCTGCCGCAGAGCCGGACGCCGACAGTCGGGGACTGGCAGAAACTGTCGGCGCTCTGGAAGGATGATCTCGATGCGCGCATCAAGCAGCTGAGCCTGCTGCGTGACCATCTGACGAGCTGTATTGGCTGCGGCTGTCTCTCGATCGACGCCTGTCCGCTGCGCAATCCCTTTGACGTGCTCGGCAGGCAAGGCGCCGGTGCGCGGCTTCTCGACCCGGGGGCTTAGACCTTCGGGCTTTCTTTTGGCCGATGGCCGCATATGTTAGGCCTGATAGCGCAAGCGGCGGGCCGGCCCGCAAGGAGGAGAGCTTCGTGTTTCATCCCAAATTGTTCGAAAACCGCAATGTCGTCGTGACAGGTGCAGGCCGCGGTATCGGCCTCGAAGTTGCCCGGCAGTTTCTGGATTGCGGTGCGCGCGTGCTTGTCCATACCGGGCGTGATGGGGAACGTGAATTGCCGGATTTTCTGCTGACCGCCGAATCGGAACGCCGGGCCCTGCTGTTGCCCGCAGATTTCCTGCAGCCGGGCGGGGCTGCGAAGTTTGCGGAAGAGGCGCTCGAATTCTTCGACAAGGTGCATGTGCTGGTCAACAATGCCGGCACGATGTACGGGCGTTTTCCTGCCGGCGAGTTGACCGACGCCGATTATGAGACTGTCGTGCGCCTCAACCAGACGTCGGTGGTGGAGTTGACACGAGCGCTGCTTCCGGCGCTCCGGGCGGCAGGGGGCGCTGCTATCGTCAACACCGTTTCGATTTCGGCGCTGACGGGCGGAAGCCCCGGTTCTGCAATCTATTCCGCATCGAAGGCATTTGTTGCGACCTATTCGAAAGCGCTGGCCCGAGAGCTTGCGCCTGATGGTATAAGGGTCAACTGCGTCTCGCCCGGCACAATCGAAACCGATTTCCATGCACGCTATTCATCGCGTGAAAAGCTGGAGCAGACCCGCAAGTCGATACCACTACAACGGCTCGGAACAGCAGAGGATTGTGCCCCCGCCTATCTCTTCCTGGCGGCTCCATCACTCTCAGGTTACATCACGGGTCAAGTCCTGGAGATCAATGGTGGCCAGCTTATTTGCTGATTTGTTTGGACTTTTTTTGGCATTTCGCGACATTTGACGAATTCGCTTCTGCGAATATGATATTGTACTGATCTATCCTATTACCTCCTTCCGAGAAGCAAATGCCATTGCCTAAACCGAAGCCGGGCATGACCGGCCAGGACTTGCAGAAGCTTGCTGACAAAGCCCACGAGGCGAGCGATCTCCTGAAGGCGCTAGCCCATCAGACCCGGTTGCTCATCCTCTGTATCCTGTCGGAAGGGGAAAAGACGGTCGGCGAAATCGAGGATATCCTTGGAATACAGCAGGCTATGGTGTCCCAGCAGCTTGCGCGACTGAGGCTCGAAGGCCTCGTCAATACGCGGCGCGACGGGCGGCTTGTCTATTACAGCATGGGCAACGAAAGCGTCATGGCTTTCCTCGAATCACTTTTCAGTCTCTTTCCGGTTGCCGAGACGGGCTGAGCCTGCCAGCTCTTGCGAAGCCGAACGGCAAGCCGCAAAGATAGGCCTCATGCCCAATTCGGCAGGGAGGCCGGATGATCGACAAGCTGGAATTCTTCATCGCACTCGCTAATGAGAAACATTTCGGTCGTGCGGCAGAGGAATGCGGCGTCTCCCAACCCACGCTCTCGGCCGCCATTCGCCAGCTGGAAGATCAGCTGGGCGTCATGCTGGTGCAGCGTGGCTCCCGCTTTCAAGGATTGACGCCGGAAGGACAGCGTGTGCTCGAATGGGCGCGCCGCATCGTCGGGGACACGCGCACGATGCGCGAGGAAATGCGCGCCGCCCGCAAGGGTCTCTCCGGCCATCTGCGTCTGGCGTCCATTCCGACCGCGCTCGCGATGCTGTCGCGAATCACAACGCCCTTCCAGGAACGGCATCCCGACGTCACCTTCTCCATCGTCTCGCGCAATTCGCTGCAGGTGCTGAGCATGCTCGAAAACCTCGAGATCGATGCCGGCGTCACCTATCTGGAAAACGAGCCGCTCGGGCGCGTCACTTCTGTGCCCCTCTATGCGGAGCGCTATAATCTCATCACCGCCGCCGGCAGTCCGCTCTCGGATCGCGAGAGTGTGACATGGCGTGAAGTGGGTGATCTTCGGCTTTGCCTATTGACGGCTGACATGCAGAACCGGCGTATCATCAACCGGCATTTGGCCGAAGCAGGCGCAACAGTCCATCCGACACTCGAATCGAATTCGATGATCGTTCTTTTTTCGCACGTGCGGACTGGCCGCTGGGCAAGCATCATGCCGCGTAACGTTGCGATATCATTCGGCTTTCCTGCGGAGATCCGGATGATCCCGATCGTCGAGCCGGAGGCGCACCATCTCGTCGGCCTTGTCGCTCCTTATCGGGAACCTTTCACGCCGCTTGTCTCCGCCTTGTTGCATGAAGCAAGAACACTCGTTGAAGACGCGGAACTATGATAGAAAAAAGCTATCAATCAACAAGACTGCTTTATTGATTGCAACCTGCTTCCCTGAGACAGTTCCCTAGAAATCGCAATGACATGGGGAGTTTTGCGGTTCCCAGGGAATGCGCAAGCCGAAGGGAGGCTGCTGATGAATATACGTATCGCCCAGGGCGATATCACCGGGCGTATCCGTTCGATCGTTGCTGATCTTCGATCCCTCGAAGGCCCACTGCTCCCCATTCTGCATGAGGTTCAGGACGAGTTCGGTTACGTGCCGCAGGAGGCCCTGCCAGTCATCGCAGATGAGCTCAATCTTTCTCGCGCCGAGGTCCACGGTGTCGTAACCTTCTATCATGATTATCGTGATCATCCTGCCGGTCGGCACGTGCTGAAGCTCTGTCGCGCCGAAGCCTGCCAGTCGATGGGTGGCGATGCACTGGCCGAGCGTATCAAGACCCTGCTCGGCATCGATTTTCATCAAACGACACACGACGGCAGCGTCACGCTGGAGCCTGTCTACTGTCTCGGTCTCTGTGCCTGCGCGCCGGCCGCCATGTTCGATGGCGAAGTGCATGGCCGCGTCGATGACGACCTGGCGGCCGAACTCGTCGAGGAGGCGCGCCGATGACTGTGAAGATTTATGTTCCGCGCGATGCCGCAGCGCTCTCGCTCGGGGCCGAGAAGGTGGCAATGGCGATTACCCAGGAGATCGCCGCCCGCGGCCTTGATGCGACCGTCGTGCGCAACGGCTCGCGCGGAATGTTCTGGCTGGAGCCGCTGGTTGAGGTTGAGGTGTCCGGGAAACGGATCGGCTATGGGCCGGTCAAGGCGAAGGATGTCGTCGGGCTGTTCGATGCGGGACTGATTGACGGCGGGGCGCATGCGCTCTGTCTTGGGGAGGTCGAGGACCTCCCGTTCCTGAAAGGGCAGACCCGTCTCACCTTTGCCCGCTGCGGCATTACCGATCCGCTTTCGCTTGATGATTACGAGGCCCACGGTGGGCTTGCCGGTCTTCGCCGTGCAGTGTCGATGCAGCCTGCCGATGTCGTCAAGGAAGTCACCGATTCCGGCCTTCGCGGCCGCGGCGGCGCGGGCTTTCCGACCGGCATCAAATGGAAGACGGTGCTCGATGCCGCCGGTTCGCGCAAATATATCGTCTGCAATGCAGATGAGGGCGACAGCGGTACCTTTGCCGACCGGATGATCATGGAAGGCGATCCTTTCGTGCTCATCGAAGGCATGGCGATTGCCGGGCTTGCGACTGGCGCCACGAAAGGTTTCGTCTATACGCGTTCGGAATATCCGCATGCGATCGCCACGATGACGCAGGCGGTGAAAATCGCCCGAAAGGCTGGCATTCTGGGCGCTTCGGTGCTCGGCTCCGGCAAGGAATTCGACATGGAGATCCGCACCGGTGCGGGCGCCTATGTGTGCGGCGAGGAAACGGCGCTGCTCAACAGCCTCGAAGGCAAGCGGGGCATCGTGCGCGCCAAGCCGCCGCTGCCGGCGCATAAGGGCCTGTTCAACTGTCCGACCGTCATCAACAATGTCATCTCGCTCGCGTCCGTGCCTGTGATCATGGACAAGGGGGCCGCCTTCTATCGCGATTTCGGCATGGGCCGGTCACGCGGCACCATCCCGCTGCAGATCGGCGGCAATGTAAAATATGGCGGTCTCTACGAAACCGCCTTCGGTCTTTCGCTCGGCGATATCGTCGACAAGATCGGCGGCGGCACTGTGTCCGGCCGGCCGGTGAAGGCGGTGCAGGTGGGAGGGCCGCTTGGCGCCTATTTCCCGCGTGCGCTGTTCGATACCCCGTTCGACTATGAGGCCTTTGCCGCCAAGGATGGGCTTATCGGTCATGCTGGTCTGGTCATCTTCGATGATACGGCCGACATGCTGAAGCAGGCACGCTTTGCGATGGAATTCTGCGCGGTGGAAAGCTGCGGCAAGTGCACGCCCTGCCGCATCGGCTCGACCCGCGGGGTCGAAACCGCAGACAAGATCGCCCAGGGCATCGAGCCCGAAAAGAACCGCGAACTGCTCGCAGATCTCTGCAACACGATGAAGTTCGGCTCGCTCTGTGCGCTCGGCGGCTTCACGCCCTATCCTGTCATGAGCGCGATGACGCATTTCCCGGACGATTTTGCTCCGGTCCCTCTCATTGAAGCAGCGGAATAGACCATGTCTCTTGTTCACGAAATCGACTACGGAACACCGGCTTCGAAATCCGAAACAATGGTGACGCTGACCATCGACGGCCGGCAGGTGACGGTTCCTGAGGGAACCTCGATCATGCGCGCCTCCATGGATGCCGGCATTCAGGTGCCGAAGCTCTGCGCGACCGATATGGTCGATGCCTTCGGCTCCTGCCGTCTCTGTCTGATCGAAATCGACGGCCGCAACGGAACGCCCGCCTCCTGCACCACGCCGGTGGCGTCCGGCATCGTCGTCCATACGCAGACGGAGCGGCTGAAGAATATCCGCCGCGGCGTCATGGAGCTTTATATCTCCGACCATCCGCTCGACTGCCTGACCTGTGCAGCCAATGGTGATTGCGAGTTGCAGGACATGGCGGGCGCCGTCGGTCTGCGCGATGTGCGTTATGGCTATGAGGGCGACAATCATGTCAAGGCGCGCAACAGCGGCGAGATCAATCTGAAATGGATGCCGAAGGACGAGTCCAATCCGTACTTCACCTATGATCCGTCGAAGTGCATCGTCTGCTCCCGCTGCGTACGTGCCTGCGAGGAGGTTCAAGGCACCTTTGCGCTGACGATCGAGGGGCGCGGTTTCGGGTCGCGCGTTTCGCCCGGTATGCATGAGCATTTCGTCGATTCCGAATGCGTGTCCTGCGGCGCCTGCGTTCAGGCCTGTCCGACCGCGACGCTGACGGAAAAATCAGTCATCCGCATCGGCCAGCCGGAACATTCGGCCGTCACGACCTGCGCCTATTGCGGCGTAGGCTGCTCCTTCAAGGCGGAAATGCGTGGCGAAGAGCTGGTCCGCATGGTGCCGTGGAAGGATGGGCAGGCAAACCGCGGCCATTCCTGCGTCAAGGGTCGCTTCGCCTATGGCTACTCAACCCACAAGGACCGCATCCTCAACCCGATGATCCGCGAGAAGGTGACGGATCCCTGGCGTGAGGTGACCTGGGACGAGGCCTACGCCCATGTCGCTTCCGAGTTCCGCCGCATCCAGTATCAGTATGGTCGCGAAGCGATCGGCGGTATCACATCGTCCCGCTGCACCAATGAAGAGACTTACCTTGTCCAGAAGCTGATCCGCGCCGGCTTCGGCAACAACAATGTCGATACCTGCGCTCGCGTCTGCCATTCGCCGACAGGCTATGGGCTGGGTCAGGCCTTCGGCACATCGGCCGGTACGCAGAATTTCGACAGCGTCGAACAGTCCGATGTGGTCATCATCATCGGTGCCAATCCGACCGACGGCCATCCGGTCTTCGGTTCGCGCCTGAAGAAGCGGCTGCGGCAGGGAGCCAAGCTTATTGTCATCGATCCGCGTCGTATCGATATTATCCGCTCGCCGCATGTGGAGGCATCTTTCCATCTGCCGCTGAAGCCCGGCACCAATGTCGCAATCATGACGGCGCTTGCGCATGTGATCGTGACCGAAGGCCTCTACGACGAGAAATTCATCCGTGAGCGTTGCGACTGGTCGGAGTTCGAGGATTGGGCGGCTTTTGTCGCCGAGCCGCAGCATAGCCCGGAAGCCGTCGAGAAGTTTACCGGTGTGAAGCCGGAAGATCTGCGCGGCGCTGCCCGGCTTTTCGCGACCGGCGGCAATGGCGCCATCTATTACGGTCTCGGCGTCACCGAACACAGCCAGGGCTCGACGACGGTCATGGCGATCGCCAATCTTGCCATGGCGACCGGCAATATCGGCCGTCCAGGCGTCGGTGTGAATCCGCTGCGTGGCCAGAACAATGTACAGGGCTCCTGCGACATGGGCTCCTTCCCGCACGAGCTGCCGGGCTATCGCCATATCTCCGACGATGCGACGCGCGATATCTTCGAAAAGCTCTGGGGCGTGAAGCTCAACAACGAGCCGGGCCTGCGTATTCCGAACATGCTGGATGCTGCCGTCGATGGCTCCTTCAAGGGTATCTACATTCAGGGCGAGGACATCCTGCAGTCCGATCCCGATACCAAACATGTCGCCGCCGGTCTTGCCGCCATGGAATGCGTCGTCGTACAGGATCTCTTCCTGAACGAGACGGCGAACTATGCGCATGTCTTCCTGCCGGGTTCTACTTTCCTCGAAAAGGACGGCACCTTCACCAATGCCGAGCGCCGCATCAACCGCGTGCGTAAGGTCATGACGCCACGCAACGGCTATGGCGACTGGGAAGTAACGCAGAAGCTCGCCCAGGCCATGGGCCTCGACTGGCACTATACGCATCCGTCCGAGATCATGGACGAGATTGCCGCGACGACGCCGAGCTTCGCTTCGGTCTCTTACGATTATCTCGACAAGATGGGCTCCGTTCAGTGGCCATGCAACGAGCAGCATCCGCTCGGCTCGCCGATCATGCATGTGGATGGGTTCGTGCGCGGCAAAGGCAAGTTCATCCGCACGGAATATGTGGCGACCGACGAGCGCACAGGTCCGCGCTTCCCGCTGCTTCTCACCACCGGCCGCATTCTTAGCCAGTATAATGTCGGGGCACAGACACGCCGCACCGAAAATGTCATCTGGCACTCCGAAGACCGGCTGGAAATTCATCCGCATGATGCCGAACAGCGCGGCATCCGCGATGGCGATTGGGTGAAGCTCGGGAGCCGCTCCGGCGATACGACGCTCCGCGCATTGATCACCGATCGCGTGGCGCCCGGCGTCGTCTATACGACCTTCCACCATCCGGATACGCAGGCGAATGTCATCACGACGGACTTTTCCGACTGGGCGACCAACTGCCCGGAATACAAGGTGACGGCGGTGCAGGTTTCGCCTTCCAACGGCCCGTCCGAGTGGCAGGTCGAGTATGACGAGCAGGCCCGTCAGTCCCGCCGCATCGCCAGCAAGATGGAGGCGGCGGAATAATGACGGAAAGGCCGACCCGCATAAGCGTGACGGAGGTCGCCCGGAGGGGCGGCGTCATGACACGGGGCGAGCGTATCGTGCCCGAGGAAGTGCCGATCGCCTTTTCCTATGGCGGCAGTTCGCATGCCGTCATGATGGGTACGCCCGGTGACCTCGAGGATTTCGCGGTCGGTTTCAGCCTTACGGAGGGCATTATCACCGACCGCAGCCAGGTCGCTGGTGTCGAGCTCATCGAGGACGAGAAGGGTATCGACGTCCAGGTGACGCTTGTTGATGATGTCGAGGACGCGCTCAGAAAGCGGCGGCGCAGCATGGCAGGGCCTGTCGGCTGCGGCCTCTGCGGCATCGAGTCGATCGAGCAGGCGGTCAGGAAGGTGCCTGATGTTTCCAAGACCGAGCTGTCGCTGTCGCATGCTGATATCGTGCAGGCGATCGCGCTGCTCAACGATTCCCAGCCACTGCATCGCGAGACGCGAGCCGTTCATGGCGCCGGCTTCTACATCCCCGGCAAGGGATTGATCGCCGTACGTGAGGATGTCGGCCGGCACAATGCGCTCGATAAGCTCTGTGGCGCCGTCATCAGGGCGGGGCAGGCCGGCGCTTCCGGCGCTGTCGCCGTTACCAGCCGCCTTTCCGTCGAAATGGTTCAGAAGACGGCGATCCTCGGCGCGCCCGTGCTGATCGCCATTTCCGCGCCGACGGCACTTGCCATCCGCACGGCCGAGGAAGCCGGCATGACGCTTGTCGCCCTCGTTCGCGGTGAGGATTTCGAGATTTTCACCCACCCGCATCGCCTGTCGCCAGGAAGCATCGCCGATGTCGCATGATACCAAGACCAAACTCGTCTATATGGCAAACCAGATCGCAACCTTCTTCAAGACACAGCCCGAAAGCGAGGCTGCGCAAGGGGTTGCAACGCATATCAACAAATTCTGGGAGCCGCGCATGCGGCGGCAACTCTTCGAAATCCTGGAAAAGGAAGATAATGGCCTCGACGCACTCGTGCTGCAGGCTGTGCCCCTGATCCGGAAACCAGAGCCGGCAGAACAGCCACTTCGATAAACCGACATCGGCGGGCGGTTTTTCGGAGTGCCGACCAAAGGCTATGATCAGTAGGAGCTCGTGCCGCTTTTGCTGCGGCACGCGCTATTCGACTGAAACTGGTTCAGAATTCTTCCGAGCTTTCGGCGGCTGGCGCCGCCGCGCCACGGGCTCTCGGGACGCGGGTAACAAGATGCAGGGCCGGAGAGGCCGCTAGCTCTGTCATGTGCCGCGTCGCGGCGATATTACCGCCGGGGAGCTGGAACTGCGTGAGCAACGTCCGCAATGCATCGGCCTCTGCGGCAAGATCACGACTGGCGGCTGTGCTCTCCTCCACCATCGCGGCGTGGCGGCGGTAAATTTTCTGTATAAAAGTGAATACTAATAAATATGCATTTTCGCGAGAAAATTACACGTTCAGCTCGCATTGAAGCGTGAACAATAAAAAACCGCCCTTGCGGGGCGGTTCTTATCTCAATTATTTGGCAAACTGCTTGGCGTGGCGATCAGGCGGCCAGTTCGTCCGTCTCGTTTTCCTTGAACATCTTTGCGAGGTTCAGGAAGCAGATCATGCCGTTTTCGGAAGCGATGATACCTTCGCAGAACGCACGGTCGAAGGACGCGGTCACTTCCGGAACGGGTTGAACATGGCTGGAAGAAATCGTCAGGATGTCGGAAACACGATCAACCAGCATGCCGATGACCATATTGTGCACTTCTGCGACGACAATGGCGCTGCGTTCATTGGCGACAGTGCTCTTCATGCCGAGCTTGTAGGCGAGGTCGATGATCGGGATGACCGAACCGCGCAGGTTCATGACACCGATGACATCTTCCGGAGAGTGCGGGATCGGCGTCGACGGCGCCCAGCCGCGGATTTCGCGGATGGTCGTGGTCTTCACGCAAAACTCCTGATCGTGCAGGCGGAAGGCAATGATTTCGAGCGTGTCGCCGCTGAAGCTAGTGGAGTTGATCGTGGCCATTAGAATTCTTCCCAACTATCGTAAGCCAGGGCAGAAGCGACAGCGCCACCATTGGCGCGGACGAGCTTTGCCTTCATACCACGCGATGGCTTTGCACCCGGCGAAGCATCGTTACGGTTATCGATGACATTAACGGAAGAGTGTTGCCCAAATCTAAACTGTGAGACGAGATTGCGAAGGTTTTCAGTCTCGGACGAGAGTCGGGCGCTGGCCGCCGTCGTCTCTTCCACCATGGCAGCATTCTGCTGTGTGCCCTGATCCATGATGTTGACGGCCTTGTTGATTTCCACAAGCCCGGTCGATTGTTCGCGCGAGGACTCGACGATCGCCGTGACGTTGATGTCGATATTGCCGACCTGGGCGACGATCCGTTCCAGTGCTTGGCCGGTCTGGCCGACAAGGTCGACACCGCTTTTCACGTGCTCCGAGGAGGTGGTAATAAGCGCCTTGATCTCCTTGGCGGCGCTGGCCGAGCGCTGTGCGAGTTCACGTACCTCCTGGGCGACGACTGCAAAACCCTTGCCGGCTTCGCCGGCACGCGCTGCCTCGACGCCGGCGTTCAGCGCCAGCAGGTTGGTCTGGAAAGCGATCTCGTCGATCACGCCGATGATATTGCTGATCTCGCGCGAGGATTTCTCGATCTGACCCATGGCGTCGACCGCCTTGCGGACGATACTGCCGGAATGTTCTGCGCCGCGCTTCGTTTCCGCGACAAGCCCGCCTGCTTCGGCGGCGCGGCCGGCGCTGTCGGCAACAGTCTGGGTGATTTCATCGAGTGCGGCGGCGGTTTCCTCGACGGTTGCGGCCTGCTGTTCGGTGCGTTTGGACAGCACGTCTGCGGCTTCCTTCGTTTCACGCGCACCGCTGGCGATCGCCTCGGCGTTGTTGAGAACCGTGCGCATGGCGCTGCCGAGCCTGTCGATCGCGGCATTGAAATCGGTCCGGACCTTCTCCAGCGCGGGCGGGAAAGGATTTTCGACATGCTTCGTCAGATCGCCCTCGGCAAGCGCGGTCAGGCCGGTTGCCAGATCATCGACAGCACGGACGCGCTCGGTGACGTCGGTTGCGAATTTGACGACCTTGAAGACGCGGCCACTCATATCGAAGATAGGATTATAGGATGCCTGGATCCAGACGACCTTGCCGCCTTTGCCGATGCGCAAAAACTCCTCGGCAACGAACTGGCCGGCGGCGAGCTTCTTCCAGAATTCCTTATAGGCTTCGGAGCGCACATAGTCCGGCTCGCAGAACATACTGTGGTGCTTGCCGCGGATCTCCTCCAGCCGGTAACCCATGACCGAGAGGAAATTGTCGTTCGCTTGCAGGATCTCGCCGTCCGGCGTGAACTCGATGACGGCCTGAGCCCGCGAGAGGGCAGCGATCTTGCCTTCGGCATCGGCCGCTTTCAGCTTGGCGGCGGTCACGTCGCTTGCCAGCTTGACGATCTTGTAGGGTTTGCCGCCCGACATCAGCGGGTTGTAGCTAGCCTGGATCCAGACCTCGCGGCCGTCTTTGCCGATGCGCTTGTATTCGCCGGCATCGAATTCGCCCTTGCCAAGCTTCTGCCAGAACTCCCGGTAGGCTGCGGAGGTGACATAATCCGGCTCGCAGAAAATACTGTGATGCTTGCCGACAATGTCGCTGAGCTTGTACCCCAGCGCCCGGCAGAAATTCTCGTTTGCGTTCAGGATCTTTCCCTGCAGGTCGAATTCGATCGTCGCCTGCGATTTCATGAGAGCTGTGACGATCGCACGTGAATCCGGCGTCGCACCCAACGAAAACAATGACATTTCAATCCCCCGATGTGTGATGGCAACCAGCCGATGTCTCGGAGAATGGTTCGGATTTCGCGCATGACGGACCGCAGTAAAACTGCAGTATATCCGGCAATACTTGAAAGTCCGTCCGGCCCCGCAAACGCGGCGGATCGGCCCAATTCATTCGTGAACCCCATGGCTCTAAGATGCGGAGCTGATCTCTAATCGCATCAATTAAATATAATTTCTTGATTAAGAATTAGTAACCAAATCTACTTTCGACCGGATTTTGACAGCTTCGCATGAATTTTAACAGATGAAATCTAGTTTCATCTGAGAATATCCGGCATCGGTTGCAAAGTAATCCGCAACTTTACTTTAGGTTATTGTCTTTTCAATTTGCGAGATCGCCCAATCGACCTGTTCCTTGGTGATGACCAGCGGCGGCGCGAAGCGAATCGTGTGGTCGTGTGTATCCTTGGCGAGAAGGCCGCGATCCTTGAGGGCGTAACAATATTGCCGGGCACCACCGGCCTCCGGCTCCAATTCGACCGCGAGCATGAGGCCACGGCCGCGCACGTCCTTGACGATGTTGGAGCGAATGGAGCGCAGGCCTTCGAGAAAGTAGTCGCCCATCGTCTCGGCGTTCTCGATCATTCCTTCTTCAGTCAGCACCTTCAGGGCCGCGCGGGCGACCGCACAGGCCAACGGGTTGCCGCCGAAGGTCGAGCCATGCTGGCCGGGTTTGAGCACGCCGAGGACTTCAGAATTCGAAAGCACGGCTGAAACAGGATAAAAACCGCCGGAAAGCGCCTTGCCGATGAGAGTCACGTCGGCTTCGATACCTTCATGTTCTTCGGCGAGCAGCTTGCCGGTGCGCCCAAGGCCGGTCTGGATTTCGTCGAGGATGAGCGTGACGTTGTTTGCCGTGCAGAGCTCGCGCACACGGGTGAAGTAACCGGCCGGCGGAATGATGACGCCAGCCTCGCCCTGGATCGGCTCGATCAGTGCTGCGACGGTATTGGCATTGATGGCCGTCGCGAAGGCCTCTGCATCACCGAAGGGAACGATGCGGAAGCCCGGCGTATAGGGCCCGAAGCCGGTACGGGCGTCGGGGTCAGTCGAGAAGCTGATGATGCTCAGCGTGCGGCCGTGGAAATTGTTGGAGCAGACGATGATCTCCGCCTTGCCTTCCGGGACGCCCTTCACCTCATAGCCCCATTTGCGAACCGCCTTGATGGCAGTCTCGACGGCTTCCGCACCTGAGTTCATCGGCAGGATCTTGTGGGAACCAGTCAGCGCGGCCAGCTCTTCATAGAGATAGGCGAGCTGGTCGTTGCGGAAGGCGCGCGAGGTGAGTGTCAGGCGGCCGGCCTGCTCGACCATGGCGGCAAGGATCTTCGGATGGCAATGGCCCTGGTTGACGGCAGAATAGGCCGAGAGGCAGTCGAGGTAGCGCTTGCCATCCGTATCCCAGACATGAACACCTTCCCCCCGCGTCAGCACGACATCAAGCGGCTTGTAGTTATTGGCTCCAAGACGTTGTTCGGTGGCGATGAGGTTCGACGAGATGTTCATGGCCGGTGCTCCCTTATGCGGCGCGTGTAGGACGATCGAAGATACGGCGGCCGAAGAGGCTTGCCGTCATCTCCACCATGATGCGGGCGCTCTTGCCGCGGTCATCAAGGAAAGGATTGAGTTCGACGAGGTCGAGCGAGGAGACGAGGCCGCTGTCGGACAGCATCTCCATGATGAGGTGCGCTTCGCGGAAGGTGGCGCCGCCGGGAACGGTGGTGCCGACGCCGGGCGCAAAATCCGGATCGAGGAAATCGACGTCGAAGCTGACATGCAGCAGGCCGTTCGCCTTCTCGATCGTTTCCAGGATCTGGCGGAGGATTATAGCCACGCCCTGTTCATCGAGCGAGCGCATGTCGAAGACGTTGACGCCGTGCTTGCGGATTTCGACCCGCTCGGAGGCATCGACTGAGCGGATGCCGACCTGGAAGATCTTCTTCGGATCGACGAGTGCACGGTCCTTCGGCAGAATCTCTGCAAAATCTGCCAGACCGCAGAAGAAGGCGACGGGCATGCCGTGAATATTGCCTGACGGCGAGGTCTCGGGCGTATTGAAATCCGAATGGGCGTCGAGCCACAGCACGAAGAGCGGGCGGTCCTTTTCGGCGGCATAACGCGCCATGCCTGAGACACTGCCCATGGAGAGGCTGTGGTCGCCACCGAGGATCAGCGGGAAGTGGCCGGCTTTCGCCGCATCATAGGTGGCTGCTTCGAGGGCACGCGTATAGGCGCCGACGATGCGAAGATTATGTGCGTTCGGATGATTGGGAAGGTCCCTGGCCGGGACGATGCTGAGATCGCCCGTGTCGACAACAGTGTGGCCGAGATCGCTCAGCGCCTTGGCGACGCCTGCAATACGCAATGCTGTCGGTCCCATGCCCGCGCCTCTGCGGCCGGATCCTTCTTCGAGGGGAACACCGATAAGAGCGACAGATCGAGATTGTACTTCCATTCCGAGGGCTCCGTTCTGAGGCCTGTTTTGGCCGATAGTGGGATAAAGTGGCGGCGGCAAATAGATGGAAAAGTGTCAGAAATGGATTATGATTACGCA
Organism: Rhizobium sp. 01T444; assembly: GCF_056398305.1. Classification (NCBI taxonomy): domain Bacteria; kingdom Pseudomonadati; phylum Pseudomonadota; class Alphaproteobacteria; order Hyphomicrobiales; family Rhizobiaceae; genus Rhizobium; species Rhizobium sp. 01T444. The sequence goes on from NZ_JBFTPD010000011.1 coordinate 76,618, forward strand.
GATTGATAAAGCTAATTTGACAAAGTGAAACCGTGGACGATCTCGACAACGAGCTTCTGAGTGCACTTCGGCACAATGCGCGAATCTCCGTCTCCTCGCTTGCGGCGCTGACGGGGGCTTCGCGGGCGACGGTTGCCACGCGCATCGACCGGCTGGTCGAAAATGGCACGATTGCCGGCTTCACCATCCGCACCGGTCACGAGACGCGTTCCGCCGGCGTTCGGGCCATCGTCATGATCGAAGTGCATGGTAAACTTGCCGACAAGGTGGCAACCCAGCTTCGCGGCTTGCCGCAGGTGCGCGCGCTGCACAGCACCAACGGCAAATGGGATTTCGTCGCCGAGCTCGAGGATCGTGACCTCGTCTCCTTCGACGAGACGCTGCGCCGGATACGCCTCTTCGACGGCATCAATACCACCGAAACCAACATTCTGCTGAAGACCAGCAAGGCGAGCTTTTAGGCTTCAATTTTCCAGGCTGGCCTCAATATTCATGCTCGTAGACGATGCCCGCTTCGCCTGCACCATTGCCGCCGGCGGCACCCCGCAGCTTCACACCGCGGCCGACATCCAGATTGATGATTGCCTTGGCGCCGGCTTCTCCGCCCTGCTGCAGCTCGAAATAGGTCCGTTCGTTGAGGTAGCGGCCGACACTGACGCTGGTCCGGCCTTTTGCATCCGTGCTGATGTCGAGGTCGTCGACGCCGAGCTGGTTGCGGAGGCCTTCGAAGAGCGAGGTCGAGCGATTGCCGGCGAGCTGGCTGACGGCATCGGCAAGCTGGGCGATCTGCACCGGCGACAGGCGGGACATGGATTGGCCGAAGATGAGCTGGGCCAGCACTTCGTCCTGCGGTAGGGCAGGCGACGAGGAGAAAGTGATGGCGGGGTCGGTCGCGAGGCCCGCGACATCCACCGTGAGCGTCGTCGTGCCTGACGTGGAAGTGGCCTCCATGTCGAGGGCGGGCGTCAGGTCGCCAGCAAATGTGATGCGGCTGCGGTCGGAAAAATCGAGACGGCGGTTGAGGATCGTCAGACGGCCGCGACGCATGGTGAAGGCACCGGCAACTTCGGGCGCGGCAGCCGAGCCGCGGATCGTGATGTTGCCGCCGACTTCCGCATCGATGCCACGGCCGCGCACGAAGATCTGTGAGGGTGCATCGAGCTGGATATCCAGCATGATGGTCGAAGATTTTTCCCGGGGCTGCTGCTGAGCATTGTCCCTGAGCTGGGCGAGCACGGCGGGCGGCGCGTGGATATGGCGGATATCGATTTCACGCAGCGATGTCGGCAGCCTCTCCGGTACGGTGATCGAAGCCTTGTCGATGTGAAGCTTACCATCAAGCGTGGGATTGGAAAGCAGCGGTCCCCTAAGGCCGAGCGTGCCGTCGACTGTTGCGACAACCAGCGTGCCGTCGACATAGACCGCGTGGTCCAGGCGGATGGAAAGATCGGCGGGGAAACTGCCGCTGATGCCAACCGAGCCGCTCGCCGAGATCGAGCCGCCGCTTGCGAGCCTGCCGTTCAGCCGCGAAATGACGGCCTGCTGGCCGTTGAACGTGATGGTCGCGCCAAGGCCTTCGAGGGCGAGGTTGCGGCGCACGTCAATCAGCTTCGCGCCATCCGTCGTCACTGTGCCGTTGATGACAGGGGCAGCCGTCGTGCCGCTGACCTCCAGATTCACATTGGCGACGCCTTCGGCAACGAGACCTTGCTGGGCGAGCTGCGCGCCGAGAACGGCGAAGGGAAGGCTGCCGTTGAAACGCATCGACATGGCACGGTTGCCTGTCATCGCGAGAGTGCCGCCGCCTTTCAGAGAAAGTCCACCGTCGCCGACGAGACTGGTGTCGACCGTCAGGCGGTTGTCTGCCAGCTTGCCGCTAGCGCCGATTGTAAGCGGCGCAAGGCCGGCGCCCTTGGTCTGGCTCGTTTCGGCATTCTTCCAGTCGACCTTGAAATCGACCGAGGGAAGGGGAAGCGATCCCGAGGCAGTCGCTGTCGCCGTGATGGCGCCTTCGGCACCAAGGTTTGGAACGAACCCATTGGCGACGGCCGCCGGCAGATTGGTGACATCGGCCTTGGCGTTGACGCCCTTGACGGTCGTTCCGGCTATATCGAGATTGCCCGCTGCCTTCAGCGAGACACCGCCATTGCCGTTGAGATTCGCGTCGAAATCCAGCCGGTCTTTGCTGAGTTTGCCCGAAGCGGCGAGCGTCAGGCCGGAGAGGCCGGCAGTCCTGGTCTGTTTCGTTCCGGCGTTTTTCCATTCGATCTTGAAATCGGCGGAGGGGGCGGTGAGCGATCCGGAGGCCGTCGCCGTCGCTGTGATGATGCCTTCGGCTCCAACATCAGGGACGAACCCGTTGGCGACAGCAGCCGGCAGATTGGTGATATCAGCCTTGGCATCGATGCCCTGGATCGTGGTGCCCGCCAATGCGAGATTGCCGGCGGCTTTCAGCGAGACGCCACCTTTGCCATTCAAATCGGCGTCGAAATCCAGACGGTTGCTGACATATTTTCCCGAAGCGGCAAGCGCCAGGCCAGAAAGACCGGCGGTCTTGGTTTGGCGCGTTGCCGCGTTTGTCCAGTCGAGCTTGAAATCGACCACCGGTTCCGTCGGCGTACCCGAGGTGACGGCGGTGCCGGAGATTGTGCCTTCGGCGCCGAGGCCGGGTACGAAGCCGTTAGCGATATTTGCCGGCAGGCCGGCAATGTTGGCATTGACTGCGAGATCGCGAATTGTCGTGCCACTGATCGTCACGCCGCCATTTGCCTTCAGAAGCGCGCCATTATCGCTGCCGAGATTGGCGTCGAAATCGACCCTGTTGTTTTCATATTTGCCAGTGGCCTTGGCGGAAAGGCCGGTGAGTCGGTTGCTCTTTGTCTGGCGCGTTGCCGCATTTGCCCAGGCCAGATCGAAGGTGACTGCCGGTGTCGGCAGCGAGCCGGAGGCCGACGCCTTGCCGGAAATCGTGCCTTCGGCGCCCAGATCGGGAACGAAGCCGTTCGCAAGGCCGGCTGGAAGGTTTGCGAGATCTGCATCGACCTTTAGATTGCGCACCGCCGTCCCAGCAAGCTCGACATTGCCCGTCGCCTTCAGCGACAGAGCTTTCGGTCCGGCGAGGTTGGCATCGAAATCGAGTTTCTGGTCGGCAAAATGGCCGGCTGCCGCAAGGTCCAGTCCGGTCAGGCCGGCGGTCTTGGTGTGCCGTGTCGTGGCATCCTGCCAGCTGAGCTTGAAATTGGCAGCCGGTGCGGCAGGCGTGCCTGACGCCGAGGCTGTGCCGGAAATCGTTCCGCCGGCGTCGAGATCCTTCACGAAACCGTTGGCGATATTGGCCGGAACATTCGCAAGTTCGGCATCGACCTTGATGTTGCCGATCGTGGTTCCGGTAATAGCGACATTACCGAGCGCTTTCAGCGATAGTCCGCCCTTGCCGGTGAGCGCCGTATCGAAATCGAGCTTGTTATCCGCAAACCTGCCGGATGCGTTGAGCGACAGACCGGCAAGCTTGGCGCTCTTTGTCTGGCTCGTCGCGGCGTTTTTCCAGTTCAGCTTGAAATCGGCCGCTGGTGCCGCGGGCGTGCCTGTTGCCGTGACCGTTCCCGAAATCGTACCTTCTGCAGCAAGATCGGGAACAAAGCCGTTGGCGAGCTTTGCCGGCAGGCTGACGATGTCGGCGTTGATATTGAGGGTCGGGCCATTCGGATCCGCAAGGCCGACGTCGCCCGCCGCCTTCAAGGAAAGGCCGTCAGCGCCGCTAATGCCGCCATCGAAGTTCAGCTTGTTGTCGGCGAAGGTGCCCGATGTCGAGATGCCGAGAGGGGCGATGCTGGCGCCTTTTGTATGGCTGGTGGCCGCATCCTTCCAATCGAGCTTGAAATTGACAGCGGGGGCGGCCGGTGTCCCGGTTACGTTCACCGTCCCGGAAATCGTGCCGTCAGCGGCAAGATTGGGAACGAAGCTGTTGGCAAGGCTTGCCGGCAGGTCGGTGATGACGGCATCGAGCTTCAGGGTCTCACCAGCCGAACCGGTGACCGATACCGAGCCGCTGCCGGTCTTGACGGTCAGGCCGTTCAGGCTGGCAACTCCCTTCGTGACGTTGACCTGTGCGGGTGACGCCAGTTCGACCGGAATGTTGTGCGGCTTGGCGGCGAAGCGATCGAGACTGAGATCGATCATACCGCCTGCAGACTGCACGCTGCCGGCGGCCTGCAGCGGATTGCCGTCATAGCCTGCATCCAGATTGAAGTTGGTGCGGGTCTGCTGCTGGACGAAATCAAGCGCAATGCCGGTAAGCTTGTTGGTCCCGACGCCGAACTCGTCGGCCCGTATCGTGCCGCTCGCCGCAAAAGCCATGATATCGCTGACGGTCACGTCGATCGTCGGCTTGGCGATCGTCAGCGTATTTCGGCGAATGCCGCTGCCGTTGGCGGCAACCTTGAGCGCGATCCTGCCGTCATTGCCGGTGATATCGACGGAGCCCTTGAGGTCGCCTTCCGCCTTCTGGCCACCGAGAGCGGCAAGCAGGCTGATATCAGGGAAGTCAAAGGTGAGCGCACCAGCCGGCGTCATGCCTGACGAAAGCGTGAGGTTGCCCGCCAGGCGATTGCTGCCGACATCGGCCGTCAGCGCGGGGATAGAAATGATCCCCTTCTCGGATTTGACGTCCCCATTGATGCCGATCGGCTGGCCGTCGATCGTGCCGGTGGCGGCGATCCGGCCCTGCGGAGCAGCAGGATCGGCAGAGCCCGTCAGGTCGATGTTGAGATCGCCGACCTTGCGATCGGCCATCTGCAGGCTGGCGGCTTTCACATTGGCGGTGAGCGCAAGTGCTGGAAGCGTGCCGCTTGCCTTGATGCTGTAATCCGCTTCCCCGCTCGTGCCCGACAGCAGCTTGCCGATATCGGGAAGCTTGCCGGCGAGATCGGCCGTCAGCACGTCATCTTCGAGCGCGACATTGCCGCCTGCCTCGATGGTCGGGGATTTGATCGTGATGTTCGATAGCGTCACCTTGGAGGGGATCGTGCCGGCAATCTGGGTTTCGAGGTTGATCGGTGCATCGAACTTTTCGGCAACAGCCGGCGGCAAGGCGGCGGGCTGGACGGTAAATTTCGCATTGCCGGTCAGCGTATGGTCGGCCAGGCGATAGGAGCCGTTGAGATCGGCGCCGATATTGGCGCTTTCGACGGTCGTGCCGTTGAAGCCGATGCCGTTGCGCGAAATCTGAAGCGGCGCGACGAGTGTGATCGGACCCCGAACGGCGCGGTTGAGGTTGGGCTCGGTGAAGGTGGCGTCACCCGCGACGAGGCGCAACTGGATATCGCCGGCACCATTGGCGAGATTGAAAGCATCGCTCTTGGCCGTCAGCTTGACGTTGCCGATATCGGCCTGCGGCATCGTGGCGGAATCCAGCGATCCGCTGGCATTGATGCGCACGGCCTGCGCCTGTCCGGTCATCGCCAGATTGAGGCCCGAAATCATGAAGCGCGCTTCGCCATCGGCAAGCGGCCAGCGGAAATCGACCGGACCCGAGGTGCCGAGCACATTGGCATTCAGGCTGTTATTGCCGGCAGGATCGAGCGTGCCGGAAGCGGCGATGACGACGCTGCCGGTCGCGAGATTGCCGGTCTGAATATCGATCTTGCCATGATTGTCGAAGGTCGCGGATACATCGATATTCGTCTGGCCTGCAAAAAGCGGCCGGAATGCCATGGGGAGCAACGAGCTTACATCGCCGCCGCCCTTGAGGTCGAGATGATGCAAGCCGTCGGGCGTGATTGCGTGCTTGCCTTCCAGCGAGGCGCGTTGCTGGCCATCGAGGGCAGCCTGCAGCTTGCCGTTCCAGTCCGAGATCGGACCTTCGCCGTTGAGCGCGATATTGACCGCCGGGCTGCCGGGCAGACCGAGAAAGCCGGCGAGCAGGCCGCCCTGCGGTTCGGCAAGTTGGGCGTTCAGCCGCAAATGGCTGTTTGCCGGGGTGAAGGCGATATCGGCGGAGAGCTTGGCGTCGGGAACCTGATGGCGGTTGACGTTAACCAGCGCTTCACCGCCATCGCCATCGGCTCTGAGGTTGCCGGTGGCGGCAAGCGAGAAGGCGCGGCCGGTCAGCGGTGCGCCAAGGGAAATATCGGGCAAGGCGATATGCTCGATATCGATCTTCAGCGGCAGCCGGAAGCCCCCGCTGCTTCCTTCCTCCGGAGTCGCCGGCCTGGAAGGGAGGGTGCGTACCGGTTGGCGCCGCACGTCGATGGAGGCCACTGAGACCTGTCTGGCGTGGAAGGTACCAGTCAGCAGCGCTAGTGGATTCCAGTCGACGGCGATGCCGCGGATTTCTGCAAATGTGCCACGCGTGTCCGACAGGGTGATCTCGGCTGCGCGCAAGCCGCCGGTCAGCAGGCCCTCGGGTTCGCGCACGGATATCGTCATATCGCGGTTGGAGAGCGCGGAAGCGACATTTTCGGTGATGATGCGGGCACCGAAGGAGGTGAAGCCGAAGATCGCCAAAGCAATGACGGCAAGGATAATCGCCGCGCCGAGGCCGTAGCCGACGAGCCGCATTATCCAGTTCATGATTTTCGCCAACATTTGCATAAGAGCGGACACTATCCCGTTTTCATGACAGCTCACAGGTCGGAAAACACTGCGAAATCGGCATTTCTGATAACTGGCCTAGAACGACTGGCCTATGCCGGCATAAATTCCATAATCCGTCCCACCGTCGTACTTGTTCAGCGGTACGGCAAAATCAAGCCGAAGGGGGCCGAAAGGTGTTGCATAGCGGATACCGGCGCCTGCGCCGGCCCTGATATCGGAAAAATCAGGCGCAATGCTGTCCGAAACCGTGCCGACATCGAGGAAGGGCACAATGCCGATCGTATCGGTGATCCTGATACGCGCCTCAAAGGAGCCGGTTACATAGGAGCGACCACCGGTGGCCTCGTCGTTTTCGTTATAGGGCGAGATTTCCTGATAGCCGTAACCACGCACGGAACCGCCGCCGCCGGCGAAGAAACGCTGGGTGGCGGGAATATCCTGAACGCCGTCGCCGCCGATCAGCGTGCCGGCCGCGAGCTTGGCGGCGAGGACGATGCCGTCTTCGGCGCCGAGACCGAGATAGCCTGATATCGAGCCCTCGAAGGCCGAATAGACCGTTCCGTTCAAGAACTCATAGCCCGGCTTTGCCGACAGCGTGGCGTGGTAGCCCCCGGTCGGATTGAATTTGTCGTCGCGGGCGTCGCGATCATAGGTGATCGGCAGCGTGAAGGTCAGATAATTGTTGTTGCCGAAAGCGTCGTCGTCATTCTCAAAGCTCACCTCGCCGGCTGCGGAGATGGTGTCCTGATCCGTCAATTCATAGGAGAGGCCGAGCGAGGCGGTGATGAGCTTGGCATTATAGGCATCCGGATTTTGCGTCTTGGCGACGATCCCGGCCTTAAGGGTGGCGGACGGATTGATGAAGCCCGGTTTCGTGAAGAGAATGCCGGCGGAGTAGTCGAGATCGCCGAGGTCGGACGCTTCGCCGAGGCGTGAGACGGCGCCTTCGATGCGCAGCGATTCGGCCCCGCCGAACAGGTTGCGATGGCCCCAGTAACCGTTGACGCCGAAACCGTCGATCGTCGAATATTGCGCGCCGATGCCGAGGTAGCGCCGCTTGCCCTCGGAAACCTCGATCGTCATGGGCAAGGTACCATCGGAGGCCAGTGCGTCGCCTTCGTGGATCGTCACACTGGAGAACACGCCAAGCGCGCGCAGGCGCTCGCCTGCCTTCCTCAATGCCTCGGGCGAATAGGCTTCGCCCTTCTGCAGGCGGGAATAACGTTGGATGAATTCCGGCTTGACCCTTTCCTCGCCAGTGACGCCGACGTCGCCGATCGGAGCAACCGGACCACCTTCGGCAGCGAGAACGATATCGACGGTGTTCTTGCTATGGTCGGCGACCACGCGCCGCTCCGTCAGCTTGGCAAAGGGCCTGCCTTCGCTCTTCAACTGGTCGACGATCGTATCACCGGCTTTGATGACGGCGAGCGAGCCGGCTTGCTCGCCGGGCGCCAGATCATAATCGGCGGGATTGCGGTGCGCGGCATCGCCGCCGAACTGCACTTCATTGACAGTGAAGACCGGGCCAGGTGCTATATCCACCTTGACCGGGACGGGCTTTGAACGATCGAAAGTCGGGTTCGGCGGCAGATTGTCTATGTTGCGGCCGTCGATGGTAATCGTCACCACGCCGCCGTAGCGCGCCTTTTCGTAGAGTGTGGCGATCAGCCTGTCGCGGTCGTCGCGGGCTTTCACGACGACGCCCAGATCGCCTGAAACCGGACGGTTCTTGTCGCCGACGAGACGAGAGCTGTTCTCCAGCGCCTCCTTGAGGTCGCTATCGGCCGTCCCGGCTTCGAGGTCGACATCATACCGCACAGGATCGGGCACCTGCAGGTTCTCGTCCTCGTCCTTGCCGAATATGGTGATGCCAAAAAGCTTGAATGCGTAAGCATTGCCCACGAGGACTGGTGAAAATGCAGCCGCCGCTGCGACCACCACCATGGCGCCTGCTCGATACGCAATACCCGTTCTCAGGCCCGTCCCTCTAATCCGCATCCGCCGCTTTTTGGTTACATTAAAATGAAGCTCTGCGTTGCCCAGCCGATAGCAAGCTTAGCGGCAAAATCGCGCCACGTGTACCAATTTAAACTGCTGGCGCACTAATTTAGTACAAAAAAATCCCGGACGAGGGTCCGGGATTTCCATTTTTCCCATTCTGATTGCAGATCTCAGCGGCAATCATCGATGTAGCGGCGACCGTACCGGTCCCGGTAATAGCATTGGCCGGGCTGTTCTGCGACCCTGCCGATAAGCGCGCCCGAAACGCCGCCGATCGCTGCGCCGACTGCCGCGCCGCGCACGTCGCCGGTGACCACGCCGCCGATAACGGCACCAGACGCTGCGCCGATACCGGCACCTTGTTGCGTGGGCGTGCAGCTTGCGATCGAAAGGCCGATCAACGCGAGTACGAGGACTTTTTTCATTCTTCTCTCCGAGGTTTTGGCGCCCCAGCGGGCGGATGTCGTCCCTAACCTGTTTTTTCTCAGGCTAGCCCGAAAACTATGTCGCAAGAAGGGCTTGTCCACCATCAGCGAGCTTTTTTTAGTAAGGCGCGGGTTTCTTTCCACGATTAAAAGCGAATTTTCCGCCGGAATTGACGTCGATCAATTTCCCTGATCACGGCTCGCGTATTTTTTATCTGGAATCATTCAAAAGTCTGCGCCTTTTGCCGCAGTTGATGTTAAATCAGGGACGAAAGGGTTGACGTGCGGTTGCCGTCTCAGCAAGAAACAGCCGTACGAACTGGAGCATATGATGGATTTCGAAGCGTTTTTCAAAAGCGAGCTGGACGGGCTTCACACTGAGGGCCGTTACCGCGTTTTTGCCGATCTGGAGCGCCATCGCGGTAACTTTCCGCGTGCGACGCGCCACACGGCGAATGGCGAACAGGAAGTGACCGTCTGGTGCTCCAACGACTATCTCGGCATGGGCCAGCACCCCAAGGTGATCGAGGCGATGAAGGAAGCCATCGATCACTGTGGCGCGGGTGCGGGAGGCACCCGGAATATCTCTGGCACCAACCACTACCATGTTCTGCTTGAGCAGGAGCTCGCTGATCTGCATGGCAAGGAAGCCGCGCTGACGTTCACGTCCGGCTATGTTTCCAACTGGGCCGCGCTTGGTACGCTTGGCGCCAAGATCCCCGGCCTCATCATCTTCTCCGATGCTTTCAACCATGCCTCGATGATCGAGGGCATCCGCTACGCCAAGTGCGAGAAGGTCATCTGGAAGCACAATGACGTGGCCGACCTCGAAGCCAGGCTCGCTGCTGCCGATCCCAAGGCGCCGAAGCTCATAGCCTTCGAATCCGTCTATTCGATGGATGGCGATATCGCGCCAATCAAGGAAATCTGCGATCTCGCCGACAAGTATGGCGCCATGACCTATCTCGATGAAGTGCATGCCGTCGGCATGTACGGCCCGCGCGGCGGCGGTATTGCCGAGCGCGAAGGCCTGATGGACCGGATCACCGTCATCGAAGGCACGCTTGCGAAGGCATTCGGCGTCATGGGCGGTTATATCGCGGCTTCTACGGCGCTCTGTGATTTCATCCGCTCTTTTGCATCGGGCTTCATCTTCACGACGTCGCTGCCGCCGGCCCTCGCTGCCGGCTCGATCGCTTCGATCCGGCATCTAAAGGCGAGCCCCTTCGAGCGAGCTCGCCATCAGGATCGCGTTCGGAAGCTGCGCACGCTGCTTGACCAGCAGGGCATTCCGCACATGCCGAACCCGAGCCATATTGTGCCGGTCATGGTCGGCGATGCTGCCAAGTGCAAGTGGATATCGGATCTGCTGCTCGACAATTTCGGTGTCTATGTGCAGCCGATCAACTATCCGACGGTGCCGAAGAAGACCGAGCGCCTGCGCATCACGCCGACGCCGCTGCATTCGGATGCCGATATCGAGCATCTCGTCAGCGCGCTGCATTCGCTCTGGTCGCGCTGTGCGCTTGCCCGTCACGTCGCTTGACGTCACGGCGCCTGATAAGAAAATTTCTTTATCGGATGAGCCCGGCAGCCCGCTGCCGGGCTTCCTTGTCTGCGGCGAACACGTCGTCCATCGTCGCGGCCGCTGGCAGATTGATGAGATCGTCCATCACTTTTTCGGTGATCTCGGCCATGGCGAGGAAGGGCAGGCGACCCTCGATGAAGGCTTCGAGCGCCACTTCCTTGGCGCCGTTCAGCACTGCGCCCTGGACGCCGCCGCGCGTCATCGCCAACCGGGCAAGCCGGAGGGCAGGGAAACGTTTTTCATCCGGAGCCTCGAAGTCCAGCCGCGCGAGCTTGGCGAAATCCAGCCGCTCGATCGGCAGGTTCGCTCGGCGCGGATGGGAGAGGGCGTAGCCGATTGCGGTGCGCATATCCGGTGCGCCGAGCTGTGCCAGCACCGAGCCATCCGTATAGCCGACCATCGAATGGATGACCGACTGCGGATGAACGATCACCTCCACCTGCTCGGGGCGCAGGCCGAAAAGGTGCTTCGCCTCGATCATCTCCAGCGCCTTGTTGAACAGCGACGCACTGTCGATGGAAATCTTCAGGCCCATCGACCATCTCGGATGGGCGCGTGCGGTCTCGACCGTGACGTTGGCCATCTCCTCCAGCGAGGACGTGCGGAAGGGACCGCCTGATGCCGTCAGGATGATACGTTCCACCGCATGCCGCTGGTTTTCCTCCAGCACCTGGAAGATCGCATTGTGTTCGCTATCGACAGGCAACAGCTTGCCGCCACCGTTTCTCACCGACTCGATGAAGAGATCGCCTGCCGAAACAAGACATTCCTTGTTGGCGAGCGCGATATCGGCGCCGCGGCGCGCCGCGGCAAGAGTAGGAGCAAGGCCGGCCGTGCCGACGATGGCTGCCATCACCCAGTCCGCCTCGCGGTCTGCCGCCTCCATCAGGCCGGATTTGCCGGCAGCGACTGCGATGCCGCTGCCCGAAAGCTCGCTTTTCAGTGATTCGTAATGCCGGTCATTGGCGATGACGGCCAGCTGCGCGCCCGACGATTTCGCTTGCTGGGCCAGCAATTCTACATTGCCGTTGCCGGTCAGGACGGAAATTTCGAAATTGTCCCGGCCGCCCAGATGATCGATGACATTGAGCGTATTTTGGCCGATCGAGCCGGTCGAACCGAAGATACTGAGGCGCCGAGGCGCGGTTTCGCTCGTCATCATGGTCGATTTCGCAAGAAATTGCATATTCGGCATCGGCTCTACAGGGGATCGTGGGAGGCAGCAAGTGTGCGGTGCAGCAAATTTCAACTCCAGAGGGGTTTACATAGGTTCGCCATGATGTGATCCTGACAACAGTCCTCAAGGGGATGATCATTTGCTGCGGCCGGTTGCGGTCGAAAAAGGCAAATCCGCTGGGCACTGATGTGCCCGACGAGCAACCGGCAATTTATGCCACTGGCCGCGGGGCCAAACAAAAATCGAAGACTGAACCGGGATTGTGTGTCTGCGCCATCCTTCATTGCGTTCGATGCGAGCGCTCCACGTCCGCTCTGCGCCTATTGGTGCGCGATCGGCGTGCTAGTTCAAAACGATGCGATATTATGACGAAAATAAAGATTGCATGCTTTGTTTTTGCCCTTCTGCCGCTGGCCAATCCGGTATTTGCGGATGATCTGGTGATCTGGTCGCCGGTGAAGGTATCCACCAGTTCCTACAAAACGACGGTCGGGTTCCGCCTGCCGATGGAATGGGAGACGAGCGCCGGCGCAGATCTCGCGCTAGCCTCCAACAAGAGCGGGGCACCGTTGCCGAATTCTGGCCAGGCGATGCTCTGGGGCAAGCTGCAGAAGGTGAGCGTTACGCCGGCCAGCCGTGCGCAGCAGGATGTGACGCTGCAGGTCGATACGTTACGCGGCAGCGGCGCGCTTATGCTCAGCCGTTCGCGAAGCTGGATACTCTCAGATTCGCTCGACATGCAGACGACACGCGCGGTGAGCCTCGGTTACAGCGCCGTCGATGCGCGGCAGGCGACGGTGTCGGCTTCCCAGGCGGTCAAGCTGATCTATCCGTGGACCGGCACATCGATTTCGGCCGGGAGCAGCGTCAGCGATTTCAATGGCGACTTTTCCAGTACCGTTGCCGTCAGCCAGAACATCCTACCCAATCTCGGCCTGAGCGCGTCTGTGTCCGATCCGCTTTCGACGGGGCGGACGGGAAATGTCAATTTGAACTATCAGCTTCGCTGGTAGGCGAAACCAAAGTCCTGTCAGCAGCGTTTCTCCCTCACCACCAAGGAGGACAGAACGATGGTCTTCAAGGAACAGACATTTCATGGTCATCTGCCCGAAGCTGAGGCTGAATATGCCAATCGTGCGACGCTGGAATCTGCGGTTGCCAATGCACTGGCCGTTGCTGGCGGTATCGATGCATCCGATGTCGAGGTTACGGCCGAAGGCGACGAGATCGTTTTGAGCGGCCACGTCGGTACGGTTGATGAAATCGAGCGGGCAACAGTCATCGCAAGAACAGTTGAAGGCGTGCATACGGTTCGCAACCGTATTTTGCTTGCGGACTCGATGGTTAATGTTCGACATTAACTATTAACCAAATATTAACTTTCCGTAAGTTTATTCGCGCCGACCTCTGACCTAGGTTTGGACCTATTCCAGCCCCCGAAAGTCAGGTGTTTTGATGCATCAGATGGAAATGATCAATCGTCGGACATGGAGCAGCCCGCTCTCCCGACGCGACTATCGCAATAGCAACGGCTTCATCAATGAAGGCGAACGTATGGCGCTTGGCATTGGCCTCGCCAATGCGAAGGGCGGCAGCGTCCTCGATATCGGTGTCGGCGGAGGCCGCACCGCAGCGCTTCTTGCCAGCGAGGCGGACAACTATGTCGGTATCGACTATACGCCCGAGATGGTGACGCTTGCGCGCTCCAACCATCCGGGCCTTCGTTTTGAAAATATGGATGCACGTGATCTTTCAGCCTTTGCCAATGGCTCCTTCGATCTCGTCGTTTTCAGCTATAACGGTATCGACTCCGTCGATGCGGATGGACGCAGATCGGTCCTGCGTGAAGTATCGCGCGTGCTGAAGGCCGGCGGCACGTTTGCCTTTTCGACCTTCAATCGCAATTGGCATGGTTTTGGTGAAAACCGCGCCCGTTCTTCCATCGTCTGGTCCAATCATCCGGTGAAGCTGAGCTTCCGGCTCCTCAAGCACGCAATGGGACTGGTGCGGGAACGTCGTTTCGCGCCACTGGAGCAGCGGCATGGCGAACATGCGATCTTGCTGCATCGCGCCCATGATTTCGGCATCATGGTCTATGCCACGACACCCGGTCAGCTGCGCTCACAACTCACCGAAAGCCGTTTTACCGGCGAGCCGTTGCTCTTTTCAGTCGATGGTCGCCCGCTTGGTGGCGAAACGCTGGCAGACGAGGAATATTTCCACGTCGTGGCACGCAAGCCGTCGCTCAGCTGATCAGCCGAAGCGCTCGGTCAGGAAACCGGCGGGGGCCTTTTCACCGACGAGCCGATCGGTCTTATGTGTGGCGACGGGGCCTTGCGGCTGGTAGCTGATGGCGATGAGCAGACCGCAGGCGATTGCGCCGCCAATTGCAAGAAGAGTCATTCGAATACGCATGATGGATACTCCTGTTTTGCCGGTAAAACGCGGGAAAAATTCCGAAGTTCCTCATGTTTGAGAACAGCAGACCCCGGCCGGGTCTCCAGCCGGGGTCTTCGTATCTTAGCGGCAGACACGGGTCTTCCTGATCACGGTTTCGCCGTGGCTATGGATGCGTTCCGTGCGGGTCACGCAATCATGCGAAACGCGGCGCGGCGGCAGGTGATGGCGGTAGTAAGGACGATCCGCCATGCGGTGGTGATATCCGTCTCCGCCATTGTCATTTGTGATGGTTACGCTGGCCGCCTGCGAAGGCAGAGCAGCGGCGAAAATCGTAACCGCAGCAAATGCAGAAGCGATGATAATATTCTTCATGACAAGCCTCTCTTTCTAAGTTGGTCGGGTGATCAACTCGAACGAAGCGCAATCAGTTCAATCACATAGCGTTACCAAATGTGTCAGTGGCAACCTTTGCCCGTTCGAAATCGTTCTGGTGTCGGAACAGCCGGAGACATCGTCATGGGACAGATTGGAAGGGCAGTCACACTAGTCGTTGGACTTGCCGGCGGCACGCTTTTCTCGCAGGCGCCGGAATTCGCACAGCAATATCGCCAGCGTATCGGCGGGGCGATCGACGAGCTCAGGATCATCGTCGACGACTTCACGAAACAGGCCGCCGACCATCATCTCGATCGTCAGCAGGCGCTCGATGTCTATGCCCGTTCTCCCGACGATTTCCTGCGCGATCGCGGCCTTTCGATGCGCAGTACGCTGGAGCGCTATGAGCGCCTCGTCACCCAGCAATCGGATCTCGGCAGTGCGCCGCCGGTCGCCAAGCCCTTCGTGTTGATGCGCGATGCCGATGAGGGGATAATTGCCAATACATGGCGCGACTTCGTGCCCGGCGTCCCCGTCAGCTTCGCCGGCCTCGTCTGGGCGGCAATCGGCTTCCTCGGCAGTTGGATCGTCGCGGCACTGTTCGGGGTTGGCGCAAAACGCGCCGTGCGGTGGCGACCTGGCTATCGGTGAGAGAGTGGTGATCCCGACGCGATTCGAACGCGTGACCCCCAGATTAGGAATCTGGTGCTCTATCCTGCTGAGCTACGGGACCACTTGGATGCCATGCATACAAAAGGCTTGGCAGGAAGCCAAGCCTTTTCAGTATTTCTAATGTCGTTTCATCTCAGGCGCCGAGGCGCTGTTCGGCAAGGCGCACCCAGTAGGAAATGCCGTGGGCGATGGCTTCGTCGTTGAAGTCGTAGGCCGGGTTATGCAGGCCGGCGGTGTCGCCGTTGCCGATGAAGATGAAGGCGCCGGGGCGGACGTTCAGCATGTAGGAGAAATCCTCGCCGCCCATCATCGGATCGACCTCGGGATTGACGTTGGCTTCGCCGGCAATGTCGCTGGCGATGGCGACGGCATGTTCCGTTTCATCCGCATGGTTGAAGGTGACGGGGTAGTTGCGGTGGAAGTTGATGTCGGCTGCCGCACCATGGGCAGCGCAGATGCCTTCCACGACTTCGCGAAGGCGTGCTTCGGCCTGGGCGCGCACCTCGTCATCAAGCGTGCGGATCGTGCCGGCGAAGGTTGCGTCATTGGGGATGACGTTATGGGCGAAGCCGGCATTGAACTTGGTGACGGAGACGACGACCGAGCGCAGCGGATTGACGCTGCGCGAGGCGATCAGCTGCAGGTTCGAGACGATCTGCGCGCCGATGGCGATCGGGTCGATCGTACGGTGCGGCTGCGCTGCATGGCCGCCGCGGCCCTTGATGGTGACGGTGAATTCGTCGGTCGCCGCCATGATGGGACCTTTGCGGGTGGCGAACTGACCGACGGGTAGGCCCGGCAGATTGTGCATGCCGTAGACCTCTTCGATGCCGAAGCGCTCCATCATGCCGTCCTTGACCATCAGGTTGCCGCCGCCGCCGCCTTCTTCGGCGGGCTGAAAGATCACAGCGACATTGCCATTGAAGTTGCGGGTCTCTGCGAGATATTTCGCGGCACCGAGCAGCATGGCGGTATGGCCGTCATGACCGCAGGCGTGCATCTTGCCAGGTGTTTTCGATGCCCAAGGTTTGCCAGTGATTTCGGTGAGCGGCAGGGCATCCATATCGGCGCGCAGGCCGACCGTGCGGGCGCCCTCGCCCTTGCCCTTGATGAGGCCGACGACGCCTGTGCGACCGATGCCGGTGACGATTTCATCGACGCCGAATTCCTTAAGCTTTTCAGCAACGAAGGCAGCGGTATTTTCGACTGCGAAGAGAAGTTCCGGCCGCGCATGGATGTGGCGGCGCCACTCTGCGACTTCGTCCTGAAGTTCGGCGGCTCTATTCAGAATCGGCATTCTTGGCTTCCTGTGAATGAAATGCGTGGGGCCTGTCTGAAAGCATCACAAGGGCGTGATGCCTTGGAAATAACTTAGTCAATGACCTTTGCCATGTCATAGCCATATAGGGTAAATAGGGGAAGGTTTCGAGATAATTCCCTGAAGGACGAGCACTTGTCGACGCGCCACGATCGTTTGTTCGCCGCTTTGCGGCCCTTTTCTTTTATAGCGACAGCAACAGCGGTTCTTGTCTCGTCCGTTACCTTTGCTGAGGCCAATCCGCATATTCTCGTCGACGTGCAGACCGGCCGGGTGCTGGAGCATGAAGAAGCCTTCCGCAAGTGGTATCCGGCTTCACTGACCAAACTCATGACCGTTTATACGGTATTCGATGCACTCCGCTCCGGCCAGATCAGCCTCGACACGCCCGTTGTCATGAGCAAGCGGGCAGCCGCCGAACCGCCGGCCAAGATGGGCTTCAAGCCGGGCCAGAAATTCACGCTCGACAGCGCGCTCAAGATCCTGATGGTGAAGTCGGCGAACGATATCGCGGTCGCCGTCGCCGAGGCGGTCAGCGGCACCGAGGAAGCTTTCGTTGTCCGCATGAATGCCGAAGCGGCGAAGCTCGGCATGTCGGATTCGCATTTCATCAATCCGAACGGCCTGCCGGGCAAGGGGCAGTTTACGACGGCTCGCGACCTCGCGATCCTGTCGGTGGCGCTGCGCCGGGACTTCCCGCAATATGCCGGCTATTTTTCGCTGGAAGGCTTTACGACCGGCAAGCAGAACGTTCCGAACATCAATATGCTGATCGGCCGTTTTGCCGGTGCCGACGGTATGAAGACCGGCTTTATCTGCGCTTCGGGCTTCAACCAGATCGGTTCGGCGACACGCAGCGGCCGCACGCTGGTTTCCGTCGTGCTCGGCACCGACAGCCTGGCGGCCCGCGCTGACGCCACTGCCAATCTGCTGCAGAAGGGCTTCACCACGCAGTTTGCGGCAAATGATACACTGGGTTCGCTGAGGCCCTACGGTCCGGGGCAGGACCAGGTGAATGACATCACGGCCGATATTTGCAGCGCCAAGGGCGCGAAGGTGCGCAGCGAAACGCGCGACGAGGTCGGCCGCATGAAGGTGCAGTCGCCCTATATCCACGAAATGGATCACGAGCCGCAATTCGTCTTCGCCGGCCTCATTCCCGGCCAGGATCCGCAACCGGTCGCGCAAAACGACAAGACCGCCAAGGGCGATGCCGTGGAAGCGCTCGCCAATGTGCCGGTTCCGCTCCCGCGGCCGAAATCCTTCTAAGGAAAAACCATGAGCACGTTTAGCGACAAGATCCCGGTCACAATCCTGACCGGCTTCCTCGGCGCCGGAAAATCGACGCTTCTGAACCGTATCCTCAAAGATCCTGCCATGAAGGATGCGGCCGTCATCATCAATGAATTCGGCGATGTCGGCATCGACCATCTGCTGGTCGAAAGCTCCGGCGATTCCATTATCGAGCTCTCCGACGGCTGCCTCTGCTGCACCGTGCGCGGGGAACTGGTCGATACGCTGGCGAACCTTATGGATGCCGTGCAGACAGGCCGTGTGAAGCCGGTCAAGCGCGTGGTCATCGAAACCACCGGCCTTGCCGATCCGGCTCCCGTCATGCAGGCGATCATGGGCAATCCGATTATTGCGCAGAATTTCGAGCTCGATGGTGTGGTCACCGTCGTCGATGCCGTGAATGGTCTGCAGACGCTCGACAATCATGAGGAGGCGCGCAAGCAGACGGCCGTCGCCGATCGGCTCATCGTTTCGAAACAGAGCATAGCGGGTGACACGGATGCGCTGATGGCACGTCTGCATGGCCTCAATCCGCGTGCCGCCATCATGGATGCCGACAGCGATGAGGCAGGCTCAGCGCGTATTTTCGTCAACGGGCTTTATGATCCCGGCACAAAAATCGCCGATGTCCGCCGCTGGCTGCATGATGAGGACGAGCATGAGGGCCATCATCATCACGATCATGGCCACGATCACGGTCATCACCACCATCATCATGGCCACGAGCATCAGGACCCGCACGACGTCAATCGTCACGATGCGTCGATCCGTTCCTTCTCGATCATCGAGGAGAAGGCAATCGATCCGATGGCGCTCGAAATGTTCATCGATCTCCTGCGTTCGGCGCATGGAGAGAAGCTTCTGCGCATGAAGGCGATCATCGCCACATCAGACCGGCCGGAACGCCCGCTGGTGCTGCACGGCGTCCAGAGCATCTTCCACCCGCCGGTGCGGCTTGCTGCCTGGCCGGATCCTGAGGACCGGCGCACGCGCATGGTGCTGATCACCAAGGATCTGCCGGAGGCTTTCGTGAAAGATCTTTTCGATGCCTTCCTCGGCAAGCCGCGGATCGATACGCCTGATCGGGCTGCGCTCAGCGACAATCCGCTCGCCATTCCGGGCATGCGGATCTAATCAGAAAAGACTCTACCCCTTGCGGATCAGGAAACGGTGGCCGCGCTCGGTCTTTTCCGTGCTGACAAGCTCGTGGCCATCTTCATTGCAGAAATGCGGGATGTCGATGGCGGCAAGCGGATCGCTGGTGTCGACGAGGATCATCGCACCACTCGGCATGGCCGTCAGCTTCTTGCGCGTCTTGATGACGGGGAGCGGGCATTTCAGCCCGCGCAGATCGTAGAGAATGGCGTCCAAGCCGATCAGTTCCTGGCCCAGAACTTCCAGAACGGCTTCTTGGTGGCGTCGGCGGTTTCCTGCGGCGCGGGCTCGGGCGCGGCATAGGCCAGCGGGTTCTGCATCGGCACCGGAATATTGGCCGGCAGCGCTGCAGCGACGGTCGTGGCTTGAGCCTGCGTCGTCGGCGTCGCAGTCGCTGCGGTCTTGGTAGCAACGCTCTTCGCGGCCTGATTGGCCATCATGTCTTCGAGTTCGGCAACCTTGACCATGCGGCCGGCTTCCAGCGAGGTGCCCGTTGGCGCAAAAGCCAGTTCGCGGCCTTTGCGGAGCTTGGCGACAACAGCCTTGCGCTCGGCCTCTGTCGGGTCGTACCAGGCAAGGCCGTCATATTTTTTCAGGGCCGTCTGATAGTCGGCGTCATAGGTCTTGTCGTAGGAAGCGAGAGCCGCCGTCAGTGCCGGCGGCGTTGACATGGCCGGGCACTTGCCGGCCGGATTGAAGCTGCCGCCATCGGTTGCCTGCTGGTTGAAGACGTATTTCTTCTCGCAGACATTCACTTCCGGCGGGCGCTTGGTGACTTCGAAATTGTCGTAGCCGACCTTCAGCATCTTCCAGAAATCGTAGTTCTGATCGAGACGATGCTTGACCATGTTCTCGGCCGTCATGCGGAAGGGGAAGGCCTGAAGCTGTACCGTTTCCTGACCACCCTTGAGGGCGTCGCGGGCAAAGGCGTAGATTTCCAGAACCTGCTGGTCGGTCATGGAGTAGCAGCCTGACGACGAGCAGGCGCCATGGATCATCAGATCACTGCCGGAGCGGCCGTTGACGGCATCATAGCGGTTCGGGAAACCGGTGTTGATGGCGAGATAATATTTGGAATTGGGGTTCAGGTTAGCGCGAGTGAGGTTGTAGAAACCTTCTGGCGCCTGACGGTCGCCGGACTTCACCTTCGGGCCGAGTTTGCCGGACCAGGCGCAGATCTTGTAGTCGGCGATCTTGTCGAAACGGTTGTTCGTCTTCGCCTTCCAGATTTCCAGCGCGCCTTCTTCCTTGAAGATGCGGATCATGATCGGCGAGTTGCGGTCCATGCCCTTGGCCGACATGTCGGCAAGGATGCGGCTCGGAAGCGGCTGCTCCACCTTGTTCCTGACCGTCGAGAGGTCGATACCCTGCGCGGATTCCAATGCGTCATTGCAGCCGGTCAGAGCCAGCGCCATGAGCGAAACATAGGCAAGATGACGTATGCGCATTCAATCAGCCCATCAATAATGAGACCCAACCCGCTTACGAAAACCGGGCGTAGCGCGGAATCATAGGCGGCTTATACTTGATAAATCCTTACCAGCCTATGACTTACCCCGAAGTGCCCTGCAAGCGCTGATGTTACAGATAACATTATTGTGGCCAAGATTTGGCCCCAATCAATTACGCAGACCTGTGGATTTTACAGATTGCGGCCCATGGCGAGGAACTTCTGGCGGCGGTCATTGCGCAGTTGCTCGCCGGAACGGGAGGCCATTTCGGCAAGCGCGTTGGAGATTATATCGCCGGTGGCGGCGATGACGCTGTCGGGATCACGGTGGGCGCCGCCGAGCGGCTCGGGGATAATGCCGTCGATGACGCCGAGTGCCTTCAAGTCCTCCGCCGTGATCTTCATATTGGTCGCCGCTTCCTTGGCGCGGGTGGAATCACGCCAGAGGATTGAGGCGGCGCCTTCCGGCGAGATGACGCTGTAGATCGAATGTTCGAGCATGTAGACGCGGTTGCCGGTAGCAATCGCGATCGCGCCGCCTGAGCCGCCTTCGCCGATGACGATCGAGATCAGCGGCACCTTGACGCCGAGGCACATCTCCGTCGAACGGGCGATGGCTTCGGCCTGACCGCGCTCTTCGGCGCCGACACCCGGATAGGCGCCTGCGGTATCGACGAGGGTGATGACCGGAAGCTGAAAACGATCCGCCATTTCGAGGATACGGATCGCCTTGCGGTAACCTTCAGGACGGGCGCTGCCGAAATTGTGCTTCAGGCGGCTCTTGGTGTCGTTGCCCTTTTCCTGACCAATGACGGCGACCGGCTGGCCGCGAAAGCGGGCAAGGCCAGCCTGGATGGCGGCATCCTCGGAAAACTTGCGGTCGCCGGCAAGCGGCGTGAATTCCTGGAAGAGCGTCTTGGCATAATCGACGAAATGGGGACGCTGCGGATGGCGCGCGACCTGCGTCTTCTGCCAGGCGTTGAGCTTCGAATAGATCTCGACGATCGCCTCGCGGACGCGGACTTCGAGCCTGCCGACCTCGTCGGAGGTGTCGATGCTTTCGTCTTCCGTCGCCAGCTTCTTAAGCTCGATGATCTTACCTTCGAGGTCGGAGATCGGCTTTTCGAAGTCGAGATAGTTGTGCATGAGGTGCGTTTCCGTTCCTTGTGCGCGGGGCAGTTTCCTGGTTCCGTCCCTTGTCGCCGGTCCTATTCGTGCTTTTTCGCCTGTTTTGCAAGGGGGTGGTGCGTATGGACGAGTTGCTGGAGCCGTTCTTCCAGAACATGCGTATAGATTTGTGTCGTCGAAATGTCTGAATGGCCGAGGAGTTCCTGCACCACGCGCAGGTCCGCGCCGTTGGCCAGAAGGTGGCTCGCGAAGGCGTGTCGCATGACGTGCGGCGAAATCATCGAAGGTGTGAGGCCGGCGCGGATTGCCAGATTCTTGAGATCGCGGGCGAAGACCTGGCGCGGCAAGTATCCCTCTTTCGAGGCGGCCGGGAAGACCCAGGGGCTCTCCTGGGGCTGTTTTGATGCGGCGTTTTCCGACGCCAGCATGCCGCCGTAGGATTTCAGAGCGGCAATGGCCGATTGGGAAAGCGGTACCAGCCGCTCCTTGTTGCCCTTGCCGCGGATCATCAGGAAACGGCCTTCCTGATCGAGAACGCGGGCTGGAAGCGAGACGAGCTCGCTGACACGCATGCCGGTGGCATAGAGCAGTTCCAGCAGCGCCAGCATGCGCATGCGGTGAAGCTGGCCGGGGGCAGGGTCAGCGGCCTCGGTTTCTGCCTGAGTAAGCAGCTTGGTCACTTCCTCGACGCCCATCGTCTTCGGCAGGGAGCGGCCCTTTTTCGGCGCGTCGAGAATGCCGGTCGGATCGTCGGTGCGCAGGCCCTCGGCATAGAGGAATTTGTAGAACTGCCGCATGGAGGCAAGGCGGCGGGCCTGCGAGGAAGGCTTGAAACCCTGCGCGGATAGCGAGCCGAGATAAGCGCCGAGATCGCCCGAAGCCGCCTCTGTCAGGCGGATGCTGCGGCCGTGCAGGAAGGAGCGTAAGTCGTCCAGATCGCGTTCGTAGGATTGCAGCGTATTGACGGCAGCACCCCGCTCGGCACTCATCATTTCCAGAAATGATTCCACATGGACGCGGCCGAGATCCTTCATCGCGTCACTTCTTCGTGGTGTTGATCGTGCCCGTCGACGGCGGGTTTACCCGCTCGGAAGGGATGCGGATCGTCACATCCCGTTCCTGCGGCTCGACGAAGGTGACGAGCGCCCACATCGCTCCATAGATCAGTCCGGCGATGACCGCCAGGACGGACAGGAAACGGATTAGGCTCGGCATCCGGTTACTCCTTAGAACTCTGCTTCTGTTATAAGAAGCATGTTTGCAAGTGCAAGAAGCGGCAGTGAGACCATGATTCCCTTGCCCGCGACTTGACGCTACACCCGCATTTGTCGATACCGTTTGCAAACAAAGTGTGAATGGACCGATGAGTGAACCCCCAGTTTCCGTTGCAGACAGCCTGAGAGACAGAGCTCGCGCCGCGCTCGGTTCACGCAATCTGATCCTCGTCGGCCTTATGGGCGCGGGAAAATCCTCGGTCGGCCGCCTCCTGGCGCAGCAGCTCGGCGTTCCCTTCATCGACAGCGATATAGAGATCGAGCGCGTTTCGCGCATGACGATCACGGAGCTTTTCGCGGCCTATGGAGAAGAAGAGTTCCGGGCGCTCGAAGCACGGGTGATGAAGCGTCTGCTGAAGGGCGGGCCGCGTGTCGTCTCTACCGGCGGCGGCGCCTTCATCAACGCCCGTACGCGCAGGCATATCAAGAAGGGCGGCCTTTCGGTCTGGCTGAAGGCCGATCTCGACGTGCTCTGGGACCGGGTCAACAAGCGCGATACACGTCCGCTGCTCAAGACCGAAAACCCGAAGCAGACTCTCGAAAATCTGATGAACGCCCGCTACCCCGTTTATGCCGAAGCCGATCTCACGGTGCTTTCGCGCGACGTGCGCAAGGAAGTCATGGCCGATGAAGTGCTGAGAGCCGTGGTCGAGGCCCAGAAGGAAAGTGCAGTATCATGAACGCGATCACCTCCGCTTCCGCCGTCCGCAAGGTGCATGTACCGCTTGGCGAACGTGCCTATGACATTCTGATCGGGCCAGGGCTGATCGCCAGCGCCGGGGGCGAGATCGGCTCGCGGCTCAAGGGCCGCAAGGCGGCTATCATCACTGACGAGCATGTGGCACCGCTTTATCTCGATGCCTTGAAGGCGAGCCTCGATACCGCCGGCATCGCATCGGCGGCGGTCGTGCTGCCAGCCGGAGAAAAGACCAAGAGTTTCGAGCATCTGGTCAATGTCTGCGACAAGGTTCTCGAAGCGCGCGTCGAACGCAATGACTATGTCATCGCGCTTGGCGGCGGCGTCATCGGCGACCTCTCGGGTTTTGCGGCCGGCATCGTCAGGCGCGGCGTGCGCTTCGTACAGGTGCCGACTTCGCTGCTCGCTCAGGTGGATTCCTCCGTCGGCGGCAAGACCGGCATCAATAGCCGCCACGGCAAGAACCTCATCGGCGTTTTCCATCAGCCGGATCTTGTTCTCGCCGATACCGATGTCCTAAATTCCCTGAGCGAACGCGAATTCCGCGCCGGTTATGCCGAAGTCGCCAAGTATGGCCTGATCGACAAGCCGGACTTCTTCGCCTGGCTGGAGAACAACTGGCAGGCGGTCTTTGCAGGCGGTTCGGCCCGTATCGAAGCAATTGCGGTCAGCTGCCAGGCGAAGGCGGATGTCGTGGTTGCTGACGAGCGGGAAAACGGCCAGCGGGCGCTGCTCAATCTCGGCCACACCTTCGGCCACGCGCTGGAGGCCGCGACCGCCTATGACAGCAGCCGGCTGGTTCATGGTGAAGGCGTTTCGATCGGCATGGTGCTGGCGCATGAATTTTCGGCGCGTATGAACCTTGCGAGCCCCGATGATGCCCGCCGCGTCGAGGCGCATCTTAAGGCTGTCGGCCTGCCGACCCGCATGTCGGAAATCCCGGGAACCCTGCCGCCGGCCGAAGTGCTGATGGATGCGATCGCGCAGGACAAGAAGGTCAAGGGTGGTAAGCTCACCTTCATTCTCACCCGCGGCATCGGCCAGTCCTTCGTCGCCGATGACGTGCCGGCTTCCGAAGTGATCAGCTTTCTCAAGGAAAAACATCCCTGATGTCAGTCGAAGGCACCCTGGCGTTTTTATCGGTCTACTGGCCGGAGATCGTTTCGATCGTGGCCCTGGTATTGATGTCTGCCTTCTTTTCGGGATCCGAAACCGCGCTGACCGCCGTTTCGAGAAGCCGGATCCATACACTGGAGGCCAATGGCGATGAGCGCGCCGGTCTCGTCAGGACCCTCATCGAGCGTCGTGACCGGCTGATCGGTGCGCTGCTGATCGGTAACAACCTCGCCAATATTCTCTCCTCGTCGCTGGCGACAAGCGTATTTCTGGGGATCTTCGGCAATTCCGGTGTGGCGCTGGCGACGCTTGCCATGACCTTTATCCTCGTCATCTTCGCGGAGGTTCTGCCGAAGAGCTGGGCGATCTCCACGCCGGAGCGTTTTGCGCTCAATGTTGCAATACCGACACGGCTCTTCGTCGCCGTGGTCGGTCCACTCTCTTCCTTCGTCAATGCGATCGTGCGCCAGATCCTCGGTCTTTTCGGGATCAACCTGTCGCGTGAAGTCTCGATGCTGTCAGCGCATGAGGAGCTGCGCGGCGCCGTCGACCTGCTGCATCGCGAGGGTTCTGTCGTGAAGGCCGACCGTGACCGTCTCGGCGGCGTGCTCGATCTCGGCGAACTCGAGCTTTCCGATATCATGGTCCACCGCATGGCGATGCGGGCGATCAATGCCGACGATCCGCCGGAATCCGTGGTCCGGGCGATCCTCGAAAGCCCTTATACACGCATGCCGCTGTGGCGCGGTACGATCGACAACATCATCGGCGTCGTACACGCCAAGGATCTGTTGCGGGCGCTCGCCGAGCCGAACATGGAGCCGCAGCAGCTCGATATCGTGAAAATCGCCCAGAAACCCTGGTTCGTGCCCGACAGCACCAATCTCGAAGACCAGCTCAATGCCTTCCTCCGCCGCAAGCAGCATTTCGCCGTCGTCGTCGACGAATATGGCGAGGTGCAGGGCGTCGTGACGCTCGAGGATATTCTGGAGGAGATCGTCGGCGATATCTCCGACGAGCACGATATTGATATACAGGGCGTACGACAGGAGGCCGACGGTTCCATCGTCGTCGATGGTGGCGTATCAATCCGCGATCTCAACCGCGCGCTGGACTGGAACCTGCCGGATGAGGAAGCCACGACGATTGCCGGTCTCGTCATCCATGAATCGATGACCATTCCCGAGGAGCGACAGGCCTTCACTTTCTACGGCAAGCGCTTCGTCGTCATGAAGCGGGAAAAGAACCGCATCACCAAGCTGCGCATCCGCCCCGCCGAGGAAGACGAGACGAAACCCGCTTGACCAAGATTTCCGTTACCGGCGGCATTTCCGTGCGCCGGCTCATCCTGCAGGATCTGACATGTTCGACATTCTCTGGCGATCCGTCGCCATCGGCATCGGGGCAACCGTCCTCATGGATATCTGGGCGATCCTGCTCGCAAAGCTCGGCGTGACGCCGTCGCCGAACTGGGCGCCGGCCGGCCGCTGGTTCTGGCATCTCGGCAAGGGCAAGGTCTTTCACGATAATATCGCTGATGCCGCGCCCTATGCCAACGAGCTGGCGCTCGGCTGGATCGGCCACTACGCGGTTGGAATCCTCTACGGCATTCTGCTGGCGATCTTCGTCGGTCCGGTCTGGTTTGCCGCGCCGACTTTCCTGCCGGCCTGGATCCTCGGCATCGTCACCGTCGGTGCGGGCTGGTTTCTGATGCAGCCGGGTCTTGGGCTTGGCTGGGCGGCGTCGAAGACGCCGAACCCCACGAAGGTCCGTGTGCTCAATCTGCTCGCCCATACCGTCTTCGGTTTCGGGCTTTACGCGACGGCGCTCATTATCCGCTAGAGCAATTCACGCAAAAGTGCGCAGCGGTTTGTGTCCGGAATTGCGTGAAAGTAGGCTCTACCAGCGCGTCGGTTCGCCCGGCGCTGCCGGCTCGACGGCCAATGCGTGAAGCCCGGCATCCAGCTCGGGCTTCAAGAGGTCGGTGATCGCCCTATGCCGTTGCAGCCGAGACATGCCGACGAATTTTGCAGAGACGATGCGAACGCGCATATGCGTCTCGCCGGTGCCCGTGATATCCGGTTGGTGGCCGGCGTGCAGATGGCTCTCGTTGATGACGGAGAGGCGTTCGGGTGCGAAGGTCGCCTTGAGCTTCTCTTCGATGCTGGTCTGGAGTGTCATCACGGGGTCTTCTGAGTTCATGAAAAAGGTTCCCACCAAGCCAGCAACATTCCCGTTTGTCAATTCTTGTTGTCAGCAGTCAGCAGCCCCATAATTAGCGCCGCCATGAGACTTGATTCCAAATACTTCGATCGCATCCGAACGCGCCGCAGGCGAGAGCAGGAGCCCGAACAGGCACCTCCAAGCTGTCAGTGGGACGGCTGCGACAAAAAAGGCACGCATCGCGCTCCTGTGGGACGCAATGCGGAAGGCCAATTCTTTTTGTTCTGTTTCGAACACGTCAAGGACTACAACAAGGGATACAATTATTTCTCCGGCCTCTCGGACGGCGAAATTGCGCGCTACCAGAAGGAGGCGATCACCGGTCATCGCCCCACCTGGACGGTCGGCGTCAACAAGGATGCCAAGAACAGCCCGCTGCATGCCGAAGTTCGCTCCGGCGCCTATTCGCGCGTGCGTGATCCGTTCGGTTTCGTGAAGGAAGGTAGCGGCAAGGGCAGCGGCCCGCGTTTCCCGCAGGCCCGCAAGCTGAAATCGCTGGAAGCCAAGGCTTTCGATACGATGGGACTTGCGGCGAACGCCACTTCGGCGGAGATCAAGAGCAAGTACAAGGAACTGGTCAAGAAGCATCACCCCGACGCGAATGGCGGCGATCGCGGCTCGGAAGAGCGTTTCCGCGCCGTCATCCAGGCCTATCAATTATTGAAGCAGAACGGTTTTTGTTAATTCCCGTCCTTGCTCTTAAGCTTCAATCGGGTATGGTCCACATCGGCTGAGGCCGCAGGCAATCGCGGCATACATATTTGCGCGTTTTCCCGACATCGCCTCTGCCGACCTTCCGGACGCGGCGTTTCTTGTCCGGGACTCTTTCAAGAATGCTCGCAAGCGGTCATTATCCCGCCGAGGTTTCGTTTCAGTCCCGGAGAAGTATCGCCGACGTTCCGACTCTTGGAGAACGCGGAAAAGATACTGCGGCGCCATGGTTGCGCAATGGCTGAGATAGTGTGGTCGGGTGGCCGTCACCCGCCTTGGAGACATGATGAGCAAGATTGACCTTGATATTTCCGAACTGCCCGACACCACCGTTTCGGTCCGGGAGGTCTTCGGCATCGATTCCGACATTCGTGTGCCCGCCTACAGCAAGGGCGACGCCTATGTTCCGGATCTCGACTCCGACTATCTCTTCGACCGCGAGACGACGCTCGCGATCCTCGCCGGCTTTGCCCATAACCGACGCGTGATGATCTCCGGCTACCACGGCACGGGCAAGTCTTCGCATATCGAGCAGGTTGCCGCGCGCCTCAACTGGCCTTGCGTGCGTATCAACCTCGATAGCCATGTCAGCCGTATCGATCTCGTCGGCAAGGACGCGATCGTCGTCAAGGACGGGCTGCAGGTCACCGAATTCAAGGACGGCATCCTGCCCTGGGCCTATCAGCACAATGTCGCGCTCGTCTTCGACGAATATGATGCCGGCCGCCCGGACGTGATGTTCGTCATCCAGCGCGTACTGGAATCCTCCGGCCGCCTGACGCTGCTCGACCAGAGCCGTGTCATCCGTCCTCACCCGGCCTTCCGCCTGTTTGCGACCGCCAACACCATCGGTCTTGGGGATACGACGGGTCTCTATCACGGCACGCAGCAGATCAACCAGGCACAGATGGACCGCTGGTCGATCGTCTCGACGCTGAACTATCTGCCGCACGACCATGAAGTAAATATCGTCGCCGCCAAGGTGAAGAGCTTCGGCAAGGACAAGGAAGGCCGCGATACGGTTTCCAAGATGGTTCGCGTTGCCGATCTCACGCGCGCTTCGTTCATGAACGGTGATCTCTCCACGGTCATGAGCCCGCGTACCGTCATCACCTGGGCCGAGAATGCCGAGATCTTCGGCGATATCGCCTTCGCCTTCCGCGTCACCTTCCTCAACAAGTGTGACGAGCTTGAGCGTCCTCTGGTGGCCGAGCACTATCAGCGCGCCTTCGGCGTGGAACTGAAGGAAAGCGCGGCCAACATCGTGCTGGGGGCTTGAGGCCAGTCGATCATGGCATCTCGTGGTGACAATTCGAAAGCAAAGCCTGGTGCGCCCGTCGATGTCGAGCCGTTGCGGCGGGCGATAACGGGCTGCGTGCGCGCAATCGCGGGCGATGACCAGGTCGAGGTAGCCTTCGCCAATGAGCGTCCCGGCATGACGGGCGAGCGCATTCGTCTGCCGGAGCTTTCCAAGCGTCCGACGGCGCATGAGCTGGCGGTGACGCGTGGCCTTGGCGATTCCATGGCACTGCGTATCGCCTGCCACGACGAGAAGGTCCATTCCAGCATGGCGCCGCAGGGCTCGGATGCCCGGGCGATCTTCGACGCTGTCGAGCAGGCGCGCGTGGAATCGATCGGTTCGCTGCGGATGGAAGGCATGGCTGCCAATCTGCGTTCCATGACCGAGGAGAAGTACGCCAAGGCGAATTTCACCGGCATCGAACGGCAGGAAGATGCGCCGATCGGGGAAGCCGTTGCGATGATGGTGCGCGAAAAGCTCACCGGCCAGAAGCCCCCGGCTTCGGCCGGAAAAGTTCTCGACTTGTGGCGTTCCTTCATCGAAGACAAGGCTGGCAGCGAGCTCAACAATCTCACCGGTGTCATCAACGACCAGCAGGCCTTCTCGAAGGTCATCCGCAATATGCTTTCGGCCATGGAAATGGCCGAGGAATATGGCGATGACGACAGCGATCCTGACGCCGATGATCAGTCCAATGAGGATGACCAGCCGACGGGCGACGAGCAGAACGAAGATGAGGTCGACGAGGATGCCGGCAGCGATGCGGCGCCTGTCGAGGACAGCGAAGTCTCCGACGAGCAGATGGAGGACGGCGAAACCGAAGGCGCCGAGATCTCCGACGACGACATGATGGAAGAAGGCGACGACGATTCCGAGACGCCGGGCGAAACCCGCCGTCCGAATACGCCATTCGCCGATTTCAATGAGAAGGTCGACTACCACGTCTATACGGAGGAATTCGACGAGATCATTACAGCCGAAGAGCTGTGCGATGCCGCCGAACTGGAGCGCCTGCGCGCTTTCCTCGACAAGCAGCTGGCGCATCTTCAAGGCGCTGTCGGCCGTCTTGCAAACCGCCTGCAGCGCAAGCTGATGGCGCAGCAGAACCGTTCCTGGGATTTCGATCTCGAGGAAGGCTATCTCGATACGGCGCGACTGCAGCGCATCATCATCGATCCGACGCAACCGCTCTCCTTCAAGATGGAGCGCGACACGCAGTTCCGCGATACGGTCGTGACATTGCTGATCGACAATTCCGGCTCCATGCGCGGCCGGCCGATCACGGTTGCCGCGACCTGCGCCGATATCCTGGCGCGCACGCTGGAGCGTTGCGGCGTCAAGGTGGAGATCCTCGGCTTCACGACGAAGGCCTGGAAAGGCGGTCAGGCACGCGAGAGCTGGCTTGCCAATGGCAAGCCGCAGACGCCCGGCCGTCTCAACGACCTGCGACACATCATCTACAAGTCGGCCGATGCCCCGTGGCGGCGCGCGCGCACCAATCTCGGCCTGATGATGCGCGAAGGCCTGCTCAAGGAAAACATCGATGGCGAGGCGCTGATCTGGGCGCATAATCGCCTGCTGGCGCGGCGCGAGCAGCGCCGCATCCTGATGATGATTTCGGATGGTGCGCCGGTCGATGATTCCACGCTTTCGGTCAATCCGGGCAATTATCTGGAGCGGCATCTGCGCGCCGTGATCGAACAGATCGAGACGCGTTCTCCGGTCGAGCTTCTGGCAATCGGCATCGGCCATGACGTGACGCGTTACTATCGCCGCGCCGTGACGATCGTCGATGCGGACGAGCTTGCCGGCGCCATGACCGAGCAGCTTGCCGAATTGTTCGAGGACCATGCCGCACAGCCGCGCGGTGGCCGCCTGCGCCGCGCTGGTTGATACAGTCTTGGGGAAACATCCGCATGGCGTTTGAAAACCTGTCTCGCG
This sequence comes from Rhizobium sp. 01T444, assembly GCF_056398305.1. Taxonomy (NCBI): domain Bacteria; kingdom Pseudomonadati; phylum Pseudomonadota; class Alphaproteobacteria; order Hyphomicrobiales; family Rhizobiaceae; genus Rhizobium; species Rhizobium sp. 01T444. The sequence goes on from NZ_JBFTPD010000011.1 coordinate 107,459, forward strand.
CGGCTCTGGTCGTCCTTGGCCTCGCGACAGGCTTGTCAGGCGCTCATGCGGGCGAGCCTGCGAAGATCATCAGCCGCAAGATTTCGGATTTCCATATCGGTCGCGACGAAACCCGCTTCGGCCCCTTGGAATTTATCGGCGGGCTGGAGATGGTGTCGAGCAATTCCCTCTTCGGCTCGCTTTCCTCCATCCGCATGCGCCCTGACGGCAACACTTTCATCGGCGTGCTCGATACCGGGCACTGGCTGACGGGCAGCATCGAGCGTGATGCCAAGGGCAGGCTGTCCGGTCTTTCCGGTGTCGAGATCACGCCGATGAGGGATCGTGTTGGCCGGATACATGAGGGCAAGGGGCGCATGGATGCCGAAGGCCTCGCACTGGATGGCGACCGGATTCTTGTTTCCTTCGAGCAGGATCATCGCGTCGATGTTTATCCGAACCCCGGTTTTCTCGACTCGCGATCCTTGTCGACGGTCGGGATACTCATTCCCCGCGACGAGATGCGGGCAAACCGCGGCATCGAAACCGTTGTCGTAGCCCCCGCCTCGAGCCCGCTGAAAGGCGCGCCCGTAATCGTGGCGGAGCGTAGCCTCGACGAGGACGGTAACCGGCTTGCGGCTATTCTGGCCGGGCCGCAGAAGGGGCAGTTCACCGTCGAGAAGGATGGCAGCTTCGATGTGACTGACGGTGCCTTCCTGCCGGGTGGCGACCTGTTGCTGCTGGAGCGGCGCTTCAACATGGCCGAAGGTATCGGCATGCGCATTCGCCGCATCAAGGGAGCAGACATCAAGCCCGGCGCCATCGTGAACGGCGAGCTGCTCGTCGAGGGCAACTTCAATTACAATATCGACAATATGGAAGGGCTCGATGCCTTCCAGGCAGCCGATGGCACGACGCATATCATCCTGGTGTCGGACGACAATCACTCCATCCTGCAGCGCAATCTGATGCTGGAATTCCGGCTGGTCGATTGAGCGGCCTTCGAACGGCTGTCATAACTCTGCGCTATGCGGACCATCCCTTTCGATACCAGCCTTTGAGAGTTGTATGATGCGCATCCATATCACGGGGGCCTCGGGCTCCGGCACGACACGCTTGGCCTGGCGCTGGCCGAGCTGCTCGACATCCGTCATCTCGATACAGATCATTTCTTCTGGATGCCGACCGATCCGCCCTTCACGACGCAGCGCGAGGTTGGGGCGCGTATCTCGATGCTCAGGCAAGAAGCGCTGCCCGATGCCGGCTGGGTGCTTTCCGGCTCGGCGATAAAATGGGGTGCGGAATTCGAGCCACTATACGATCTGGTGGTCTTTCTGAGGATCGATCCCGTCGCGCGTATGGAGCGCATCCGCAAGCGCGAGGAGGAGCACTACGGCGAGAGGATCAGGCCCGGTGGCGACATGGCGGTGAAAAGCCGCGAATTCATGGAATGGGCAGAGAGCTACGATACGGCGGGACCGGAACGCCAAAGTCTCGTTGGGCATGAGGAGTGGCTGAAGACGCTGACGAGGCCGATTTTACGGCTCGATTCATCACGGCCTGTCGATGAACTCATCGCGGAGGTGCTGAGCCACCCGGCGGTCATTGCAGGGCGCCTTCAGTCGTCGTGAGATCTGCAGTTGGCGTTGCCATCGGTTGGTGCGGGCTGGCTGCAGTAAGGTCTGCAGCCAGCCCGTCCAGCATTCATGATCAGAGCGTTTTCCTGGGTCGCTCGACCAGAAATGATCGCCATCCAGGCGAAAGGTGGGGAATGCGAGGATTCCGATCCGAGGGCGGATTGTGGGACGGTATTTACCGTGCCGCAGCGGACGGCACCGGGCGCAGCACGTTCATGAGTGCGCCATAGGGCAGCAGCATCACCAGGCCGACAAGCATCTTCACCGAGAAATCACCGAGCGCCCAAGAGATCCAGCGCGGGGCTTCCGTCGAGAGGACGCCGAAGATCGGCGCGTTTTCCAGCGCAAACGGCTCGTTCGGGCCGAGGAAGACAAAGAAGGCGGCAAAGGACAGCGAGAAGAACATCACCGTATCCAGCGCCGAGCCGATCAGCGAGCCGACGAGCGGTGCGCGCCACCAGGCCTGACGACGCAGGCGGTTGAAGACGGCGATATCGAGAAGCTGGCCGGCGAGATAGGCCGAGCCAGAGGCGATCGCAATACGCGGAACCGAGGTGAAGAAGGAAAGGGCGACACCAACGACAAAGCCGGCGAAAACCACCTTACGCGCAGCCTGCGGGCCGAACTGGCGGTTCGTCAGGTCGGTGATCAGGAAGGCGATCGGATAGGAAAAGGCGCCCCAGGTGAGAATGTCGGCGAGATTGATGCCGGCAACCGTGGCGTTCAACGGAAACTGGACGAGGAAATTGGACGCGACGACGACGAGCGTCATCAGCGCGACATAGATAAGGGTATAGCGGGTCGTCAGCATTTTTTTATCCTGGGTGATGCCACCAGTTCGAGTGAGATTTCAGCCAGGAACAAGGCCGGGCCAACAAGCAAAAGGCTTGTCCGGATATTATCCGTGCAAGCCTTTTGAAGCTTTTGAAAGACTGAGGCCGAGCTTAGGCAGCAGCAACTGCTGCTTCGGCGGTCTTCTTGACGATCTGGCGACGCAGCAGGCGAGCGCGCATCGAAAGTTCGCCTTCATTTGCCTTCAGCAGGAAGGCATCGAGGCCGCCACGATGCTCGACGGAACGAAGAGCAGCAGCCGAAACGCGAAGACGGTAACGCTGGCCGAGCGCGTCGGAGATCAGCGTAACCTGGCACAGGTTCGGGAGGAACCGGCGCTTGGTCTTGTTGTTGGCATGGCTGACATTGTTACCAGTCAGGACTCCCTTGCCGGTCAATTCGCACATGCGGGACATGGAACACCTATTTCTTGTTTTTCTCGGGCCATTGAATGACAATCCGGCAACAACCGGCTGCGCAATCCATCAGGCCATGATTGGAAAGTTGCGGTTCTATAGTCAGACCGGTCGCGCGCGTCAAGCCAAACCTTGGCCTTTCCCGCAATTCTGTCAAAAAGCTGCTGTTTTCTTCGTGATGCGGCAGGAGTATAGACCGCAGTGCAAGGGCGCAAGCGGCCCGGCAAGACAAGGCTCTCACCATGGCTCATCTGGGCAGACGGATTTTAGTTTCGGCGTTCGCCGCGCTTCTGGCCTTGCCGGCCGGTGCGAGCGAAGTACAGCACCGCACGGAGTACAAGGTAGCCCTTGCTGGCCTGACGATCGCGCGGGCTGCCTTTCTCACCAAGATCGAAGACGATCACAGCTACAAAATCGACGGTGACATCAAATCGGCCGGACTTGCCGATCTCGTCACCGATATCCTGGCAAAGACCAGCGTTACCGGGGTGGTACGCGACGACCGGCTGCAGGCGGCAAAATATGTCCTCTATTACAAGACCGGCAAAAAGGTTCGCACCTATGAGGTCAGCTACCGCAACGGCAATATCGTTTCGGCCACCACGACACCGGAGCCGCGCCGGCCGAAGGAATGGATTCCGGTAACACAGGGCGATATGCGCTCTGTGCTCGATCCGATTTCGGGGCTCATCTTCACCGGCGATACCGACGTCTGCTCGCAGAAGCTGCCGATCTTCGACGGCGAGACGCGCATGGACCTCGTGCTTTCACCGAAAGGCGACGAGGATTTCTCGACAGATGGGTTCAAAGGCAAGGCGACCGTCTGCGGCGTGCGCTTCATTCCGCGATCCGGCTACAAGAAGGGCCGCAAGGATCTTGTCTACCTCAGCAAGAGCAACCGCATGGAAATCTGGTTTGCCAAGGCGGCGGCGGCAAATGTATATGCTCCGGTCTACGTCCGCATTCCCACGGAATACGGGACGGTGACGATCACTGCTGTGAAGTACAGCAGCGTGAACAGCTGACGGAGCCTTCGTAAGTCTCCGCGAGGGGGATGGGTGAAGCTTCAGGCAACGTTGATCGGTTTTACGGCCATTCTGATGTGGTCGTTCCTGGCGCTCTTTACAGCTGCTTCCGGCAAGATGCCGCCGTTCCAGCTTTCGGCCATCTGCTTTGCCATCGGCAGCATTCCCGGCATTCTCGTACTCATCCTCAACCCGTCGCGGATCGCGCTCCTGAAGCAGCCGGCAAAGATCTGGATCACGGGCATTGCCGGCCTGTTCGGCTATCATTTTCTCTATTTCACGGCGCTCAGGAATGCGCCGGCCGTCGAGGCGGGATTGATTGCCTATCTCTGGCCGTTGCTGATCGTCGTCGGTTCGGCATTGCTGCCGGGCGAGAGGCTGCGCTGGTACCACATTGTCGGCGCTCTGGCCGGTCTGTGTGGCACCTTCATAATTGTCGGGCGCAACGGCATCGATTTCGACGGTGCTTATGCCGTCGGTTATGGGGCGGCCTTCCTCTGTGCCTTCACATGGTCGGGCTATTCGCTGCTGACGCGGCGTTTTGATGCCGTCTCCACCGATGTCGTTACTGGCTTCTGCCTTGCGACATCGGTGCTTTCGCTGCTCTGCCATCTGGGGCTTGAGACCACGGTCTGGCCGGAGACGAGCTTCGAATGGCTTGCCGTGGTCGGCCTCGGTCTCTTTCCGGTGGGAGCTGCCTTCTATGCCTGGGATCATGGGGTCAAGAACGGCGACATCCAGATCCTTGGTGCCGCAAGTTACGCCGCACCGCTGCTTTCGACACTGATCCTGACTGTTTTCGGCATTGCCGAGCCGAGCTGGCGCATCGCGCTTGCCTGTCTGCTGATCACGGGAGGCGCGGTGCTTGCGGCACAAGAGATGTTCCGCCGCAAGCCGCAGATGCAGCCGGTCGCAGCCGAGCAGACCTAGATAATACCGGGCTTCCAGTCCGGCGGCGCCATCTCGAATTTGGAAAATTCAAAACCGGGCGCCACCGTGCAGCCGACCAGCGTATAGTCGCCGAGCGTCTCGGCCGATTGCCACCAATTGGCAGGGATGATGGCCTGCGGCCGCTCACCGCCGGCAATATCCGTGCCGAGCTTCAGCGTTTCGCTGTGGCGGCCATCTCCCGAGCGGTGCAGTGCCAGCGGCGCGCCAGCATAGTAATGCCAGACCTCTGCCGCATCATGGACACGGTGCCAGTGCGAGCGCTCTCCTCTTGCGAGCAGATAATAGATCGCCGTCGAATGGCCGCGTTCGCCGCCATTGATGTCGCGGAAGGTCTGTGCATACCAGCCGCCTTCGGGGTGCGGCTGCATGCTAAGCTCGCGGATGATCTCCTCGGTGGTGAGTTTTCTCCCGGCCATGTCCTAGAAATTGTCCTTGCGCTTGCGGATTTCGGCGAAGACCTCTTCATTGGTCTTGCCTTCCATCAGCAGATTGCGGCGGACGGCGGGATCGGCCGCGCGCAGGAAGGGGTTGGTTTCCTTTTCGAGCGCCAGCGTCGTCGGAATGGTGAACTTGCCTTCGGCCCGCAGTGACTCGATCTCCGCCGCGCGGCTCTTCAGGCGCTCATTGCCGGGATCGATCGTAACCGCAAAACGGGCGTTGGAGAGCGTATATTCGTGGCCGAAATAGACGGCGGTCTCATCCGGAAGAACGGCAAGCTTCTGCAGCGAATGCCACATGTCGGCGGCGGGGCGTTCAAACAGGCGGCCGCAGCCGAGCGCAAAGAGCGTATCAGCAGCAAAGAGGAGCTTGTCGTCGGCAAAATGATAGCAGATGTGGCCGGCAGTATGGCCGGGCGTTTCGATGACGTTGACCGTATGATCGCCGAAGAGGAAGCTGTCGCCGTCGCCCACCGTCTTGTCGAGGCCGGGAATCGCCACCGCTTCGTTGACCGGGCCGATAATCTCCAGGCCGTACTGCTCCTTTAGCGGCAGGTTGCCTTCCACGTGGTCGATATGGTGATGGGTCGTGAAAATATGGGTGATGGTCCAGCCACGGCGGACAGCAGCAGCTTCCACGGCTGCCGCATCAGGCGCATCGATCGAGGCGGTCTGCCCGGTTTCCGGGTCATGGACGAGAACACCGAAATTGTCGCTGCGGCAGAGAAAAACTTCTAATTCCAAAGGTTTCATCGCTCAAATAGTCCCTTATCCCTCGTACTGACCGGGAATGTAGAGGTTCCGGCCTTGAAGTCCAACCGGTCACTGATAACATTTGTCTTAATGCACGCCGATATCGTCGACCTTCGCCAATTCTATCATTCCGAGCTTGGGCACATGGCCGAGCAGTCGATTGCCATGGCGCTGTCGTCGCTCTGGGTGCGCCTGCCGCAGGAGCGACTTGTGGGCATTGGTTATTCCGTGCCCTTCCTTGACCGGTTCCAGGCTGATACGGAACGCACCTTCGCTTTCATGCCCGCTGGACAGGGGGCTGTGAACTGGCCTGTCGGTTCGCTTTCTTCCACCGCATTGATCTTCGACGAGGAATTGCCGCTGCCGGATTCCTCAATCGACCGGGTGCTGATGGTGCATTCGCTGGAATTTGCCGAAAGTCCGCGCGAGACGCTGAAGGAGCTCTGGCGGGTGCTGGCGCCGGGCGGACGCCTCGTTATCGTGGTACCGAACCGCCGCGGGGTCTGGGCGCGCATGGAGCATACGCCCTTCGGCTCCGGCCGGCCCTATTCGCGCGGCCAGCTGACCCATCTGCTACGCGAGACCAACTTCACGCCGGGCGCGACGGCCGAAGCGCTGTTCTTCCCGCCGTCGAAACTGCGTGCGGTGCTGCGCCTGCGCCGCGGCTTCGAGCGGATCGGCCGCACGCTCTGGCCGGCTTTTTCGGGTGTCATTATCGTCGAGGCGCAGAAGCGGCTTTACCAGGGCCTTCCTGTTGCCGCGCGTGCTTCACGCCGCGTTTTTGTACCGGTCCTTGCGCCGCATGGTGTGCCGACCACACGCAGCCGCTAAGCGCTGCAGCACTCGACAAAATCGCCATTCCGCTTTAATTGCACTCAAGTCTTTCGCCGGCCTTCCGGCAATTTCCAAGGTCGATCCATGAGTGTTGAGATGAGCAAGCCCGTTCCGCGTCCCGGTATTCTGGATATTGCAGCCTATGTGCCGGGCAAGGAGCATGCACCGGGTGTGGCCCGCGTCTACAAGCTCTCCTCCAACGAGACGCCGCTCGGCGCGAGCCCCAAGGCGATCGAAGCATTCAAGGCGGCCGCAGGCAATCTCGAGCGATACCCGGACGGTCAAGCGCACGAGCTGCGCGAGGCGATCGCTTCAGTGCACGGCCTCAACCCGGCAAACATCCTGTGCGGCAACGGCTCCGACGAGCTGCTCGGCTTGCTCTGCCACGTCCATCTCGGCGCCGGCGACGAGGGCATCATCACCGGGCACGGATTCCTCGTTTACAAGATCCAGATCATGGGCGCGGGTGCGACGCCTGTCGTGGTCAAGGAAAAGAACCACACCGTCGATGTCGATGCGATCCTTGCTGCGGTGACAGACAAGACGAAGATCGTCTTCATTGCCAATCCCGGCAATCCGACCGGCACCTATATTCCCGTGAGCGAGATTCGCCGCCTGCAGGCCGGCCTGCCGAAGCACGTCATCCTCGTGCTCGATGCTGCCTACGCGGAATATGTTCGCCGCAACGACTATGAAGCCGGTATCGAGGTGGTCTCGTCTAACGCCAATGTCGTCATGACCCGGACCTTCTCGAAGGTCTATGGCCTTGCAGCGTTGCGTGTCGGCTGGATGTATGCGCCGGTCGACATCATCGACGCCCTGAACCGCGTGCGTGGGCCATTCAACATGAATGCTCCTGCAATTGCCGCGGGCGCTGCCGCGATCCGTGACCAGTCCTTCATTCAGGATGTTGTGTCTTTCAACCAGATGTGGATCGAGAAGCTGACGAGCGCATTCGAGGCCATCGGCCTGGAGGTCACGCCATCGGTCACCAACTTCGTTCTCATCCATTTCCCCGATGTCGACGGCAAGCGGGCGGCGGATGCCGATGAGTTCCTGACGAGCCGCGGCTATATCCTGCGCGCGGTGCGCGGCTACGGCTTTCCCAACTCGCTGCGTATGAGCGTCGGTTCGGAAGAAGCCAACCACGGCGTCATCGAGGCGCTTGGCGAATTCATGGGACGCAAGGCATGACAGCGCAGTTCAATCGCATCACCCTGATCGGTATCGGCCTGATTGGCTCTTCGCTTGCCCATGACATCAAGCGTCTGGGCCTTGCCAATGAAGTCGTCGTGGCTACACGCAGTGTCGAGACGCTGAAGCGTGCCGAGGAGTTGGAGCTCGGCGACCGCTATACGACTTCCTCGGCAGAGGCGGTAAAGGATGCCGATCTCGTTATCGTGTCGGTGCCGGTCGGCGCCTCCGAAAGTGTCGCGAAAGAGATCGCCAGCAGCCTGAAACCCGGCGCGATCGTTACTGATGTCGGCTCCACCAAAGCTTCCGTGATTGCGCAGATGCAGCCGCACATGCCTGATCATGTGCATTTCATTGCCGGCCATCCGATCGCGGGCACGGAAAAGTCCGGCCCGGATGCAGGCTTCCCCGGCCTGTTTCAGGGACGCTGGTGCATCTTGACGCCGCTCGAAGGAACTGACCCGACAGCGCTGAAGACGTTGCGAGGCTTCTGGGAAGCGCTCGGCTCCCGAGTCGACGAGATGGACGCCCAGCATCACGACAAGGTGCTTGCGATCGTCTCCCATCTGCCGCATCTCATAGCATACAATATTGTGGGAACGGCCGACGATCTGGAGACGGTAACGGAATCGGAAGTTATCAAATATTCCGCCTCCGGCTTCCGCGATTTCACCCGTCTTGCCGCATCAGATCCGACGATGTGGCGCGACGTCTGCCTGCACAATCGTGACGCGATCTTGGAAATGCTGGCGCGTTTCTCGGAAGATCTCGCCTATCTGCAGCGGGCGATCCGCTGGGGCGAGGGCGACAAGATTTTCGAACTCTTCACCCGCACCCGTGCCATCCGACGCTCGATCGTCCAGGCAGGCCAGGATGTGGATGCGCCGGACTTCGGCCGCCCACATCCGCTGGAAAAGAAATAGTCATGATCGAGATCGCGAAGCCGAGCCAGTCGGAGAAGGAATGGCTGCTTCGCGAGGATCACCATGTCGGCGAGGCCTGGATTTCGCGCTGCATCGATCTCGGCGAATATCTGATCGCCCGCGAGCAAGGCGAGATTGTCGGCTTCCTGCGCTTCTCCCGCTTCTGGGGCAGGATTCCCTACATGGAAATGATCCGGGTGCTGGATGGCCATCGCCGGTCCGGCGTCGGCACGGCGCTGTTTCTTGCCTGGGAAACGGAGATGCGCGAGAGCGGCGCGCGTCTTTTGATGACATCAAGCGAGTGCGATGAAAGCCGCCCGCAGGACTGGCATCGCCGCAACGGATTTTCTGAAACCGGGTCGATCGAACTGCCCGGCATCCAGACGGTGCCGGAAGTCTTCTTCCTTAAAAAACTCGATTAAACCGGCGGGATCTTGCCGAGCGGGATGAAGCCGCTCACTGTCGCATTGCCGTGATCGACGACCAGATCGACGGAAACCTTATCGCCGCCGCCGGCAAGCGCCTTCAACAGCTTGGTTGCGGTATCGACCGTCGAGGCGATATCGGGGAAGGCCTCCTTGATGCTCTTGCCCCAGGGGCCGAGTTGCTCGATCTCCAGCTTGAACTTGCCCGAGAGGAAGCCCTGTTCGTCGAAGGCGAAGGGGCCGGAAATGGTCATTACCTTGCCATCGCCGATATCGGCGACGATGCGGCGAAGCTCGCCCTGAGAGCCGTGGATGCCTTGTTCGTCGGTGCCGTCGATCATTCCGGCCTTGCCAATCAGCGTCAGGTCGGCGCTGGCGGAGAATTTCGGGAAGACCTGCGGCCAGTCCTTGACGATCGCATTGGCGTTTTCGACCGAGATTGCGCCGTCAAGATCCGCTCCGTTCTGCCGCAGGTGGATCTCGGTGCGGGCGGCATCGAAATTGACAGTCTGCCCGGTAAAGGAGGAGATGGCCACGGCCTTCAACCCGTCAATGACGGTCGAGGTGCGGTCGATGCCCTGCGCCTTGGTAACGAGGCTCGATTGCAGATTGTCCCATTGGGCATTGATGGTCAGGCCCTGCGCGGTGCGGATCTCGGCCGGGGAGTCGAGTTCCCAGACGATATGGCCGGGGGCATAGACCTGGGCGGCGGAGCGAAGCGCGCCGAAGGTGGCGGATATGCCGTTCACATTATCGTCCACATCCACCTTGGAGCAGAAAAGTCCGATGCGGAAAGGAAAGCCGCGGAATTCAATATCGGAGCACTCGCCGCTCACGCCCACTTCGGCACGAGGAGCGATTGCGGTCAGAACGGTCTGTTTCAACGCAGAGGCCGCATAGAACCAGCCGCCTGTATAGAGAGCGATCACCAGAAGGATAGCGCCGCCCAGCAACCAGAATTTCCTGCCGTTGCTGTATTGGCCGCTGCCGGATTGGCTTGACGCTGCCATGATGTTCTCCAATGGTGAAAACGAAATCTGATTTTGATCTGGCGTGCGATATGGACGAATTTTGGGTATTTGGCTACGGCTCGTTGATGTGGAATCCGGGCTTCGAATTCGTTGAGCGGTCGCAGGCATTGGTTTATGGCTACCGGCGCTCGCTCTGCGTCCGTTCTTTCGTGCATCGCGGCAGCCGCGAAAATCCCGGCCTTGTTCTCGGCCTCGACAGAGGCGGCGCCTGCCGCGGCATGGCTTTTCGCGTAGCGACAGAGAAATGGCATGAGGTGATTGATTATCTGCGCGCCCGCGAACTCGTCACAAACGTCTATCTGGAACGGCACCTGCCGTTGCAGCTTCCGGATGGTCGCAGTGCGCGGGCGGTCGCCTATGTGGTCGACCGCGCCCATGAGCAATATGCCGGCGCACTGGATGCGTTTGCCGCCGCACGGATCGTTAATGTCTCTGTCGGCCAGTCGGGCCCGAACGATGCCTATGTCTTCAATACGCTCGCGCATTTGAAGGAGATGGGCATTCGCGACCAGTGGCTGGAACAGGTGGTCGAGGAAGTCACGCGGCTGCGTGCCGCGGCTTAGATCCTTCCCGGAAAAGATCTATCTCTTTGTTTTTATGTAATTCCGACGCAAATCGCTGCACGCTTTTGCTGGAATTGTTTCAAGCCGTCGCGGCCTTTGCCTTGCGCAACTCGGCCAGCCTCTCTACCGCCGTCGGCGGCAGCGGCACATGCGGGTTGTGTTCGACCGTGTCGATCAGAAGCTGATCGCTGGCGCTTTCCGTCACGTCGATCAGATGGGCGAAGAACGCGTCGGGATCCATGCCAGGCATGATGGGCGGCAGGATCTGTACCTTGAAATGACCGGGATAACGCATGGTGCTGCGGCGCGGCCAGAACAGGCCGGGATGCATGACGATGGGTACGACCGGGAGCTGCAGGTCGCGATACATGCGGGCGATGCCATATTTGTACATCGGCTCGGCACCCGGTGGGCGTCGCGTGCCCTCGGGATAGATGATGAGCTGGCGGCCGGTGGCGAGCTCTTCCTTGGTGCGCTTCAACACCTCCACCATCACCTTGCCGCGCGCGCCACGATCGACCGGAATCATGCGCTGCCTCTTCGCGTACCAGCCGAAAAGCGGGATCCACATCAGCTCGCGCTTGAGGATATAGACCGGATCCTTGAGGTTGGGCAGCAGCGCATAAGTATCCCAGAAGGACTGATGCTTCGGCGCAATGATGTAGCTGCCGTCAGGCAGGTTCTCCAAGCCCTCGATCTCGAAAGTGGTGCCGACGATCACCCGCATCAGCCAGTGGTTCGAGCGCGCCCAGTTCTTGGGGACGTTGTAGGCGAGCTTGCGCGGCGCGATGAAGTAGAAGGGGGAGAGCACGATCATCCTGATGATGAGGTTGGCATAGAAGATCGTGTTGAACAGAACGGAACGCAGGGCGATCATGAAACTTTCCCGAGGCACGGTCACGCCGACCGGCCTACACGATATTGCCTGTCAGAAAAAGCGTCTGATTGCCGAAGTGCGTAAAAGCCTCAGTTCTGATCGGCCAGGCTGGCGGAACGCAGGCCGGTATGGCGCAGGCCGACGATGTTGCGCCCGCCTGCCAGCAGCACCTTGGCATACTCGGCCAGCATGACGCGCATGGCGTTCGGATCGGTGAACCAATCGCGTGTCTTCAGATCAGAATTGACGACGGGATAGGGAATGAACTCGATGTCAGGATCGACATAGGAGAGTTCGGCGAGGCTGCGCGGCATATGGTAGTTGTTGGTGACGACGAGGATGCTCTTATAGCCCTTTGCATGAATCCAGTTCGAGGCTTCCTCGGCGTTGCCGATCGTATCGAGCGCGTCATAGCCGATGTCGACACAGCAGGAAAAGAGATCGGCGGACCCTTGAGTCATCCTGCGGATCTGCGTCGGCGTGGTGGAGGGATGCGCACCAGAGATCAGCAGCCGCTTGCCGGCGCCTTTCTGCAGGAGTTCGACGGCCTGATCGATACGCTGGTAGCCGCCGGTCAGTACGATGATTGCGTCCGCCCGCGGCTCGGCAGGAGGCTTCAGGGTCGTGACCGAATCTGCAAAGCGTAAAAAACCGCCGAAGATCAGCGCGGCGATCAACACGCAGGAAAAGCCCATCCAGCGTAAGACGCGACGGATTGGGCCGCGTCGCGGCAAGACGTTCTCGGGGCGTTCATGCTCCGGGTCTGGGCGAATCGGATTGCGTGTCGTATGGCCCATCGTCATGAGTCGTGATTATACGCTGATTGCGGCGCGGAACAGACGCTTTCATGGCAAAACGGCATGGCTGCGATCAATTCACGATGCCGTCAGCCCGCGTCGGATCGGAACGTAATATATCGATTTCATAGATCGTGCGCATGACGGTGAGCCGCGCCGTCAGCGTCGTCAGCAGTGCGATCACGATCATCGTCGCGAAGATGCCGAGATAGCCGAGGGCGCCAACCGAAAATGTGCCGAAGAGGGCCGTTGCCTGATCGGTCTCGGGCGTGGCGATCGTCTTGCTCTGCAAGAAGCCGGCGGCGGCGAAAAAGAGGGCGGCCAGTGCGCTGCCGATCGCCGAACCCTTGAGGCTGATTTTCAGGAAATGCTTCTGGAATTCCGTTGCGACGAACGAGCTCTCGGCGCCGACAAAATGCAACACTTCGACGATGTGGCGGTTGCCCGAGAGCACGCCACGCGTCGCAAAGACCACTGTCAGCACCATGGCGGCGAAAACGAGCAGCAGGATGCCGGTGCCGATCATGACCGTCGTACGGGCCATCGCAACCAGCCGGTCGACCCAGGTACGGTGGTCATCGAGGAAGGCCTGCGGAATGCTTTCCTTCAGAAGGTCCCGCATTGCCGCAAAGTCGGGTGGATGGCTCTCGTCAATGGTGACGATGACGAGGCGCGGCACGGGAAGTTCCTTGATGTCCAGGCCGCTGCCGAGCCAGGGCTCCAGAAGGCGTGCGGTGGCGGCTTCGTCGACGATCTGACCACTCTTCGTGCCGACGAAGGTCAGCGCGATATCGCGGGCCTGGACGAGGGCCTTTTCCATGTCCAGATTGTCGTCCGGCTTGATCTGAATGGTGACTTCGCGGGAAATCTGGCTTTCCCAGCTCGCTGCCGTCGAGCGAACCATGCTGACGCCGCCGAGCGTTAGGCAGGCGAGGAAGGCCATGATGGCAATGACAACCATCAGCGCATTGCCCTGAATGTTTGATGGCGGCAGGATCGGTGCCGTGGGGCGCACGCGCATCTCCGGCCGCTTGGGCTGTTGGGCGGCAGCGGCGGGCGCCTTCGCGCGGGTCCTGGTGGGCGTTTTAGTCATAAATATCGAGATGCCCTTCCGAGAGGATCATGCGGCGGGCTTCCACCTGGTCCATCAGCGAGAGATCGTGGGTGGCGATCACCACTGCGGTGCCTAGACGGTTGAGTTCCATGAAGAGGTTCAGAAGGCGTTTGGCCATCGGCGGATCGACATTGCCGGTCGGCTCGTCGGCGAGCAGCACTTCCGGCCGATCCATCAGCGCGCGGGCGATCGCAGCACGCTGTTTCTCGCCACCCGAGAGCACCGGCGGCAGCACGTTGATGCGTTCGCCGAGCCCGACCCATTTCAAAAGTTCCAGCACGTCGGTCTTGTAGGTGCTTTCATCCTTGCCGCGCACGCGAAGCGGCAGGGCCACATTCTCATAGGTCGTCAGATGGTCGAGGAGACGAAAATCCTGAAAGACGATGCCGACGCGGCGACGCAGCAGCGGCAGCTCCGGACGAGGGATCTCGGATATGTCGCGCCCGAACATGCGGATCAGGCCGCGGGTCGGCTGCAGCGACATGAAGAGCAGGCGCAGCAGCGTGGTCTTGCCGGCGCCGGACGGGCCAGTCAGAAACTGGAAGGACTTTTTCGGGATGTCGAAAGTCAGGTCCCGGAGAATTTCCGGGCCCATACCATATCGCAAACCGACATTCTCGAAATGGATCAACGGGGTAGCTCAGTCTTTCGTGGTTTCACCGCATGACTTGTTAACCAACACCGTTAACAGCGGGTAAATTTTGCCGGAAAGACGCCCGTTTGATGGCGATCTTTGCGAAGCATTAACCATTGAAATTTACGACTGGGCTGGATTCGTTTCAATGCCAAGATTGTCTTAGGCAGCGAAACCATGTGGACATCCGAGAGGTCGCCACCATGGAAGCATCCTCCTTCAGACGACCGGCCGCCGGCCGGGCCTATGATTTTCTGCCGCCGGAGCGGGTTATCCGCCAACCCCGCCGCATGCCGCGCACGGATGACGTAGCCGATGCCGAATTCGTGGTCGTCGGTGAGGCGCGGCCGCAAGGTGCATCTGCCAGTGCCCGCGACGCGACCCAAAACGACAATCGCCGTCGTAGCGTTCCGCCCGAGACGCAGCCTCCGGTCTGGCTTGCCACCGCTGCCGCGGTCTTGCGTGGCATGGAGGTCTGGCTGCAACAGGCGTCGCTTCGGGGCTTTGCGGCACTGGTGATCTCGCTCTTCGTGCTGGTCTTCGGACTTGCCGGCGGGTTCTCCGGACTTTTGAAGAGTGGAGCGTCGCCGGCTACTACGCTCCACTTTTCGCATGTGACGATTACCCCGCGCGACGCCAATGGCATGCGCATCCTGCTGATCAACGGCATCGTCGAGAATGAAAGCGGCGTGACACAACAGGTCAAGCCGATCCGCGCCGATCTCGTCGCCGACGAGCGATTGACCGCCAGTATCGTCATCGCACCGCCGACGGATGCCATTTATGCAGGCCAGAGCCGCGGCTTTTCAGCCCGCGTGCAGCATGCCGGCGGCAAGGTGCCGGAGGTGCGGCTTTCGTTCATGCCATGAGCGCGAGGCGCGTTTTTGGATTGATCGATGGGAAAAACCTGTCTCTCCGGGGTGTTTCGCCGGAATTAATGTGCTAACGGCTTACCCTTCATTTTACGGAGCAAGCCTTTATGCCTGTCGTGCGCGGAAAAAACATCGAGCCGCTCTTCACTGCCGAGCAGATAGCCGAGCGCAATCATTCCATGGCGCAGGATATCGCCGCCGGTCCGACGAAGGACCTGCTGGTCATCGCCGTGCTCAAGGGCTCCTTTATTTTTGCGGCCGACCTGCTGCGCGCTCTGCATGATACCGGCCTTGCTCCCGAGGTCGAATTCATCACGCTCTCGAGCTATGGCGCGGGCACGGTTTCGCAGGGCGTGCGGATCGTCAAGGACATCGACAGCGACGTGAAGGACCGTGATGTCCTGCTGATCGACGACATCCTCGAATCCGGCCGTACGCTGCGGTTTGCCAAGGAATTGCTCTATGAGCGCGGCGCGCGCAACGTGACGATCGCCGTACTGCTCGACAAGCGGGTCAAGCGCAAGGAAGAGCTGGAAGCGGACTATGTCGGCTTCGAATGCCCCGACTATTTCGTCGTCGGCTACGGTATGGACGTTGCCTATGCTTTCCGCGAGCTGCCCTTCGTCGGCGTGGTTACCGGTGACGCGTAAGGCGTCCTGCTTCAAGACGGCTTGTTAACCATTCCGTCGATCCGCCGCGCGTGTTTACCGATCGCTAGGGAACGGCGTGCGATCTCGGTCGCGGGGCATGACGACGGAGCAATGCACAGATGGCAAAAATTCTGATCACGGAAGACGAGGATTCCCTTCGTACTTTCGTAGCCCGGGCACTACGCCTTGACGGTCATGAGACCGATGAAGCCGCCGACGGGGCGGAAGGGCTGGAAAAGTTGAAGGGCGGCAGCTACGACCTGCTGCTTTCAGATATCCGTATGCCGGTCATGGACGGCATCGAACTGGCGCATCAGGCGAAGGACGCCTTTCCGGCGCTGAAAATCCTGCTGATGACGGGCTATGCCGAACAGCGCGAACGGGCCGACGACCTCGCTGAAAAGATCATCGATGTCGTGCCGAAGCCGTTCGCCTTGCCAGACATCCGCAAGGCCGTGGCACGGGCGCTAGTGGCCTGACGTTTATGGCCCGGGCGTGCCTCCGAGGCACGCCAAAAGCCTCATCCTCCCAGCATCACTGAATATCCAGCAGCCGTTCGAGATATTGTCGCTCGATCGCCTGGGTCGGATTGTTGCCGAGCTTTTCGCGGATAGCGTCCAGAATCTCTCGGGCGCGCTGAACGTCGATCTCGTCGGGTATCTTCACATCGTTGTTCATGTCCGGCCCGAGGTCGGTCTGGCGCGGGCGGCCGAGCGGATCGCGGCCGTTCTGGTTGCCCTGGCCGAGTTGGCCGTTCGGGCCCTGCTGTCCTTGTTGACCCTGCTGCGCCTGCATCATCTGGCTCATCATGTCACGTGCGCCCTGTCGCAGGGCTTCGAGAGCCCGGCCCTGGCCTTCCACGGCGCTGCTGCCGTTGCCCTGGCCGAGGTCACGGCCGGCACCTTCCATCTCGCGCTGTGCCTGACCGAAGCCTTCGCCTGGCTTCATACCCATATCGCCAAGGCTCTTCTGCAGTTCCTGCAACTGCTTGCCGAGTGCATCCTGCTGGCCACGGAGCTGCTTTAACGCTTCGCGCAGTTGCTCGGCCGTCATCTGGTCGCCGGGCTGTTGGCCTTGCTGCTCCTGCTGGCCCTGCTGTTGTTGCTGCTGGCCTTCCTCGCCCGGCATCATGTCGTCCATGTTGGGATCGCCGCGCTGCATGCGGTCGCGAAGCTGCTGGTCGAGGCGGAAAGTCTCGTCCATCAGCTTCTGCTGGTCGCGCAGGATCTGGCCGAGCTTGTTCATCTGCTGCGTCAGCTGGCTGTTTTCCTGCTGCTGGCCGCGCTGCGGACGGGCCGTCTGCAGGTTGTTCATCAGCCGCTGCAGGTCGGAGAGCATCTGCTGGGCGGCATCGCGATTGCCGGAGCGTGCCAGGTTTTCGATCTGGTCCATCATGCGCTGCAGATCCTGCTGGCGCAGGAAATTCTGGGCATTCTGGTTCGGCTGCATTGGCATGTTCTGCAGGCGCTGGGCGAGCTCGTTCATATAATCCTGCATCGCCTTGCGCAGCTCATCCATCAGTTTCTTGATTTCGGCATCAGGAGCATTGCGGTTCAGCGCATCGGCAAGGTTCTGCTGGGCGTCGCGCAGTCGCCGTTCGGCCAGCGAAAGATCACCTTCCTCGATGCCGAGGGCGATGTCCCAGAGATATTGGGCTGTATCCTTGAGCTGCTCATCACCCTTGGCGAGCTGCATGCGGGTCAGCGCGGACTCGATCAGCAGGTAATGGGTGGTGTTCGGGATCGTCTCCTCGGGCCGGATCGTCAGGGCTTCGTTGAGCGCGATCGCCTCGGGCATCTTGCGGGTATCGAGAGCGAAGGTCTGGCGCTCTTCGGCGACAGCCGCAGCCAGCGGCTCGCTGAACGGACGCGACGGCATGATCATCTCATAGGGCGGGCTGCGGCCCGTCTGTCCGGCAGCATCCTTGGCGACGAGGGTGATGCGCACGCGTTTGCCGGCCAGCGGATGTTCGGTCAGGTTCTTGCTCGTCAGGCCCTTGCCGTCACGCGCGTTGCGGCGGGGAATGTCCAGCCGGAACTCCGGCAGCGGGTAGAGCGGTGTTGCGGCCGGATCGGATTCGACCGGCACGATCTCGGCATGAGCCTCCTGCACGCCGTAATCGTCCTTCACCGTGAAGCCGATTTCCAGCGCGCCGTTGACGGCGCGGCGCGGCATGCCGTCGAAGGCGATTTCCGGCGCCTTGTCGGGCAGCACGTCGAAATTCCAGGTGCGGTCGTTTGCCTGCAGTGCGCCATTCTCCTCAAGCTTCATGATGTGCGTCTGCGCCATCAACTGAGGTGCGACTGGAGCGCCCGAAACCTGTTGGGCATCGGCATTTGTGGCTGGCTGCTGCGGCCGGGTGTCTTCCTGAACAGCGATTTCCTGGCTTTCGCCATTGGCCTTCCTGAACAGCACCTTCTCGGCCGATTGGCCGCCGCTGACGCGCACCGTCAGGCTGGAAAACTGCGGAACACCGATCGGCGCCTGTTCACTGCCATCGGCCGTCAGATAGATCGGCGCGCGGCCAGTATAGGAGGGCGGGGTCACCCATGCGTCGACACGCACGGCCGGATTGCTCGTAACCTGTGCAGGTGCAGGCTGAAATGCATCGGCGACAGAGCCGCCGTTGATGGACAGCGAATAACCGAAGGCGGTGACAACAAGCAGCGCTGGAATTGCACGCAACGCGAAGCGGTCGTGCCGGGCGATATCGGGTCGCGGCAGGCCGGCGTCCAATGTCGCGATCTTCCGCGCCATGCGCGTCTGGTGTTCACGCCACAGGGCGCGGGAGAAAGGCGTATCGAAGGCGGGCTCATCCCCCTGCACCATGACTGGCTGGTGCGGCAGGCCGTTACGCTCTTCCAGCATGCGGTCGGCATCGACAACCTGTGGCCAGCGAAGATTACGGAACGGCAGCAGGGAAACAAGGAAGCCAGCGGCAAAGGCGATCAGCAGGAGGATGCGCAGCCAGTCCGGTACAAAGCGGAAGAAGCCGAACCAGGAGACCGAGAGATAAATCGCGATGACGGAAAGGGCGGGCACCAGCAACGGAAGGACCTGCTCGGCAAAAAGCACGATCCGGGCCAAGAAACGCTTTGCCGCCACCAGCCGCGCAAGAGAGGGTTGAAGCGCGAATGCGCCTTTCTTCTGCCTTGCGGGGCTTGTCATCAATCCGGTCTCCGCGATCTGGTGTTCAGGGAACAGAGGGCGCTTCCGGCGATTGCTGGGCAATACGCTCACGAAAGAAAAGGATAACACTCTTTGTGGCGAAGGCGAGGGCGAGCACCGGTCAATACCGGTTTTTCGCGTGTGGTCGCCAAAAAGTGATTGCGACTTTTAGTCCAGCCAAGCCGGAACGGAATCGAGACCGATCAACTCCGAATAAGTGCGGCGAGGACGAACCACATGGAATTCGTCACCCTTGACCAGTACTTCAGGCACCAGAAGGCGGCTATTATAGGTGCCAGCCTGGACCGCGCCATAGGCGCCGGCCGTGCTGACGGCCAGGAGGTCGGCCGGCTTCGGGGTCGCCATTTCCCGGTCCAGAGCGAGGTAATCGCCGGTCTCACAGACGGGGCCGACGACATCGGCGCGGATGCGCGGCGCGTTGGCGGCCGAAATCACCACGGGGCGGATCTCATGATAGGCCTCATAGAGTGTCGGGCGGATAAGGTCGTTCATCGCGCCGTCGACGATCACAAAGGTCTTCTCGCCGCCATCCTTCACGTAGATGACTTCGGTCACGAGGATACCGGCATTGCCGACGATCAGGCGGCCAGGCTCGGTAATGATCTTACAGTTCAGCGCGCGAAGCTGGTTCTTGACGATCGCGGCATAGGCGTCCGGCAGTGGCGGCGGGTTGTTGTCGTCCTTGTAGGGAATGCCGAGGCCGCCGCCGATATCGACGTGGTGGATGTTATGGCCGTCGGCGCGCAACGTGTTGACCAGATCGTGCAGCAGCTTGAAGGCATCGTCGAAGGGCTGCAGCTCGGTGATCTGGCTGCCGATATGCATGTCGATGCCGGTTACTTCGATGCCGGGCAGGCTGGCGGCGCGGGCATAGATGGCGCGGGCGCGCTCCCAGGAGATGCCGAACTTGTTTTCCTTCTTGCCGGTCGAAATCTTCGCATGGGTGCGGGCATCGACATCGGGATTGATGCGGAAGGAAACGGGCGCCTTCTTGCCGGCGCGCACGGCACGCTGATTGAGGACTTCGAGTTCCGGTTCGGATTCGACGTTGAAGCAGTAGATGCCGGCTTCGAGTGCGTAATCCATCTCATTCGGTGTCTTGCCGACGCCGGAGAACATGATGCGATTGGCGGGAATTCCGGCGGCAAGCGCGCGGCGCAACTCGCCCTCGGAAACCACGTCGATGCCGGCGCCGAGCCGGCCGAGCGTCTTCAGCACGGCCTGGTTCGAATTGGCCTTCATCGCGTAGCAGACCATGGAATCGACATCGCCGAAAGCCTCGGAGAAGACCCGGTAATGGCGCTCGAGCGTTGCTGTCGAATAGACGTAGAAGGGCGTGCCGACCGCCTTGGCGATCTCGGGAACGGGAACGTTCTCGGCGTAGAGAATGCCGTCGCGGTACTCGAAATGGTTCACGGTAGCCGGGCCTTAGAGAAGGGGATCGAGAATGAAGGGCTTATCGACGGTGCCAGGCTGTTTCGTCGGCTTGGAAACATCGCCACCCTTCGTCGCGTTGGCGCTCGGCGGATCGAGGTCGCCCTTGCGGCCGCATCCGGCAACGGCAAGGCCGATGACGGCAAAAACCACCGTAAGGCGGATGAAATGCGGCAAGCTCATCTGCATGAATATCCTCATATCGGGCACGGGGCACTGGCTGGCATCTTCATAGCGAAGTTTATCAGCCTTGTGCACCCCGATTGTTGAAGCTTCGGCCTGTGTGCATTTCCGGGCGGCGGACGGTCTCCATTTCGCCCGGAAATGACTTAATTGCGAGCGCGCCAATAGGCGATCTGCTTCCTGACTTCCGAAGGTGCCGTACCGCCGAAGCTTTTGCGGCTGGCGACCGAAGCTTCGACCGTCAGCACGTCATAGACCTTGTCGGTGATGGCGGGATTGATCGCCTGCAGATCGGCAAGCGGAAGCTCCGAGAGATCGCAGCCCTTGCTTTCGGCAAGTGCGACAGCACGGCCGGTGACATGGTGGGCGTCGCGGAAGGGAAGGCCCGCCTCGCGCACTAGCCAGTCGGCGAGATCCGTCGCGGTCGAATAACCGGATCCGGCAGCCGCTTTCATTCTGACAGTGTTGATCGTCATGTCGCGCACCATGCCGGTCATGGCGGCAATCGCCAGTTCCAGGTTTTCGGCGGCGTCGAAGACCTGTTCCTTGTCTTCCTGCATGTCCTTGGAATAGGCGAGCGGCAGGCCCTTCATGATCGTCAGCAGGGCGATCAGCGAGCCGTTGATGCGACCGGTCTTGGCGCGCACCAGCTCGGCCGCATCAGGGTTCTTCTTCTGCGGCATGATGGAGGAGCCGGTCGAGAAGGCGTCGGAGAGGCGAACGAAGCCGAATTGCGGCGTCGACCAGATGACGATTTCTTCGGCGAGGCGCGAAAGATGCACGGCGCAGATCGCGGCAATCGCCAGGAATTCGATGGCGAAATCGCGGTCGGAAACGGTGTCTATCGAGTTGCGGGTCGGCTCGCGGAAGCCGAGAGCCTTGGCCGTCATGTGACGGTCAATCGGATAGCCGGTGCCGGCGAGCGCTGCCGCACCGATCGGGCTTTCGTCCAGATGTTCAATCGCATGGCGAACGCGCGAGCGATCGCGGCCGAACATTTCCACATAAGCCATGCAGTGGTGGCCGAAGGTGACCGGCTGGGCGGTCTGAAGATGCGTGAAGCCGGGCATGACGCTGTCGGCATGTTCTTCGGCGCGGTCGAGGAAGGCGGCGATCAGGTTGGTCAGCATGGCCTCGGTTTTCTGCAGCTCTTCTTTCACCCAGAGGCGGAAGTCGAGCGCTACCTGGTCATTGCGCGAGCGGGCAGTATGAAGGCGACCGGCGGCGGGGCCGATCAGGGTCGCGAGCCGGGCCTCGACATTCATATGGATGTCTTCGAGCTGACGAGAGAACTCGAAATTGCCGCTTTCGATTTCTGACAGGATCGTGTTTAGCCCGTGAACGATCTTGTCCTTATCGTCGGCAGAAATGATGCCCTGATGGGCGAGCATCGTGGCGTGGGCGATCGATCCGCGGATATCCTGGGCAAACAGCTTCTTGTCGAAACCGATCGAGGCATTTATCTCCTCCATGATCGCATCGGGGCCGGAGGCGAAACGTCCGCCCCACATCTGGTTGGAGGATTTGGTGTCCGTGTTGTCCTCGGCCATGGAAGATGCCCGTCCTGGAGAATGAAATGACGACGAAAAAACCCTTCGGCCTGCCGTCGGTGAAACTGATCGCAATCGCTGCCGTTGCTGGCATTGTTGCCGGTGCGGCAGCGGTATACGTGAAGGAGACGGGCATTGGCAATGGTATCGGCGATACGGCTTCGGCCGAGTGCCCGCTGACGAAGGAGCGCGCCGCCAATCTGACGCCGCTCATGAAGGGCCAGGTTGCCGCAATGGTTGCCGCCAACCAGCCGAAGAAGCTTGGAACCGTCGCCTTCAACGGCCCTGACGGTAAGCCGATGACGCTCGATCATTTCTCCGGCAAGACCGTGCTTCTCAATCTCTGGGCCACATGGTGCGTGCCCTGCCGTGAGGAGATGCCGGCGCTGAATGCGCTGGAGAAAGAGATGGGCAGCGACAAGTTCCAGGTCGTGCCGGTCAATATCGATACTGGTGACGATGAGAAGCCGAAGGCGTTTCTCAACGAAATCGGTGTGGATGCTTTGCAGCTCTACCGTGACAACACGATCGGTGTTTTCAACAGCCTGAAGAAGGAGGGCCTGGCCTTCGGTCTTCCGGTGACGCTCCTGCTTGATGACAAGGGCTGCCTGATCTCAGCTATGAATGGCCCGGCTGCCTGGGACAGCGAGGATGCCAAGGCGCTGATCAAAGGTGCGGTGGGTTCGTAAGAGCGGCCGTCAGGAGTCGCCGGCGCCGCGAATGAGGAAGACGCCTGCAAGTCCGATCAGGACGCCGCACTGCAGCAGGAACATCGGCAATTCGCTCGACATGGCATTTTCCTTCCGTTCGACGGAAGGAAAGCATGTCTCGGGCGTTTGTTCCATTCACCCGTTCTGATGACGGACGAGCCTAGCGCGTCGGAACCGGCGTTTCGCCACGATAATCGTAGAAGCCGCGACCGGATTTGCGGCCGAGCCAGCCGGCTTCGACATATTTCACAAGCAGCGGGCAAGGGCGGTATTTGCTGTCGGCGAGGCCGTCATGCAGCACCTGCATGATCGAGAGGCAGGTATCGAGCCCGATGAAATCGGCAAGCTGCAGCGGCCCCATCGGATGGTTGGCACCGAGCTTCATGGCGGTATCGATCGCATCGACCGTGCCGACGCCCTCGTACAGCGTATAGATCGCTTCGTTGATCATCGGCAGTAGGATGCGATTGACGATGAAGGCCGGGAAATCCTCGGCGACTGTGACCGTCTTTTCCAGCGACGCGACGAATTCCCTGGCGGCAGAGAAGGTCGCTTCCTCGGTCGCGATGCCGCGCACCAGCTCCACGAGCTTCATGACCGGAACCGGGTTCATGAAATGGATGCCCATGAAGCGCTCGGGGCGGTCTGTCGCGGACGCAAGACGTGTGATCGACAGCGAGGAGGTGTTGGTGGCAAGGATCGCTTCCGGCTTCAGTACCGGACAGACCTGCGCATAAATCTTGCGCTTGACACTTTCATCCTCGGTCGCCGCCTCGATGACCAGATCGGAGGGGGCGAGATCGTTGACATCGGCTGAGCCGGTGATGTGCGCAAGCGCTGCACTGCGCTCTTCATCGGTCATCTTGCCGTTCGTCACCTGACGCGCAAAATTGCCGTTGATGGTGGCAAGGCCGGACTCGATACGATCCTGCGACAGATCGTAGATGTGAACCTTGTATCCTGCGGCGGCCGAAACATGCGCGATGCCGCAGCCCATCTGGCCCGCACCAATGATACCAATATTCTTCAACACCGCGCTCATCTCCAACCCCCGCCCGGCATACACCCCCGCGCTGCCGGTATTTTTATATGAAATTGCCGGACGAAAGATCGCCCGGCAAAAGTAGTAGACCGATAGAAGACAATTTTCCAGTCATTCGCAAGTGCGAAAAGAAGGCAATCTGCCCGATCAGAGGGCTTTTTCGAGCTCCGGCAGGACATCGAAGAGATCGGCGACAAGTCCATAGTCGGCAATCTGGAAGATCGGAGCCTCCTCGTCCTTGTTGATCGCGACAATGACCTTCGAGTCCTTCATGCCGGCGAGATGCTGGATAGCGCCTGAGATGCCGCAGGCGATGTAGAGCTGCGGGGCGACGACCTTGCCGGTCTGGCCGACCTGCCAGTCGTTCGGGGCGTAGCCGGCATCGACGGCGGCGCGCGATGCACCCACGGCAGCACCGAGCTTATCGGCGACCGGCAGGATGACTTCCTTGAACTTTTCGGCTGAACCGAGCGCACGACCGCCGGAAATGATGATCTTGGCGGAGGTCAGTTCCGGTCGCTCGGAGGCCGACAGTGCGTCGGACACGAAATTCGAAAGGCCTGGACCAGAAACCGCCGGAATTACTTCGACGGTAGCCGGGCCGCCCTCGGAAGCGGAGGCGAAAGAGGCGGTGCGCACGGTGATGACCTTCTTGGCGTCGGTCGCCTGCACCGTCTGGATCGCATTGCCGGCATAGATCGGGCGCTTGAAGGTGTCGGGAGAAACCACTTCGATGATTTCAGAGACCTGGGCGGCATCGAGGAGCGCTGCGACACGCGGCATGACGTTCTTGCCGGTGGAGGTGGCAGCGGCGACGATGGTGTCATAGCTGCCAGCCAGCGAAATGATCAAATCGGCGAGCGGTTCGGCAAGGTTGTTGGCGAGCTCGTCGCTTTCGGCGAGCAGCACCTTGGAGACGCCGGAAAGCTTGGCAGCCGCGTCTGCGGCTGCCTTTGCGCCCTTACCGGCGACGAGGATGTGAACATCTCCGCCGATCTGAGACGCAGCCGTCAGGGCCTTGGCAGTCTGGTCGGAAAGGCTCGCGTTGTCGTGGTCAGCCAGAAGAAGAATGGCCATTATCGTGTTCTCCCTTTCCAGATCTCAGAGTACGCCGGCTTCGTTCTTGAGCTTGTCGATAAGCTCGGCGACCGATTTCACCTTCACGCCTGCCTTGCGGCCGGATGGTTCTTCCGTCTTCAGCACCTTGAGGCGCGGCGCGGTGGAAACGCCGAAATCAGCCGGGCTCTTCTTGTCGAGCGGCTTCTTTTTCGCCTTCATGATGTTCGGTAGCGTAGCATAGCGCGGCTCGTTCAAGCGCAGGTCGGTCGTCACGACGGCCGGAAGCTTGACCTTGATGGTCTGCAGGCCGCCATCGATCTCACGGGTGACCGTCGCCGTTGCAGATTCTCCGGCGCCGGCGATCTCGACCTTGGAGGCGAAGGTCGCCTGGGCGGAGCCGAGAAGGGCTGCAAGCATCTGGCCGGTCTGGTTGGAATCATCGTCGATTGCCTGCTTGCCGACAATGATGAGGCCTGGCTTTTCAGCGTCTGCAACACCCTTGAGGATCTTTGCGACTGCGAGCGGCTCGACGGCGTCATCGGTTTCAACGAGGATGGCGCGGTCGGCGCCCATGGCGAGCGCGGTTCGCAAAGTTTCCTCGGCCTTGGCCGGGCCGATCGAGACGACGACCACTTCCTCGGCCTTGCCGGCTTCCTTCAGGCGAAGGGCCTCCTCAACCGAAATCTCGTCGAACGGGTTCATCGACATCTTGACGTTGGCAAGGTCGACGCCCGATCCATCCGGCTTGACACGGATCTTCACGTTGTAATCGACAACGCGCTTGACTGGGACGAGAATTTTCATGGGGTCCTTCCTTCGAACAGAGATGGGCCTTCAACAGAGACTTCTGGGAAAATGCGCGCTTGGACGCTGCTCCGATTGTCGAATGGCGACATGGATACGCGTTTTTCCTCCAAATACAACGCTTCCGTGACGCAGCCAGCCGATTTGGATGGCAATATATTAACGTTTACGTTCACGTCAATATTAATGCTTGTCCCGTCCCCAGGGCAGGCGCGGCGGCACGGGCATGCCGGAGGCGGTGACACGGATGGGGACCGGCCGATCGCGAACGGCACGTGGAGTGACGATCTGCCGGTCCAAGAGCGGCACGCCTGGCCGGCGCAGGATGAGAATGAGCAGGGCGCCAGCGATGATGCCGCCGACATGCGCGCCCCACGAGACGTTCCCGTCAGGATCGATCAGTAGCATGAAAAACTGCTGACCAACCCAGAGCAGGAGTGGGATGAAGGCCGGCAGCGGTAATGGCACGCGGAAGAAGACCAACACCCAGACCCGCACGCGCGGATGCAGCATCAGATAGGCCGCCACCACGCCGGAAATTGCGCCCGATGCACCGACGAGGGGCGCTTCCGATGTCGTCGACAGCAGGCCATGGCAAAGGGCACCGGCCGCAGCGCAGGCGAGGTAGAAGACGAGGAAACGCAGATGTCCCATCGCATCCTCGACATTGTCGCCGAAGACCCAGAGGAAGATCATGTTGCCGGCAAGATGCCAGAAGCTTGTATGGATGAAGGAATAGGTGATGTAGGTAGCGGCTTCCGGCACGATCTCCAGTCCTGGCGCCAGCATTGCATGGCCGAAGATGATAGCCGGGATATAGCCGAGGCCGATGGTTGCCGCCTGCGCGACTTGATCGCTTTCGACTGCCGTGAAGATCCAGGCGACTATGTTTGCCGCCATCAGGCCGAGTGTGACCCACTGAACCTTAATGTGTTTCAGCGTATTGGCATCGTGCAGTGGTATGAACATGAAGGCCTGCCCCCGGGCGATCGTGACGGCTGCGAACCTACCTGTTTTTTCCGGGAACCCAAAGCACATCTGCCTTGCCACCATTATTTGCATGACGAGCGGCTACGAACAGGAAATCGGAGAGGCGGTTGACGTATTGAAGTGCTGCGGCGCTGACGATTTCTCCGTCGCTTCGGGCAAGCGCCACCATCAGCCGTTCGGCGCGGCGTGCGATCGTACGGGCGAGGTGCAGATGGGCGGCCGCAGCGCTGCCGCCGGGCAAAACGAAGGATTTCAGCGGCTGCAGGTCGGCGTTCAGCCCGTCGATATCCTGCTCCA
Source organism: Rhizobium sp. 01T444 (assembly GCF_056398305.1). Lineage (NCBI taxonomy): Bacteria > Pseudomonadati > Pseudomonadota > Alphaproteobacteria > Hyphomicrobiales > Rhizobiaceae > Rhizobium > Rhizobium sp. 01T444. The sequence continues at coordinate 134,660 of NZ_JBFTPD010000011.1, forward strand.
GCCGTGTGACCTGGCTTTCGACGATGCGCAGCGGCTCGTAAGCCGGCGGCTCAGCGGTTTCAGGCGTGGCGAGATCGGCGCCGAGATCGAAGAGGTCGTTCTGGATCAGCGCCAGCATGGCGTCGAGTTCGGCCAGGTCTGCCGTATGCAGCCTTGCGACGCCGATGGCCGAATTGGTTTCGTCGATGGTTCCGTAGGCCTCGACGCGCAGGTCGTGCTTGGCGCGGCGTGGACCGGAGACCAGCGCGGTCGTGCCGTCATCGCCGGTTCTGGTGTAGATCTTGTTGAGCTTTACCATCGGCGGCTCGCAGATCAGCTCGGGCGTCCGCCGCCGGTCAGCCAGAGCGTCAGCATGATCAGGACGACGGCGATCGCCTGCAGCAGCACGCGCAGCTGCATCAGCTTGTTGGAAAGGTTCGCATCGCCACCTTTCATCATGTTGAACAGGCCGCGGATCAACACAAGAGCGACGAGGCCCATGACGATGATCGCGATGACATAGGTGACCGTGGACATGGCAGTCTCTTCTCTTCTTCAGTCCGTCCAGCGCATCAGGCGGTAGAAGAGATTGGCCGGAAGCAGCCTCTTCAACAATATGCCCTGTTTAGCCGGAATCGTTACGGGATAATGTGGCTTCGGATTTTTCGAGTTCAATGCACGCGTCAATACTGCATAGACCGCCTCGGGGCCAAGTTTGTGGCGGTTGACCGGACCTGAGCCTTCAAGGCGGGCAAGCTGTCTGCGGTATTCGACCGCATGGGGCGAGTTTTCCAGGTCGACATGTTCTTTGATCTTTGCCAGCGCGTTTGCCGTAAAGCGGCTGGTGATCGGTCCCGGCTCAATCAGGCTCACATGAATGCCGCTTCCCTGCAGTTCCATGCGCAGGGTGATGCTCAAGCCTTCGAGCGCGAATTTCGACGCCGTGTAGGCGCCGCGATAGCGGTAGGGCAGGAGGCCGAGAATCGAGGAACATTGCACGATGCGGCCCTGGCCGCGCCGGCGCATGAAGGGAATGACCAGCCTGGTCAGCTCGTGCCAGCCAAAAACATTGGTCTCGAACTGGTCGCGCAGCGCCTGCGTCGACAGATCTTCCACCGCTCCCGGCTGCCCATAGGCGCCATTGTTGAACAGTGCATCGATCCTGCCTCCGCTGCGCTCGGCCACCGCATCCACCAGTGCCGAAATCGTCTCGGGCTGTGTGTAGTCCATCAGGAAGGCTTCGATGCCGTCCGCTTCAAGCGACGACAGATCCGCCACCTTGCGTACCGTGGCGAAGACACGCCAGCCGTCCGCTTTCAGGGCGCGCGCGCAATAGGCGCCGATGCCGGAAGAGCATCCGGTTACGACGATGGTGCGCTGATCGGCCATTCAATGATTCCTGTACAAAGTGGGACTCGTTTCCCATATTCGCGGGAAGGATACAATTGGGAAGCCGAATGCCGAAATTCCTGCGCACGCTCTATGATGTGGTCTACGATGCCATCTGCCATCTCATCGAGGACGACGGCTTTGCCATGGCAAGCCATGTGGCGCTTTCCACTCTGCTTGCGGTCTTTCCCTTCCTGATCTTCGGCACTGCGCTTGCCAATTTTCTTGGTGCCGACCAGTTTTCCACCACGGCCATCCATCTGATCTTTGATACATGGCCGGAAGCCATCGCCAAGCCGCTGGCCGACCAGGTCGTGCAGGTGTTGACGATCCCTCGCGGCGGGCTGCTGACCATCTCTGTGCTTGCAGCTGCCTATTTCGCCTCGAACGGTGTCGAGGCGCTCAGAATCTCGTTGAATCGTGCCTATCGCGTGCAAGAGACGCGGCCCTGGTACCTTACGCGCCTTGCGAGCCTTGGCTATGTGCTCATCGCCGTGATCATCTTTGCGGCCATCAGCATTCTGCTTGTGGCAGTTCCTGTTGGTCTTGATTATGCGCGCGACTGGCTGCTGCATAACGACACGCTCGAATGGCTTCCCGTCACGATCCGTCAATGGTTGCCCATTATCGTCGACACACTCGAAATTGTTTTCAGCTGGCGCATTTATGGCACGCTCGTCATGCTGACGATTGCCTTGCTTGTCGTCCATCTCTGGTTGCCCGCCGGCAAGCGTCGCGTTTTCGACGTCGTTCCGGGCGTGTTTCTGACCTTGGTGCTCTGGCTCGTCGGCGCGCTGATCTTTGCCTATTATCTTGCGACCTTCGCCAATTACACGGCTACCTATGCCGGCCTGGCATCGGTCATGATCGTGCTGATCTTTCTCTACATGGTGGGTGTCATCTTCATCGTCGGCGCGGAGATCAATGCGGCACTCATGAAGTTCCGAGTGCTGCGCAATTTCTCGCGAACCTTCTCGGTGGTCGGACGTGACCACGCCGCTGATTCAAAGTCCGACAAGACGGCGAATATCGGCAACTGACAGCCCTGTGGCACGCAGTTCCGCAAGGCCGGTATCGCCCTCGCTCTTGGATAGCTTTCGGCCATCTGTATCCACGACGAGGCGATGATGGTGGTAGACGGGCTGCGGCAGGTTGAGCAGGTTCTGCAGCAGCCTGTGCACCGAGGTGGCGTGGAAGAGGTCAAGGCCGCGCACAACATGGGTCACGCCCTGCAGCGCATCATCGATGACGACGGAGAGATGGTAGCTGGAGGGGGCATCCGAGCGTGAGAGAACGACGTCGCCCCAAGCGGCGGGCTCGGCCAGGATTTCGCCCTTTCGTTCATCGCCGGTTTCCGTCCAAAACAGCGGTTCGCCGATCAGATCCAGTGCCCTGTTCATGTTGAGCCGCCATGCATGTTTGAGACCGGAGACCAGCATCGCATCGCGTTCTTCGTCGCTGCGGTCACGGTCGTCGGCTGGATAGTGCGGCGTGCCATCCGGGTCGCGCGGCCAGGGCTCACCCATTCTCTCATAGGCAGCGACGCGTGTTTTGACCTCGCCGCGCGTCAGGAAGGAGGGATAGACCAGTCCGCGTTCGATCAGAGAATGAAGGGCTGCCTGGTATTCGGAAAAATGTTTCTGCTGGCGACGGACCGGCTGTTCCCATTCAATGCCCAGCCACTCGAGATCGGCGTAGATGCCGGCCTCGAATTCGGGTGTGCAGCGCGTCAGATCGATGTCTTCGATACGCAGTAGCAGCCGGCCGTCTGCGGCCTTGGTCATGTCGTCGTTCAGGAAAGCCGACAGCGCGTGACCGAGATGCAAAGGCCCATTGGGGCTCGGCGCGAAACGGAAGACGGGCTTTTGACGCGGAGTCGTGATCATGCTTTCTTCTGGCACGGATTTGAAGCGATCGCGAGGCAAGGTGCAGGTCATCAGCAACGAAAAGGATATTGAGGAGGGGCTCGCCGCTCTTCTTGTTCTCGATCCACGGCTCGTGGCGATTGCCAGGGAGGCCGGCCCTGTCCCGCTGAGGCTGCGCGAGCCGGGCTTTGCCGGCCTTGCTCATATCATCGTTTCGCAGATGGTATCGCGCGCCAGCGCCGAGGCGATCTGGCGGCGCATGCAGCCGGCGAGCGGACTGCTAAGTGCGGAATCCTACATATTGCTTCATCCCGATGCCTGGCGCGAGTTTGGGCTATCGCGCGCCAAGGCCGATACGCTGACGCGGATTGCGCAAGCGGTCGCATCCGGACGAATCAATCTGCAGACCCTGGTCCAGAAACCGCCTGGCGAAGCGCTCGCAGAACTGACGGCTCAGAAGGGAATCGGGCCATGGACGGCAGAGGTCTATCTGATGTTCTGCGGCGGCCATGTCGACGTATTTCCGGCGGGTGACGTGGCGCTTCAGGCGGCGGTCGCTGCGGCATTCGGTCTCGCTGAACGCCCGCAAGCCAAAGTACTTACAGGGCTTGCAGAAATCTGGTCACCCTGGCGTTCGGTCGCAGCCCGGCTTTTCTGGGCTTATTACGCCGCAAAAATGCGTCGCGACGTGCTGCCGATCGGCTAACGGACACTCTCCCTCAATTTGCCTTTATCCCCTGAATTTATTGGACTTCACAATCCTGTAACAACCGGCCTAATATACAGGTGCAGATGCCGAATCGATCCAGGAGGGCTCCTTGACGATTGCAGTCTCACCACAGGCCCTGCCAGCGCTCGTCCTGAACGCTGACTACCGGCCACTGAGTTATTACCCCTTGTCGCTCTGGTCCTGGCAGGACGCGATCAAGGCGGTATTTCTCGACCGTGTGAACATTATCGCGGAATATGAGCATGAGGTTTCCTCACCGAGCTTCTCGATGCGGCTGCCGAGTGTCGTGTGTCTAAAAACTTACGTTCAGCCGTCCCGCAACCCCGCCTTCACCCGCTTCAACGTCTTCTTGCGCGACAGGTTCGAGTGCCAGTATTGCGGCGCTCATGACGATCTGACCTTCGACCACGTCATCCCGCGCGCTCATGGCGGCGAGACGACCTGGGAGAATGTCGTGGCGGCCTGTTCGCCCTGCAATCTGCGCAAGGGCAGCAAGCTTCCGAAGCAGGCAAGCATGTTCCCTGCGCAGAAGCCGTACCAGCCGACCGTGCAGGATCTGCACAATAACGGCCGGCTCTTCCCGCCGAACTATCTGCATGACAGCTGGCTCGACTACCTCTACTGGGATACCGAGCTGCAGCCGTGATGCATTGGTTCGAAGTCCTGGGTTTACGCAGTCGTTAGCTGCGCAGTTCTGGCCACATGCTTTATGCGGTTAAGCAGTCTTCTTCACGCTCCAGAAGGCGAAGGCCGCGAGGATCAGGCTTGCGACCACATTCCAGCCCGCAAAGGACAGGCCGAGAACGCGCAGTGCTGCATCCGTGCAGGACGGGCCCTTGATCGTGTTCAGCTCGCCCAGCAGATCGCCGGCATTGGTGGTCATGCTGCTTGCGGTGGTCGAGCAGGTGGCGGGGCCTGGCCAGAAGTGCCATTCCACGCCTGCGTGATAGACGCCCATGCCGGCGCCGACGAGCATCAGGATGCCGACGGCAAGAATGATGGCGCGCGTCATCCAGTTCGGCAAGCCGATGAGGGCGGCCACGGCGCCGACGATCGCGATCGGAATTCCATAATAATAGGGCTGGCGCTGCAGCAGGCAGAGCGCGCAGGGAATATAGCCGCCGATATACTGGAAGCCGAGAGCCGTGCCCACAACCGCTGCCATGGCGATGGCAAGGAGCAACAGGAGGACGACGCCCCGACGGGCAAGTGGCGAAGCAGTGGCATTCATGTCGGCACTCCGCAAAGTTGGCTCAGTGGGCAAAATATCGGTAGGCGATATATAACACGATCACGGCCGCGGCGCCGATGCCGACGATCTGGCCGAGACGCTTCTCGATGAAGTGGCGGATCGGCTCGCCGTAACGCCGCAGCAGCCAGGCAAGGAACAGGAAGCGCGCGCCTCGAGCGATGATCGCCGAAACGATGAAGAGCGGCAGGCTGACATGGATGACGCCTGATAGAATCGTGACGATCTTGATCGGCGGCAGATGCGCGAGACCCGAGGTGACGAGCAGCAGCAGGATCGTCTCGTAAGTGACGTAGGATTTCATCTGCTCGAATTGATCGAGCTTTCCATAGAATTCCAGAACCGGGCGTGCCACGGTTTCGTAGGCAAAATAGCCAAGCGCCCAGCCGGCGATGCCGCCCAGCACCGATGCGACAGTGGCGACGAGTGCATAGCGATAGGAGCGTTCGGGCTTGGCAAGCGCCATCGGCAGGAAGAGCACATCAGCGGGAACCAGAAAGACGGAGCTTTCGACGAAGGCGATGACGGCGAGCCAGACTTCGGCTGATTTCTTCGAGGCCAGAGACATGGTCCAGTCGTAAAGTCTGCGGAGCATCCGTTCCCTTTCTCTGTTGCGACGCACAAAGCATTAGGGGGCGATCATGACGCTGTAAATGCTCGGGCTGTGCCTTCGCGGCGTTCGCGCTGAAAATTTTCGTGATCTGATGCGGCATTCCCTCCCAAGATCTTGCGGGATGGCAAAAGCGCCAAACTACGTCAGGCTGGGTTGTCGTTCGACGAATCCGGGCATGTCATGAAATTCAGGGTCATAGAGGGCGGGCTGAGTTCCGCAGGGGAGTGGGATAGGCAAGCGAGCGGTCGGGGGCCGGAGCGCGAGGATATCAGGCGCGAGGCGGCTCGTCGTTTGAACGCCAGCGGCTATCACCGTTCCCGCATTATGGAAGCAGCCGGCGTGCCGATGCCACCGGCGTTCCAATATTTCGCCATGCAGATCGATTTCGCTGCAGATGCTATCTGCCGCCTCGATCCCATCCCGGCCGATTTTTGTTCCGATCTTTACTGGCCGAAGCTGGATGAAACGGCGACGGCGTGATCGAGTTTGCGCTCCGACCGCTTACGACAGGTCCATGGATTTTTCCCACTGCTGGCGCATGACGTTCATTTCGGTGCGCTTCTGCGCCATTTCGCTGACGATGGCGCGAAGGTTCGGGTGGCGAGACATGAACATGTTGAAGTCACGCCGCTCCAGCACTTCGAACTGGCAGAAATCGACCGCGATGACATCGGCCGTGCGGCGTCCGCCGCTCAGCAGCGCCATTTCGCCGAAGAAGGCGCCGGGCTCAAGCCGCACCGCGCCGCTTGCCAAGCGCACCTCCACCGCGCCGGAGGAGATGAAATACATGCTGTCGCCGCGGTCGCCACGGCGGATGACGCGTTCACCCGGCGAGGCGAGTTTGGGGTTGAACAGCAAGAGCAGTTCCTCAAGCGCATCCTCGCCAACTTCGGAGAAAAGCGGGAAGGTCTCGACCAGCTGCTGGATCCGCAGATGATGCTGGCGCGCGCGCTCCTCGCCGAGCGCCCTGATCTTTTCCAATTCCCGCGCCAAGGCGTCCTGGTTTTTCCGGCCGTAGCTTTCATGTAGGCGCGGCCATTTCACCCTGATCTTGCGGTTCAGCTTCTCGGCCACGAAGATGACGAGCGGGTTCAGCGTGATGGAAAGGATTGCGGCGGCAAGGATAAGATCCTGTCCTTCATGCGGCAGGAGCCCGAGCGAAACGCCGAGGCCGGCAAGGATGAAGGAGAATTCGCCGATCTGGGCAAGGCCGCCGGCGGCGGTCAGGCCCATGCCGATCGGATAGCGCAACAGGACGACAATACCGAAAGAGATGATTGCCTTGCCGACGATGATCAGTGCCAAAGCACTGATCACGGCTAGAGGATGCTGCACAATGATCGACGGATCGAAGAGCATGCCGACGGAAACGAAAAACAGCACTGAGAAGGCATTCTGCAGCGGCAGGGAATCGGCGGCGGCGCGATGGCTGAGATGGGATTCACTCATGACTACGCCGGCGAAGAAGGCGCCGAGTGCGAAGGAAACGCCAAAGATTGCCGCCGAACCGAAGGCAATGCCGAGCGCGATGGCGAGCACGGTGAGCGTGAAGAGTTCACGCGAGCCGGTGCGGGCAATCAGCGTCAAAAGCCAGGGCACGATGCGCGGCCCGAGGAAGATCGCCATTGCCGCAAAGGCTGCGACCTTCAGCAAGGTGAGGGCGATCGTGATCCAAAGCGGCAGGTCGAGGCCATGCGCGGCATCGCTCGCATGCCCGCCCAGAAGTTCGGCGAGGGCCGGCAACAGCACAAGCGCCAGTACCATGGCGAGATCCTCGACGATCAACCAGCCGACGGCTACGCGCCCGCCGGCGGTATTGACGAGGTTGCGCTCTTCCAGCGCTTTCAGGAGCACGACCGTGCTGGCAACCGAAAGGCTGAGGCCGAAGACGATGCCGGCGCCGAGGCTCCAGCCCCAGAGTTCGCCGAGGCCGACGCCGAGCAGGGTGGCAAACAGGATCTGGCCAATCGCGCCCGGCACGGCGATGCCGCGCACGGCCAAAAGATCGGATGCGGAGAAGTGCAGACCGACGCCGAACATCAGCAGGATCACGCCCATTTCGGCAAGCTGGCTCGCAAGCTCCGTGTCGGCCACAAAGCCCGGTGTGAACGGTCCCATGAGAATGCCGGCGAAGAGATAGCCGACCAGTGGCGGCAGCCGCAGCCTGTCGGCGCAATAGCCAAGAACCGCCGCAAAGACGAAGCTTATGGCTACCGTCGCAATCAATCCCGCTTCCTGATGCATCAGCCCTCTCAAAATGCCTCGCGGCCGGCACTTTAGGATGAAGCACCGGCAAAGTTAAAGAGTTGATTTGGATGGATTAGACCTAAATGGCCGGCTTTTTGAGCCGAACCACTAAGCTCCCGTGTCGTTGCCTATACATGACGACAAGGAGAAGAGAGATGCGAAAGATCATCATCAACTGTGCAATCGCTGTCCTTGCCCTGGGCTCGGCCGCAGCGCCTGCAATGGCAGACAGCGTGACGGTCATGCGCGAGCGTGCCTATGACGGTTATGACCACTATGACCGTGACCGGGCTCGGCCCGGCGTTACCATCAGTGATCGCGGCATTACGTTCGGCGCGGTGCGCGAACGGGATCGCTGGCGCGATCGGGACCGTGACCGTTGCGTCACGCGCAGCGTGACCCGTCAGACAGATGAAGGCACTGTCACAAAAACGGTCAGACGGTGTGATTGAACAGCAGGCTGAGGGGCCGGCATCCCACTCCGCCGGAACTTCGGCATCGTCTGCCAAGGCTCATGCCCTCGCCCTCTGGGGCGTGGGCGAAGTTTAAAATCCATTTATTTAGAGATATTTGGTGCCCCATGCCGGGGTCGAACCAGCACTTCTTTCGAAACTCGATTTTGAGTCGAGCGCGTCTACCAATTCCGCCAATGGGGCAGCGAAATACGAGGCGGCTGTCTAACATGCGTTCGCCCGCGCGTGCAAGACGGCGGGCGAAGTTTTGGCGTTTGGAAATCGAGGTTTAGTGGGCGACTGCCTCACTTGGGGCAGTGAGGCTGGATTTCTTCAGTGTGATCGCGAGGACCGAGGCCAGCAGGCAGAAGGCGCCGGCAATGAAGAAGGCCGGCAGGTAGCTTTCCAGGGCCGTGCGCGACAGGCCTGCGCCATAAGCCGCGGTGGCAGCACCAAGCTGATGACCGGCAAAGACCCAGCCGAAGACGAGGCCGGCTTTTTCACGGCCGAAGCGGTCGGCGGCGATCTTGACAGTCGGCGGCACGGTGGCGATCCAGTCCAGGCCATAGAAGACGGCGAAGATGGACAGGCCGTAGAAGCTGAAATCGCTGAAAGGCAGGAAGAGCAGCGAGAGGCCACGCAGGCCGTAGTACCAGAAGAGCAGCCAGCGATTGTCGAAGCGGTCGGAGAGCCAGCCGGAGCCGATCGTGCCGAAGAAATCGAAGATGCCCATGACGGCGAGAACGCTGGCGGCTGCGACCGGCATGATGCCGAAGTCGCCGCAGAGTGTGACGAAATGCGTCTGGATGAGGCCGTTGGTGCTGAGCCCGCAGATGAAGAAGGTGGCAAACAGGATCCAGAAGGTCGAGGTCGTCGAAATGTCCCTGAGAACCGTGATCGGCGTTACAAGCGCTGCGCCGAGCGTGCCTCGGGCCGGGGCCGGCGCAACCTGGGTTTCGCCGACCGAGGGCAGGTTTACGTCCGAGGGGCGGTCGCGCATGAAGAGCAGCACGAGAAGAGCGGCGACCATGATCATGGCGCAGACGAAGAAGACGGTGGCACGCCAGCCGTAGCGTTCGGTCAGCTCCGCCATCAGTGGCAGGAAAACGAGCTGGCCGGTTGCCGAACTTGCCGAGAGCATGCCGACGACAAGGCCGCGATGCTTGACGAACCAGCGTGTGGAAATCGTGGCTGCCAGCACCATGGCCGTCAGCCCGGTTCCGAAGCCGACGACGATGCCCCAGAGCGCCAGCAGATGCCAAAGCTTGGTCATGAACAGCGAGCCAACGAAGCCAGCGCCGATGAGGGCCAGCGCAAAGACGATGACCTTGCGGACGCCGAAATAGTTCATGAAGGCTGCCGCAAACGGACCCATCAGGCCGAAGAGGATCAGGCGGATGGCAAGGGCGGAGGAAATCTGCGAGGTTTCCCAGCCGAATTCGTCCTGCAGCGGCTTGATGAGGACACCCGGCGCGCCCATTGCGCCGGCGGTTACCAGCATGGTCAGGAAGGTGGCGCCAACGACCACCCATCCATAGTGAATGTTTCGCCGGGCAAGGGATGATGCAAGGACTGCAGAGACCATGGGCAAATTCCGTTTGTGACGTGAGGACCATATAGAAGGCCGCTTTACATGACGGCCATCATATTTGTTGCGTATTGATGATGGACATCATATAAATTGTCAAGCGACCATTTCCGGAGACGAAAAATGCGGGTCAGCCGCGAGAAATTTGCAGAAAACCGCGAGAAGATCCTGACGGCGGCCAGCGTGCTCTTCCGCGAGAATGGGTTCGATGGCGTCGGCGTCGCCGACATCATGAAGGCTGCAGGCCTTACGCATGGCGGTTTTTACGGCCATTTCGAATCGAAGGACGACCTTGCTCTGGAGGTCAGCCGCAAGCTGATCGAGCGTGTGGAAGAACGTTGGCTTGAGCTGATCGCCGCTGAACCAGACAAGCCGCTTCAGGCGCTGCTCGATCACTACATCCATTGGCGCACGGTTGATGATCCCGGCGGAAGCTGCGTGTTCGCCTCGTTGATCCAGGAAGTCAGCCGCAGCGAAGGTGCGGTTCGTGCGACCTTCAGTGAGGGGTTGTCCGCGCTGGTCGATGTGCTGAAGGAGGTGGTGCCGGGTGCGACCGAGGAAGAGCGCCGCGCCAATGCGACATCGACGCTTTCATCGATGATGGGCGCCGTCATTCTTGCCCGCGCGGTCGAGGATCGGGCGCTCGCCGAGCAGTTTCTGGTCACGATGCGCCGCAAGCTCGACCCGGCGCAGTAATCCCAAAGCATTCACGCAATTCCGGACGCAAAACCGCTCCGCGCTTTTACTGGAATTGCTTAGTTTCGGAAGGCGATCATCGCATGGCCCTCGACGATTTCGGTGAAGGTGCCGTCCGGCGCCAAAGCGGCGAGCTCGCTGCGGAAAGCTGCCTCGAATTCCTCTGTCTTGTCGCCTAGCGCCTGTGGAGAGGTGACGGACATGGAAAAGGCGCGGCCGATGATATCCTCCGTCCCGATTACCCGTTCGTTGACGATGCCGATACGTTCAAGGCTGCGGAAGGGGGAGCGCAGCAGGACCGCCTCATGCGGTCCGAATTCCGGCGCGCGGCGTAGTTTACGCTCGGCGCTTTTTTCCGGCGAATAGGTCTCCGACAGCTGATGCAGCACATCACGCCAATCCGGTGTCGCTGCGATATGCCTGTCGGAGAAGAGAACGACAGCTCCGCCCGGCGCGATGAGCTCGTCGAGCGCTACCAGCGTCGCCGGGCGGTCCATCCAATGGAAGGAGCGGCCCAGGACAGCAAGTTTCAGCGGGGCCAGATCCGGGTTGAGATCGTAAGAGGAGCCCTGGATGAGCCTCATGTTCACGGCGGCTTCGGCCGCATTTTCGCGCGCGGCATCCAGCATTTCCGGCTCGGGATCGACCCCGATCACATCAGCGCCAGCGAGGCGTGCGAAGGCGACGCCGAGCGGTCCTGGTCCGCAGCCGAGATCGAGCACACGATCGCCGGGTTTCAGGCCGGTGCGTTCGGCGACGCGTTCGATCAGCCTGTCCGGATAGGGGACACGGAAGCGGTTGTAGTAGACGGCAGTGGTACGAAAGCGGGGGGCTTCGAAAGGAACGATAGTCATGCGGACGGTCCTCTGTTTGCCGCAAACCGCTAAGGCTCAACTGTGACCGGCTCGTGATGGTTTCTTGGATCGCACACGCGTGGCCTCGAACGAGGCGACGTTTTCGGCCACCCAACGCCAGAGCGGCATGATCTGCTTCAATAGGTCGCGGCCGAACTCACACAGCGGGCAATCGCCTGGAAGTCCGGATATCGGGAAAGGAATGAGCCTCCTCCACATCGGCGGAGAGAGGCTATCACGCGGCGGCTTATTTGAAGCCGGCGACGTTATGCGGGATGTAGGGTGCTTCGAGTGCGGCGATATCATCGGCGCTGAGTTTCACAGTCAGCGCGCCGACGGCGTCCGTCAGGTGTTGCGCCTTGGAAGCGCCGATGATCGGGGCGGTGACTGCGCTCTTCTGTAGGATCCACGCGGTGGCGACCTGCGCGCGGGAAACGCCATGGGCCCTGGCGATTTCGGCAACCTTTTCGACGATCTTGCGATCGGCCTCTTCGGCCTGCTTATAGAGCGTCTTGCCGAATTCATCGGTTTCGCTGCGGTTGGTCTTCTCATCCCAGTCACGGGTCAGGCGACCGCGGGCAAGCGGGCTCCAGGGAATGACGGCGATCTTCTGGTCCTCGCAGAAAGGCAGCATTTCACGTTCTTCCTCGCGGTAGAGCAGGTTTACGTGGTCCTGCATGCTGACGAATTCCGTCCAGCCATTGAGGCGCGAGGTGTAGAGCGCCTTGGCGAACTGCCAGGAATACATGGAAGAAGCGCCGATATAACGCGCCTTGCCTGATTTCACGATGTCATGAAGGGCTTCCAGCGTTTCCTCGATCGGTGTCGTATAGTCCCAGCGGTGGATCTGGTAGAGGTCGACGTAATCAGTGCCGAGGCGGCGCAGGCTGTTGTCTATTTCGTCGAAGATCGCCTTGCGCGACAGGCCGGCGCCATTCGGCCCGGGCCGCATGCGGTTGAAGACCTTGGTCGCGAGTACGATATCCTCGCGCTTGGCGAAATCCTTGATGGCGCGGCCGACGATCTCCTCGGAGGAACCATTAGAATAGGTGTTGGCCGTGTCGAGGAAATTGATGCCGAGATCGATCGCCTGTTTGAGGAGCGCGCGGCTTTCCTCTTCCGGCAGGCTCCAGGCGTGATTTCCGCGGTTGGGATCGCCATAGGTCATGCAGCCGAGGCAGATCTTCGAGATTTCGAGACCGGTCTTCCCGAGTTTTACATATTCCATGAAAGTGCTCCGCGATGATTTTCAGCGACTCCCCAGGCGCATGCACATGATGTAGCGCAGAAATCGCCGAAGTCTCAGCGAGCCTGACGGAGAATGTGTTTTGCAGTTAGCGCAATAATACCTGATGAGCGGGCCGAATGTCGTCTTATCCTTGCGGATTACACCGCTTGCGCATTCGGTCGGTGAGGTGTTAGCTGGTGCAGCATTTTACCGGATCATGCCCATGAAACTGCCGCCCGGCGATCGATATGACACGCTCTACCGCGATTTCTCCTGGCAGATATCAGAGGATTTCAATATCGGCCGCGCCGTGTGCGACGATTGGGCCGCGCGTGATCCTGATCGCGTCTGCCTCGAACATTTCAGTCCCGACAGTCACCATCTGTCATTGACCTATGGCGAGCTTGCCGCCCGCTCCTCATCCTTCGCCAATGCGCTTTCAGCACTTGGTATCGGCCGGGGAGAGCGTGTAGCGCTGCTCCTGCCGCAATCCTTCGAGACGGTCATTTCGCATGTGGCTATTTACAAGATGGGCGCAATCGCGCTGCCGCTCGCGTTGCTTTTCGGTGTCGAGGCGCTGGAGTACCGGCTGAAGGCCGCAGGTGCGACAGCCGTCGTCACCAATGGTTTCGGGCTTGGACGCATCAACCAGATCCGCGACCGACTGCCTGACGTCAAACATGTCATCAGCGTCGATGGGGCCTCCGCGAGCACGCTCGGCTTTGCCGATCTGGTTTCCGCCCATTCTTCCACATTCGAAATTGTGCAGTCCGGCCCCGACGAGCCAGCGCTGATGATCTTCACGTCGGGCACCACGGGGCCGCCGAAGGGCGCGCTGCATGGCCACCGTGTTCTCGCCGGCCATATTCCCGGCATGCAGTTTGCCCATGAGGGTTTCCCGCGGGCCGGAGACAAGGTCTGGACGCCGTCTGACTGGGCATGGGCCGGCGGGCTGCTCAATGCGCTGCTGCCGAGCCTGCTGCTCGGCGTGCCTGTTGTTTCCTCGCCGGCACAGAAATTCGATGCGGACATGGCCTATCGCATCATGGCCGAAATGAAGGTGCGTAATGCCTTCATTCCGCCGACGGCACTCCGGCTCCTGAAATCCGTCGAGGAGCCGCGTTCGAAATACGATCTCGTCCTGCGCACCATCGGTTCGGCAGGTGAATCCCTGGGGCGCGAAACCTATGAGTGGGTGCGCCGTACGCTCGGCATTACCGTCAATGAATTTTACGGGCAGACGGAGTGCAATTTCGTGCTGTCTTCGAGCGCTGCCTTCGGGGTGACGAAGGCTGGTGCGATCGGGCGCGCTTCGCCCGGCCACAGGGTTGCTGTTGTCAGCGACGAGGGCGACGAAGTGCTGGTCGGCGAGCAGGGGCAGATCGCCATTGCCAGTCCCGATCCGGTGATGTTCCTCGGCTACTGGAACGACCCCGATGCGACCAGCAGGAAGTACGCCAAGGGATGGATGCTGACCGGCGATATCGGCCGGCAGGATGCGGAGGGCTACGTCACCTTTGCCGGCCGTGACGACGACGTCATCACCTCGTCCGGGTACCGCATAGGGCCGGCGGAGATCGAGGACTGTCTCGTCGGCCATCCGGCCGTGCAGCTTGCCGCTGCCGTCGGCAAGCCAGATGCGCTGCGTACGGAGATCGTCAAGGCCTATATCGTGCTTGCGCCAGGCTACAGCCCGAGTGCGGAGCTGGCAGCGGAAATCCGGGACTGGGTGAAAACCCGGCTTTCGATGCACGAATATCCGCGCGAGGTCGAATTCGTCGATGCGCTGCCGCTGACAACCACAGGCAAAGTCATCCGCCGGCTGTTACGGGAAAAGGCTGCGGCGGAAGCTGAAAACTAACCCCGGCCGGCAAGCGACATGATCTTCTCGCGGAGCATCTTCGCCATGTTGCGGGTACTGCGGTACATGTGAAGCTGGGCCGCGACCTGTCGCATGTCGCGGTCGCCGTTCTGGGTGAGGCCGATCACCAACGTGCCCATCTCCTCGCGTTCCTGCCAGAAGCGGCTCATGATCGGATGATCGGAGACGGCGCAGGAATCCGAGCGCACGACATTGGCATCGTCAAGATGCCATTCGGTCAATTCGCTCATCAACAGCTTGCCCGGCGAATAGCGGGAGTAGTTTTCGTCATAGGCGGTCTTCCAGGTATAGGCCTCGCCGCCCATCATAAGCACGACCACGGCGGCGATCGCCTTGCCGTTAATGTCGATCGTGTGGATGCGCACGGCATCGACTTCCGCCAGATTGGAGACGGCCTCGCGGGCGAAGGCGGTGTGATAGCGGTCGGTCACCAGCGCGCTGCGGCGCTTGCCCTTCCAGCCGCCGGCTTCCAGCGCCAGGAATTCCTCGAAACGCATGTGGATTTCGCGCGGCTGGCGGGCGACGGTGTGGACGACATTGCCGAGCTCTTCGAGCAGCCGCCACTGGCGGCGCATCTCGCGCTGGTGAGAGGAAGATACGGTGCGGCCGAGATAAACCATGGCATCGTCATCACTCTGCAGCATCGGCCGCTCATAGGGATTGGCGACGGTCAGCGGCAGATTGCGGCTGAGCGCAACGGCCTTTGCCATGCGCACGAAGATGCCGTTCAGCCGGACGTCCGGCAGCACCAGTGTGCCCGGCAGGCCGAGGTCCGGCGTGATCAGGCCTTCGAAGAGGTTGTCCAGCGTCTCCGCCGCATCCTCGGCGTCGACCAAGGGGGTACCGAGCGGACCGAAGCTGTTTGCCCAGCCGCGGATGATCGACGGGCCGACGGCGAAACCGGGTTTGTCGACAGAGAAGGGCATGAGCAGGCGCATGCGGCTGCGATGTTCGTTCTCGTCGCGGATGATCGCGAAATTGACCTGCCGGTCTTCCAGCCGCGGCATGGCAGGCGCCAGGAAACGGCCGCTGAAGAAGACGTTCGGCTCCATCGCACGGTTGGAGAGGAAGTCCAATTCTTCCTGCAGATCGTAACCCAGCTTACCGGGGTAAAGGCAGAGCTCGCGCCCCAGCCGGCCGATTTCGATCCGTGCTTCAGCCTGCGGGGCTTCGAACTTGAGAGCGGCAAGATCGTGAACCATGCGGTTCGCGTTGCTGTCGGTGCTCTCGGTGATGGGTGGTACACGCACCATCTATCGGGCTCTCATTTCTGGCGTTGCGGCGGAAGGGGTTGCGAAGGCGAAAAGCGTAAAGCCGAGTGCGCGGCGCACGAAGACATGCAGCAGGATCGCTTCCACGGCCATTGCGGAGGCCGTGGCGATCGCCGTGCCGACGATGCCGTAGTGCGGGATCAGCAGGATATTAAGGCCGACATTGGCGGCGAGCGCTCCAGCATAAAGGGCGACGCAGAGGTTCTGCTTGCCTGCCATCATCAGGAGCGTCTCGGCGGGACCGACCAGAGCCTTGGTGAGGATACCGGCCAGCAGGATCGCCATCAGCATATAACCGGCCGTGAATGCGCCGCCGAAAAGCGACAGCAGCAGATGCCCGGCCGCCAGGACCGCGAGACCGACGGCGAGAGCAGGCCAGAAGGTCCAGCGGGCAGCATCGATAGCCGCAACCGCGAGATCGGCCCGGTTGCCTTCGGCGATAATCGAGGAGAAGCGCGGGCCGGAGGCAGCTTTCACCGAGAAATTGATGAAATGCACCAGAGCCATGGTCTTGGCCGCTGCAAAATAGATCGCGACGTCATGCGGCTCCAGGAAGATGCCGACGATCACGACATCGGAATTGGTCAGCAGGAAGCTCACGCCCTCGATCAGGAAGATCGGGAAGGCAACACCCAGCCATTCCACGAAATCCACCTTGCGGGGGCCGGCATCGTAATGCTTGCGCATCCGATAGAGGGTGGCGGCATATTGGCCGAGTGCGGTGACGAAGGTTGCCGCGAGTGCCGCCTGCATGGCGGTGACTGCCGTGTGCGGTGCGCCGAAGAAGATCGCAGTCAGCATGAAAAGGATGATGAGGATCGGCCTGACAATATAGACCGGGCTGAGCGCCATGACGGGCCAATGATTGGCCCGTGACGTGCCTTCAAGGATATCGCCGAGCGCGATCATCGGCATGGCCATAAGGCCGAGGAAGATCGGCACCAGATAATAGCTCTCGATTCTGTCGCCGAAGAAATGCAGACCGAACATGCCGGCGATGAGAACGGTCGTACCCGAGAGCAGCGCGAAAACGCGCGCGGTGCCGGTGAGGCCACGGATTTCGGCGAAGGCGCCGGCGGCGCGATATTGCGGCAGGAAGCGGACGATCGCGGTGTGGAAACCGAGGCAGGAAAGATCACCGCAGAGGACGACCAGCACCCACACGAAGACGAAGATGCCGTATTCATATTCGCCCATCAGCCGGGCGAGCACGATTTGCGACAGGAAGGCGAGGGCCGCGCTCAGGATGCGGATCGAGAAGGCGATCAACGCCATGCGCTGTGCGGCTGCCTTGTCGCCCCGTTCGGTCAGCACGGCGGCGAGCATACGCAGCACGCGGCCGGCGATCGGCCGCAGCCCCGCGGGCAGCATTTTTTCCGCTGTTTCTATGACCGCCATTTTAACACGCAAAACTCTAAGGGCAGGGCATTCGCACCGGCAAGTCTTGCCAGATCAGAGTTAAGAAACGGTATGCCCAACGAGGCGGCATTGCCTGCCACTGTGATCCATAATTGGGCGGAAATACCAAGAAAAATGGCGCCCGAAGGCGCCATTCTCAGACCTGTTCGAAAGCACCATGGCAGTGCTTGTATTTTTTGCCCGAGCCGCAGGGGCAGGCCTCGTTACGGCCGACCTTACCCCAGGTCGATGGATCGTTGGGGTTGCGGTTTTCCGGCGGGACGGTGACTTCAAGCGCCTGATAGGTCGTATTTGTAAACTCATCCTCGCCGGTCGTCGGATCGAGGTGATGGGCCTGCATGACAGGCGGTTCCGGCTGCGGCGGAGCCTGCTGCACCAGCTCGACGCGCATCAGCTGTGCCGTGACGGCCTGACGCAGGTTGTTGAGCAGCGCCTGGAAGAGCTCGAAGGCTTCCGACTTGTATTCCTGCAGCGGATCGCGCTGGGCGTAACCGCGGAAGCCGATGACGGAACGCAGATGGTCGAGGTTGACGATGTGCTCGCGCCACAGATGATCGAGCGTCTGCATGACAACCTGGCGCTCAACATAGTGCATGATATCGGGACCGAAGCGCTCGACCTTCTCGTTGAAGGCGGCGTTGGTGGCTTCCGTCAGGCGTTCGCGGATATCGTCTTCGCCAATGCCTTCTTCCTTCACCCAGTCCTCGATCGGAAGGTCGAGGTTGAGGATGTTGGCGGCCTGCGTCTTCAGGCCGACGGCATCCCACTGCTCGGCGTAAGCGCGTTCCGGAATGTGGGTCGTGACCAGATCGTCGACCACTTCGCGACGCATGTCCGATACGGTCTCGGAAATGTTCGGCGCTTCCATCATCTCGACGCGTTGTTCGAAGATGACTTTGCGCTGGTCGTTCAGAACGTCGTCGTACTTCAGAAGGTTCTTGCGGATGTCGAAGTTGCGAGCTTCGACCTTCTTCTGCGCGCGTTCCAGAGCCTTGTTGATCCAGGGATGGACGATCGCCTCGCCCTCCTTGAGACCCAGCTTCTGCAGCATGCTGTCCATGCGGTCGGAGCCGAAGATGCGCATCAGGTCGTCCTGAAGCGACAGGTAGAACTTGGAACGGCCGGGGTCACCCTGACGGCCGGAACGGCCACGCAGCTGGTTGTCGATGCGGCGGCTTTCATGGCGCTCGGTGGCGACGACGTAGAGACCGCCTGCCGCAAGCGCCTTTTCCTTGAGCGCCCTGATTTCTTCGCGGATCGCCGCGACCTTTGCGTCGCGCTCCGGGCCTGGCTCGACTTCGGCAAGCTCATGGTCGATGCGCATGTCAAGGTTGCCGCCGAGCTGGATGTCGGTACCGCGGCCGGCCATGTTGGTGGCGATCGTCACGGCGCCCGGCACACCAGCCTGGGAAACGATATAGGCTTCCTGCTCGTGATAGCGGGCGTTTAGAACCTGGAAGTTGGAGAAGCCCTGCTTGCGCATCAGCTCTGCCAGAGACTCCGACTTCTCGATCGAGGTTGTACCGACGAGCACCGGCTGGCCGCGCTTGTGGGCGTCCAGGATCTCGGTGATGATCGCCTTGTACTTCTCCTCGACGGTCCGGTAGACCTCGTCGTCTTCGTCGATACGCAGGATTGGCAGGTTGGTCGGCACCTCGAGAACGTCGAGATTGTAGATGTTGCCGAATTCTTCCGCTTCCGTCTGGGCCGTGCCGGTCATGCCGGCAAGCTTGTTGTACATGCGGAAGTAGTTCTGGAAGGTGATCGAGGCCAGCGTCTGATTTTCCGGCTGGATCTGCACCTTTTCCTTGGCTTCCAGCGCCTGATGCTGGCCTTCCGAATAGCGGCGGCCCGGCATCATTCGGCCGGTGAATTCGTCGATGATGACGATTTCGCCGTTGCGGACGATGTAGTCCTTGTCGCGCTGGAACAGCTTGTGGGCCTTCAGCGCATTGTTGATGTGATGAACGATCGCCACATTCTCGATGTCGTAGAGCGAGGCGCCCTTCAGGAGGCCGGCCTGCTTCAGCAGGTTTTCCAGCTTCTCGGTGCCGACTTCGGAGAAGTTTGCCGAACGTTGCTTTTCATCGATCTCATAGTCTTCCGGCGTCAGCAGCGGAATGTAGGTGTCGATGGTGTTGTAGAGGTCGGAGCGGTCGTCGAGCGGGCCGGAGATGATGAGCGGCGTGCGCGCTTCATCGACCAGGATCGAGTCCACTTCGTCGACGATCGCGAAGTTATGGCCGCGCTGCACCATCTGGTTCGTCTCGTATTTCATATTATCGCGCAGATAATCGAAGCCGAGTTCGTTGTTAGTCGCGTACGTGATGTCGCAGGCATAGGCGTCGCGGCGCTCCTCGTCGGAAAGGCCGTGGACGATGACGCCCGTGGTCAGGCCGAGGAAGCCGTAGAGGCGGCCCATGTTCGCCGCGTCACGCTGAGCGAGGTAGTCGTTGACGGTGACGACATGCACGCCCTTGCCGGCAAGCGCGTTCAGATAGACCGGCAGGGTAGCGACGAGCGTCTTGCCTTCGCCGGTCTTCATTTCGGCGATGGCGTTGGAATGCAGGATCATGCCGCCGACGAGCTGTACGTCAAAAGGTCGCATGCCGAGGACGCGGCGGGAGGCTTCGCGCACGACCGCAAAGGCCGGGATCAGGATATCGTCCAGCGTCTTGCCTTCTGCAAGGAGCGCGCGGAACTCCACCGTCTTTGCGGCAAGCTGCTCGTCCGTCAGCGCCTTGGTCTTCTCCTCAATAGAGTTGATTGCGGCGACGTTCGGCTGGAAGGATCGCACGCGGCGATCGTTGGCTGAGCCAAATAACTTGCGGGCAATACCGCCAAAGCTGACCATATGACTGGCCCTTTCTGAATATTCTTCCCCGACGTTTCTTATTCGCTACCCAGCCGAAAAACAGGCGCACGCTTGAAAACGCCCGGAAACTGTTCTGGACGCGAGGTTGCGTGACAGATAAGAGGGGGGGCAAATGATGTCAACGGATTTGGCTGATATAGAAAGGCCACATTCCGGTGTTGAAGGCTGTTTTCGGGCTGGATTCACGAAAGCTGAAGCCGGCGGGTATAATTGTGAAGGGTTATTTGATGTTGAGCACCAACAAACTTGCTGCGCTGGCGTTTACGGCCTTCGTCGCCTTCCAGGCTCCGGCCTATGCCGATGATGCCGTCGTCGCCAAGGTCGGCAATCTGGAAATCCACCAGTCGGAACTCGATCTGGCTGTGGCCAATCTCGACCCGCAGCTTGCGCAGCTCCCTGACGACCAGAAGAAGGTAGCCGCCCTCTCTGCCGCCATCGATGTGAAGCTGCTTGCTGCCGATGCCACCGCCGAGAAGCTCGACCAGACGGACGACTTCAAGAAGCGCATGCAGTATCTGACCGACCGTGAACTTCACAACGCCTATTTCAAGAAGCATGTCGTTGACACCGTAACCGATGCCGACGTGAAGGCACGCTACGACAAGGAAGTCGCCGCCCTGCCGAAGCAGGAAGAAGTTCACGCCCGCCATATCCTCGTCAAGACCGAAGACGAAGCCAAGGACGTTATCAAGCAGCTCGACGCCGGCAAGGACTTTGCCGAGCTCGCCAAGGAAAAGTCCACCGATCCGAACAAGGATGACGGCGGCGACCTCGGCTATTTCAGCCGTGGCCGCATGGTCAAGGAATTCGAGGATGCCGCTTTCGCGCTTGAGAAGGGCACCTATTCCAAGACCCCTGTGAAGACCGACTTCGGCTATCACGTCATCAAGGTCGAGGATAAGCGCGACGCTCCGCCGCCGGCATTCGAGCAGGTGCAGGACCAGGTTCGTCAGCTCGTCATGCGCGACAAGTATCTTGCGCTCCTCAACCAGGCCAAGGCTTCCTCCAAGGTCGAGATCATGGACGAAACGCTCCGCAAGGGTTACGAAGACGCGAACAAGCAGCCTGAGCCGGGCGCTGCTCCGGCACCGGCCCCCGCGCCGCAGCAGTAATCATCAGCATCTGGGCCCGGTTTTTCCGGGCCCTTCATTAGATCCGGATGATTTTGGGCCTGATCGGCCTAAAATCTGAATCCGGATCTAAATCAAAAAATAGAGCATGACGTCGTCCGAAAACCGCTCACACTTTTCGGCATCATGCTCGAACATCGTTTGTTGTCGCATTTCCGGACGGCGGACCGGTTTCCATTTCGCCTGGAAATGCTCATTGGCAGGTCGCATCTCATGTCCGCTACCGTTTCTCCGCTTGCCCCGAAAACCTTTGCCTCGCTGCCCGCGCTTCGCGGCGTGCGTATGGCGACCGCTTCTGCCGGCATCAAGTACAAGAACCGGACGGACGTGCTGATGATGGTCTTTGATGCGCCGGCTGCCGTTGCAGGCGTCTTCACCAAATCGAAGTGCCCCTCCGCGCCCGTCGATTTCTGCCGGACCAACTTGCCGCATGGCACGGCACGCGCCGTCGTCGTCAATTCCGGCAATGCCAATGCCTTCACCGGCCTGAAGGGCCGCGCTGCGACTGAGCTCACCGCAAAGTCGGCCGCCGCTGCCGTCGGCTGCGGCGAAAATGAAATCTTTCTTGCGTCGACCGGCGTCATCGGTGAACCGCTCGACGCCACCAAATTTGCCGGTGTGCTCGACAAGATGCACGCCGATGCGACAGGCGATTTCTGGTTCGAGGCCGCCAAGGCCATCATGACCACTGACACCTATCCGAAGGTTGCGACCCGCACTGCCGAAATCGGCGGTGTGAAGGTGACGATCAACGGCATCGCCAAGGGAGCTGGCATGATCGCGCCCGATATGGCGACCATGCTTTCCTTCGTCGTCACGGATGCCGATATCGCGTCTTCCGCCCTGCAGTCTTTGCTGTCTGCCGGTGTCGAGCCGAGCTTCAACTCCATGACCGTCGACAGCGACACCTCGACCTCGGACACGCTGATGCTGTTTGCGACAGGTGCCGCAGCAGCCGACGGACAGGCTCGCATCACGAGCGCGGGCGATCCGCAGCTCGGTGCATTCCGCGCAGCCCTCAACGAGCTCCTCAAGGATCTGGCGATCCAGGTCGCCCGCGACGGCGAGGGCGCCACGAAGATGCTCGAAATCACCGTGACCGGCGCCGAGAGCGATGCCGCTGCCAAGACGATCGCCCTTTCCATCGCCAATTCGCCGCTGGTCAAGACGGCGGCTGCAGGCGAGGACGCCAACTGGGGCCGTATTGTCATGGCCGTCGGCAAGGCCGGTGAAATGGCCGATCGCGACCGGCTCGCCATCTGGTTCGGCGATGTGCGCGTTGCCGTCAACGGTGAGCGCGACCCCTCCTATTCCGAGGATGCGGCCTCCGCCGTGATGAAGAAGCAGGATATTCCTGTCAAAGTTGATATTGGCCTCGGCTCCGGCAAGGCTACGGTCTGGACCTGCGACCTCACCAAGGAATATGTTGCGATCAATGGCGACTACCGGAGCTGATCGTTCGTTGATGCAGGCATCCCTTCCGAAGCAGAACCTGCCGCTGGTCCGGCGGCTGGAAGCCGTGGGCTTTCGCGCCTGGCCGGCCGCTTCCGTACAATATGACGGAAGCTGGCAGGTTCGCCTGACGGCGGGCCATCCCTCCAACCGCCTGAACTCCATTGTGCCGCTCGATCCCTCCGACCATCGCGATGTCGAGATCAGGCTGGAGAAGGCAAGCCGCAAATTCGAGGCCTATGGCCGTCCTGCCGTCGTGCGTGAGACTCCACTTGCCTCGCCTGTTCTGATCGACTTGATTAGGGAGCAGGGATGGAAGCGTTTCGATGAAACGGCCGTCATGGTCTGCGATCTCTCGCAGGCCGATCTGCCCGATACGCTCGATCATCTTCCGACCCACGATGTTGGCCGGTTCGTTGATGCCAATCTCGCCGTCGATCAGGCGCAGCTTTCTCTGAAACCGGCGCTTGCCGAGATCATCTCGGCAATCAAGCCGCCATCCGGCCTTTTCATGATCGAGGATACCGTCCAGGGCTCGCTGGCAACGGTCCTTTGCGTGCAGGACAACGATCTTGCGGGCATCATGTCGCTTTCGGTCGCTGACAGCCATCGCCGCAAGGGGCTCGGCATCGAGATCCTGACTTCGGCACTGCGCTGGGCGCGGATGCGCAGCGCCCGTACCGCCTGGCTGCAGGTGAAGCTCTCCAACGCACCGGCGATTGCTCTCTATGAACGTCTCGGCTTCCGTGATGCCTATCACTATTGCTATTGGCAGGAGCGCTGCGAATGAGCGACGCCGGAAGGAAGCTGCTCCTGGTCGCAGCCTGTGCGCTGATCGATGCGGACGGGCGTATCCTTCTGGCACAGAGGCCGGAAGGCAAGTCTCTTGCCGGCCTGTGGGAATTCCCCGGCGGTAAGGTCGAACCCGGCGAGACGCCGGAGGAAACGCTGGTGCGTGAACTGAACGAAGAGCTCGGCATTTCGACGAAGGTGGCGTGTCTTGCGCCGCTGACCTTCGCCAGTCACAGCTATGATACGTTCCACCTGCTGATGCCGCTTTATGTCTGCCGCCGTTACGAAGGCGTTCCGCATGGCCGTGAGGGCCAGGCAATCAAATGGGTGCGCCCGCAGGCGCTGCGCGATTATCCGATGCCGCCGGCCGACGAGCCGCTCATCCCGGTACTGCAGGATCTACTTTAGCTTTTGCTGATTATTGAGGCGAAACGTCGATTTCGCCTGTGGATATTAATCGATCATTTAGCACCTTCTGGCAATGATCGGCCTCACTCAAGCAACTGGCGTGTGTGTATTTAAGGGCTTGACGTCATGGACGACGATTTCTGGAAAGCTGTGCGCGAAAAGGAACGTGCTTCTTCGTCTGCTTCACGCAGGACGGGGGCGCTCAATATTGCCCTTCTCTTCGGTACAGCCGTAGTGGCGCTGACCCTTATCCTGACGCCGATGCTGGCGGATTCTTCCAAGAAGAGCGTGCTCGCCAGCGCGCCGGCGGATTTCGACACGATCACCACCGGCTCTATCCCGAAGACCGAGAATGGCCCGAAGAGCGAGAACGGCAAGCGCTATACAATCCGCCGCAGCGTGCTCCAGGATACTCCTGGTTCGGTCTGTGTCGTCCAGGGCTACGGCGTCGGCGCCGGCTGCTGAGGAAATGAAGCTCCCGTCCCTGGGGGCCATGAGTTTCATTGCAGTCTTGCGCGCAGAAGGGTTGGGTTGATGAATTTGCTGAAGAAATTTCTGGCAGACAGAAGCGGTGCGACGGCGATCGAATATGGATTGATTGCAGCGCTGATGGCGGTTGCCCTCATTGGGGGCCTGGGTGTGTTCACCAATGGCCTGCGCGGCGTGTTCAACACCGTCGAGAATAACCTGACGATCAACTGAGCTATTCGTTAGCTCACTGCCTGAGCTTCTGCTCTTCCACCTTCAGTGCGTCAGCAAGCCGCGCCTTGGCCGTTCCTGGCTTCAGCGGCTGCTGCTGGCTTTCATGCGGTGCCCATCCCGACACATAGATCACTGAAAATGTCGCGCGGATGCGGCCGTCGGGGTCCGAATAGCGCTCGGCATAGATTTCAGCGGCGCGCAGGAAGAAGGCGCGTGTCAGTGGCTTGCGGCTGCGCGCAACGAGCGGATTGGCCATGCCCATCGCTCTCAGGTCGCGCATCAGCGGAAAAATTGAATCATAGCGTACCGTATAATTCTCCGCGTCGATGACGGGCAGCGCAAAGCCTGCGCGCTGCAGCAGACCGCCCACATCGCGGACATCGGCGAAGGGGATGACGCGCGGGCTTGCACCACCGGTCATCTCGATCTCGGTCGCGAGCAGCGCCTCGCGCAGTTCCTGCAGCGTACCGGCGCCCGGAATGGCGGCCAGGAACAGGCCGTCCGGCTTCAACGCGCGGCGGATCTGGATGAAGACGCCGGGTGTGTCGTTGGTCAGGTGCAGGTTGAGCGGTGCAATTACCAGATTGGCCGATTGAGGCGCGAGCGGCACGTCTTCGAGCGGTGCTTCGAGAAAAGGTTCGCCCGGCGCGACATAGTGCATATCGCTTTCCACGCGGGTGAGGCTGCCGACCTTGCCGGTCGCGATCGCCGCACGGGCGGCCGCGCCTGTGGTGCCGTGCAGTTCCACCGCAAGTTCGAAGTTGCGCTCCACGACGGCCAGGCGGTCTGCCAATTCCTCGGCGGCGATATCGAGCAGGAAGCCTGCTTTCGGGTCGTTATTTGCGAGCGCGCGCCGACGGTTCGCGGCGATCTGCGCCTTGTCGAAGATGATATCCATGGCGATGTCCATATTCCGCCATCCGGCAGGCGGCAAGGCGATTTTCCTTTGTCGCGTGACGCGCTAAGCGCGTCGCGATCTTTGATATCCGCCTGCCACGCTTCAGGTCTTCGTTTTTTACGCATGTCGTTATCGCAAAACCGCTACACAGTTTTGCGCGACATGCTTTAGTCTGCCTCATATGGGGACGATCAAGATGAAAAGTGAGACGGGGCGGATATTCGCGCAGCTTCTGCGGCCCGTTTCCATGCTTGCCGATCTTGTCTATCCGCCGTCCTGTGCGGCTTGCGGTGTTTCGACAGGCGGCCATCGCGGGCTCTGTGCCAAATGCTGGTCCGAGGTCCGCTTCATCGAGCGGCCCTATTGCGAGGTGCTCGGCCTTCCCTTTTCCCATGATCTCGGGGCCGGCATTCTGAGCGCAGAGGCGATCGCCAATCCGCCGCCCTTCGATCGGCTGCGTTCAGCAGCCACCCTCGACCATGCCGTTCGCACTCTTGTACACGGCCTCAAATACCGCGATCGAACCGATCTCGCGCCGATGATGGCCGGCTGGATGCTGCGCGCGTCGGACGGCATGGTCGAACGCTGCGATGCCGTCATTCCGGTTCCGCTTCATCGCACCCGCATGGTCTCGCGCAAATTCAACCAAGCCGCGGAGCTTGCCCGACATTTGGCGGGGCTTGCAGGAAAACCGCTGTTGCCGGGGACGCTTCTGCGTGTGAAGCGTACCAGCCAGCAGGTTGGTCTTGGTATACGGGCGCGCGAGGACAATGTCCGTGGCGCTTTTGCGGTCGCCGCGGGCAGGGAAAGCGATGTCTTCGGCAAACGCATCGTGCTTGTCGACGACGTCTTTACGACAGGGGCGACGGTTGGTGCGGCAACGCGCGCGCTGCGAAAGGCGGGGGCTGCCGATATAACGGTTTTGACCTTTGCAAGGGCTATTGCAGAAACTATATGACAGAAAGAAAACAGCACTGTCTGGAGACCTTCATGATACCCGTTGCCATCTATACGCGTCAATTCTGCGGCTATTGTGCACGCGCCAAATCTCTTCTTGAAGAGAAGGGCGTCGACTATGTCGAACATGACGCGACCTTCTCGCCCGAGCTTCGTCAGGAAATGCTTGGCAAGTCGAACGGCCGCACCACCTTTCCGCAGATTTTCATCGGCAGCACGCATGTCGGCGGTTGCGACGATCTCTACGCGCTCGATCGGGCAGGCAAGCTCGATCCGCTGCTGGCGGCCTGAGGAAGAGCGATGAGCTTCACAGCCGCCGCCATCCAGATGTGTTCCGGTGTCGATCCGGAGCGGAATGCCGCTTCGATGGCGCGCCTCGTCCGAGAGGCTGCTGCAAAGGGCGCAACTTACGTGCAGACGCCTGAAATGACCGGCATGTTGCAGCGTAACCGCGCTGCGGCAAAGGAAGTGCTGCGTGACGAGAGCAATGACATCATTGTCAAAACCGGCTCGGCGCTTGCGGCCGAACTCGGTATCTTCATGCATGTTGGCTCGACGGCGATTGCGCTCGACGACGGCAAGATGGCCAATCGCGGTTTCCTCTTCGGACCTGACGGCAAGATCCTGAACCGTTACGACAAGATCCACATGTTCGATGTCGATCTCGACAATGGCGAGAGCTGGCGCGAAAGTGCGGCTTACAGGCCGGGTTCGGAAGCGCACGTTCTGTCGTTGCCGTTTGCCGAGATGGGGTTCACCATCTGTTACGACGTGCGTTTCCCGCAGCTTTTCCGAGCGCAGGCGGTTGCCGGTGCCGAAGTGATGACCGTTCCGGCCGCTTTCACGAAGCAGACAGGCGAGGCGCATTGGGAAATCCTGCTGCGGGCGCGCGCCATTGAAAATGGTGTCTTCGTCATCGCCGCAGCGCAGGCGGGCCTGCATGAAGACGGACGCGAGACATTCGGCCATTCGATGATCATCGACCCCTGGGGCAAGGTGCTGGCGTCCGCCGGCCCGACCGGCGAGGCGGTCATTTTGGCGGAGATCGATCCGGCGGCTGTGAAAGCCGCCCATGACAAGATTCCGAACCTTAAGAACGGCCGGGAGTTTTCCATCGAGAGGATTGCGGGGGAAATTACAGGAGGCGTAGCAGCTTGATCCGCTATTCCCTTATTTGTGAGAATGCCCACGAATTCGAAGGCTGGTTTTCTGAAGGCGCCGATTTTGACCGGCAGGTCGCAAGCGGCTTTCTGACCTGCCCTGTCTGCAATTCCGCTTCCATCTCCAAGTCACTCATGGCTCCCTCCGTCTCGACCGCGCGCAAGAAGGAAGAGATGCAGACGGTCGCGATGGACACGGCCCGCCGCGAAGCCTTCCTGAAGCTCAAGGAAGCTGTCGCTGCGATCAAGGCGAATTCCGAGGATGTCGGAACCCGATTCCCCGAGGAAGCTCGCAAGATCCACTACGGTGAGGCGGATGCCCGCGGTATCATCGGCCAGGCAACGCCCGACGAAGCTGAAGCGCTGGTGGAAGAAGGCATCGAGATCGCTGCCCTGCCGGTCTTGCCCGAAGACGTGAACTGATATGCGGGCGGCCGGTCTTTTATAATTTTGGCCTGCGGTGCGATCAGGCCGGCCGTTTTGCCAGCAGCATGTAATTCACATCCATGTCCTTCGACAGGTTCCACTGGTTTGCCAGCGGATTGAAGAAGACGCCCGTGCGGTCGACAATCTCGAGACCGCTTGCGGCAAGCGACTTTTCCAGTTCTTCCGGGCGTACCAGCTTCTCATACTGATGCGTGCCGCGCGGCAGCCAACGCAGGACATTTTCGGCAGCGAAAATGGCAAGTGCTGCCGCCTTCATGGTGCGGTTGATCGTGGCGACGAACATCAGGCCGCCCGGCCGGACCATGCTGGCGCAGGTATTCATGAAAAGCTCGACATCGGCCACATGCTCCACCACTTCCATGTTGAGCACGAGATCGAAGGTCTCGCCTGCCTCGGCAAGCTGCTCGGCGGTGACGGCGCGATAGTCGACCGCAACACCCGATGCCTTGGCATGGGTGGAGGCGATGCCGATATTCTTTTCCGAGGGATCGGCGCCGACGACTTCAGCGCCCATACGGGCGACCGGCTCCGACAAGAGGCCGCCGCCGCAGCCGATATCGAGCACGCGCAGGCCTTCAAGCGGCTTGGCACTCTTCGGACTGCGCGAAAAATTCTCTGCTGCCCTGTCGCGGATATAGGCCAGGCGAACAGGATTGAACTTGTGTAGCGGCTTGAACTTGCCCGTCGGGCTCCACCACTCGGCTGCCATGGCGGAAAAGCGATCGACTTCGCTCTGGTCGATGGTGGTCTTTGCCGCTTCGTTCATCTGCCGCTCCTTCATGTCCTTTCAGTGAAGTCGGACGATCGAGGCGATAAGTCAAGGGCGCTCAGGTCGCACCGGGGGGCTTGGCAAGGACCGTAAAAAAATAGAGTAAGTCTGAAGGCAATAAAAACCCCCGCGTCTTCGCGGGGTTTCGGATCCAAGATGATGCCGATTTAGCGGCACTGACGGCGCGGGCCGTACGTGGGCTGGTATGTGTTATCGTATGCGCGGTACGAGCGATAACGGCTGTAGCAGTATTCGGCATGCGAACTGCCCGCACTCACGCGCGGCTGCGAGGCTATGATACCACCGATGATCGCGCCGGCGGCCAGGCCACCGATAATGGCGCCAGTATTGTCATGGCGGCGATAATAGCGGTCGCGGTAGTAGCGGTCCCCATTATAGCGGTCGCCGTAATAGCGGCGGTCCCTGTCCCACCCGCGGTCGTAGCGATAACGGTCCGAATAGCGGTAATTGCGGCCCCAACCTTGGTTATAACGAGGGCATTTCGTGAAGTTGTTGCAGCCCACCTGAAGAAGCTCGGCCTGGTCGCCGGCGGTTTGGGGCTGCGCTGCCGACTGAATCGGGTTTGCCGTGTAGGCCGGCCCTGCCCAGGCAGGAATTCCGGAGAATGCGGTCGCTATCGACAGTGCAATTATCGCTAATCTTCTCATTCTACTCACCAGCTTTCTTGACACATCTATTCCGGTTTAAACGCATTTGGCGCCTTTAAGTTCAACGCCTCCATGCCCTCGCATTACCGACATGGTAGATAGGGCGCTTTGCAGCAGTCGCAGGGACCATTTCTGACGAAATCCTGCCACTTCCACTTCACCCTTTGCCCGCCCTTGCCACCCCCTGTCAAACTCGCTAAGAGACGCGCCAACTTTCGTCCTTGGTTGGCGGGGCTTTAGAAGCGTTCCAGAAACCAGTATTTCCGGGCTCTTCGGCCATTTGACAGCTGGGGTTTTCTGATGTCCGGGAGGGCAACACGTCTCCCGGCAGTTTGTGAATGGCGCGTGGCGTGCCGGGGAAGCAAATCCCGTTTTCCGGCAATCGCGCGCGGGTCGTGGTAGAGGCTTATGGCACGCATCGTTATGAAATTCGGCGGAACCTCCGTCGCTGATCTGGATCGCATCAAGAACGTTGCCCGCCATGTGAAACGTGAAGTCGATGCCGGCCATGAGGTGGCGGTCGTCGTTTCCGCCATGTCCGGCAAGACCAACGAACTGGTCGGTTGGGTCCAGAATACGCCGAAGGTGATCGGCGCCAACTCGCCCTTCTACGATGCGCGCGAATACGACACCATTGTCGCTTCCGGCGAGCAGGTCACGTCAGGTCTTCTGGCGATTGCGCTGCAGAGCATGGGCATCAATGCCCGTTCCTGGCAGGGCTGGCAGATCCCGATCCGCACCGACAACGCACATGGCGCGGCGCGCATCATGGAAATCGACGGCGCCGATATCATCAAGCGCATGGGCGAGGGGCAGGTTGCTGTCGTCGCCGGCTTCCAGGGGCTCGGTCCTGATAACCGTATCTCGACGCTCGGACGCGGCGGATCAGACACGTCGGCAGTGGCGATTGCGGCCGCCGTGAAGGCCGATCGTTGCGACATCTATACCGATGTCGACGGTGTCTACACGACCGACCCGCGCATCGAGCCCAAGGCACGGCGCCTGAAGAAGATCGCTTTCGAAGAAATGCTGGAAATGGCGTCGCTCGGCGCCAAGGTTCTTCAGGTGCGCTCGGTCGAGCTTGCCATGGTGCACAAGGTACGCACCTTCGTGCGTTCGTCTTTCGAGGATCCCGATGCTCCGGGCATGGGCGACCTCTTGAACCCGCCCGGAACGCTGATTTGTGACGAGGATGAAATCGTGGAACAGGAAGTAGTCACCGGCATCGCCTATGCCAAGGATGAGGCTCAGATCTCGCTTCGCCGTCTTGCCGACCGGCCGGGTGTTTCCGCCGCGATCTTCGGGCCGCTTGCCGAGAGCCACATCAATGTCGATATGATCGTCCAGAACATTTCCGAAGACGGTTCGAAGACCGATATGACCTTCACCGTGCCCTCGGGCGATGTGGAGAAGGCCATCAAGGTTCTCTCCGACAATAAGGACAAGATCGGCTACGACGTCGCGCAGAGCGAATCGGGTCTGGTAAAGGTCTCGGTCATCGGCATCGGCATGCGCAGTCATGCGGGCGTTGCAGCGACTGCCTTCCGGGCACTTGCCGAAAAAGGCATCAATATCAAGGCAATTACAACCTCAGAGATCAAGATTTCGATCCTGATCGATGGTCCCTATGCAGAACTCGCTGTCAGAACTTTGCATTCCTGCTACGGTCTGGATAAGAATTGATTCCCAGCGGGCGGCCTGCCCCTTCAGGTTGAAGATGCGGCCGGGTTTTCTGGCCGCACTAAGCGTTTGTTTCGGGGAGCTTGAGACGCAATGAGAGACCTTTCCGGCGGTCCGCGCGTGCTGCTCAAGCGGCTGCGCGAATTGATGGCGGAACCGCTGGAGCCGCAGGAGCGACTCGACCGGATCGTGCGCCAGATCGCCAGCAACATGGTGGCGGAGGTTTGCTCCGTTTACGTGCTGCGCGCCGATGGCGTTCTCGAGCTTTATGCTACCGAAGGTCTCAATAAGGAGGCCGTCCACCTCTCGCAACTGAAGATGGGACAGGGCCTCGTCGGCACGATCGCCGCATCGGCCCAGCCGCTCAATCTTTCCGACGCGCAGTCGCATCCGGCATTCCGCTACCTACCGGAAACGGGCGAAGAGATCTATCATTCCTTCCTCGGCGTGCCGATCCTGCGTACGGGACGCTCGCTCGGCGTTCTCGTCGTGCAGAACAAGGCGAGCCGCAATTATCGCGACGAGGAGCTGGAAGCGCTCGAGACGACGGCGATGGTTCTCGCCGAGATGATCGCGACCGGTGAACTGAAGAAGATCACGAAGCCGGGCCTGGAGCTCGATCTTACCCGCTCGGTCACGGTCGATGGCGATACGTATAATGACGGGATCGGCCTTGGTTACGTCGTGCTCCACGAGCCGCGCATCGTCGTCACCAACCTGCTCAACGAAGATGCTGAGAAGGAAATCCGGCGGCTGGCGGAAGCCATGGGCTCGCTTCGGATTTCCATCGACGACATGCTGTCGCGCCGCGATGTGTCGATGGAAGGTGAGCATCGCGAGGTACTCGAAACCTATCGCATGTTCGCCCACGACCAGGGCTGGGTGCGCAAGCTGGAAGAGGCGATCCGCAACGGCCTGACGGCGGAAGCCGCCGTCGAGAAGGTCCAGAGCGACACCAAGGCGCGCATGATGCGCCTGACCGATCCCTATCTGCGCGAGCGCATGCATGATTTCGAGGATCTGGCGAACCGGTTGCTGCGCGTGCTGACGGGCTATACCGGCCGCACGACGGCTGAGGGCTTTCCGACCGACGCCATCATTCTGGCGCGGGCCATGGGTGCCGCCGAACTGCTCGATTATCCGCGCGCCAATGTGCGTGGGCTGGTGCTGGAAGAAGGCGCGGTGACGAGCCATGTGGTGATTGTCGCGCGTGCCATGGGCATTCCCGTTATCGGCCAAGCGGCGGGTGTCGTGGCGCTTGCCGAAAACGGCGACGCCGTCATCATCGACGGCGACGAAGGGCATGTGCATATCCGGCCGATGCCGGAGCATCAGCGCTCTTATGAAGAAAAGGTCCGTTTCCGCGCTAGGCGGCAGGAGCAGTTCCGGGCGCTGCGCTCCGTCGAGCCGGTCACCCGGGACGGGCAGCGCATCCAGCTTCTTATGAATGCCGGCCTGCTGGTCGACCTGCCGCAACTGGCGGAATCTGGAGCAGAGGGTATCGGCCTATTTCGCACCGAGCTGCAATTCATGATCGCCTCGACCATGCCGAAGGCGGAAGAGCAGGAAATGTTCTACCGCAATGTACTGAAGCAGGCAGGCGGCCGTGTCGTGACCTTCCGCACGCTCGATATCGGCGGCGACAAGGTTGTTCCCTATTTCCGCGGCCACGAGGAAGAGAACCCGGCGCTCGGCTGGCGGGCAATCCGTCTGTCGCTCGACCGGCCGGGATTGTTGCGCACGCAGCTGCGCGCCATGCTGAAGGCTGCGGCGGGCGCCGAGCTGAAGCTGATGGTGCCGATGGTGACTGAGGTTTCTGAACTCAGGCAGGTGCGCGAACTCCTGCAAAAGGAAGTGCAGCATCTTTCGCGTTTCGGCCACGGCCTGCCGCGCAAGCTGCAATTTGGCGCGATGCTGGAAGTACCGGCGCTGCTCTGGCAGCTCGATGAGCTGATGGATGCGGTCGATTTCGTCTCCGTCGGTTCCAACGATCTCTTCCAGTTTGCCATGGCTGTTGATCGCGGCAATGCGCGGGTTTCCGAGCGCTTCGATCCGCTGGAACGGCCGTTCCTGCGTCTCCTGCGCGATATCGTGCGCGGTGCGGATCGCAACAAGACGCCGTTAACGCTCTGCGGCGAACTGGCAGGCAAGCCGCTTTCGGCCATGGCGTTGCTCGGTGTCGGGTTCCGCTCCATCTCCATGTCGCCGGCTTCGATCGGACCTGTCAAAGCGATGTTGCTCGGCCTTGATGCTGAGGCGCTGACGAAGGCTGTCAATGAGGCGCTGGACGACCGGAATGCGACCGTGCCGATGCGCGAGGTGCTTGCCCGCTTCGCCGAGAGCCACAATATTCCCCTTTAGACATACATAAGAAGAATTGGAGTAAGGGGTGGCGAAGCTTCCCATTGAAAAGATGCGCGAGCTTGAGCGCCGCTTCGGCGAGATCGAAGCGCGCATGTCGGCCGGCCCTTCGGCCGACGTCTATGTAAAGCTCGCGTCTGAATATTCAGAACTGCAGCCCGTCGTTACCAAGATCCGCGCCTATCAGAAGGCCGTCGGCGAGCTTGCCGATCTGGAGGTGCTGCTCGAGGACAAGTCCGTCGACCGCGACATGCGTGAGCTTGCCGAACTCGAGCTGCCTGACGTGAAAGAGCGGATCGAGGTGCTGGAGAACGAAATCCAGATCCTGCTGCTGCCGAAGGATGCGGCCGACGAAAAGAGCGCGATCCTGGAAATCCGCGCCGGCACCGGCGGCAATGAGGCGGCCCTTTTCGCTGGCGACCTTTTCCGTATGTATGAGCGCTATGCGTCAACGCACGGATGGAAGGTGGAAGTGCTGTCGTCAAGCGAAGGTGAAGCCGGTGGCTACAAGGAAATCATCGCGACGATCACTGGCAAGGGCGTCTTTGCCAAGCTGAAATTCGAATCCGGCGTGCACCGTGTGCAGCGCGTACCGGAGACGGAAGCAGGAGGGCGCATTCACACCTCGGCTGCGACGGTTGCCGTTCTTCCCGAAGCGGAGGAGATCGATATCGAAATCCGGCCGGAAGATATCCGCATCGATACGATGCGCTCCTCGGGTGCGGGCGGCCAGCATGTCAATACAACGGACTCGGCGGTGCGTATCACCCACCTGCCCACGGGTATCGTTGTCACCAGCTCGGAAAAATCGCAGCATCAAAACCGCGCCAAGGCCATGCAGGTGCTTCGGTCGCGTCTCTACGATGCCGAGCGGCAGAGGGCCGATAGCGAACGTTCGGCCGACCGCAAAAGCCAGGTCGGTTCCGGCGACCGCTCGGAGCGCATCCGCACCTACAATTTTCCACAGGGACGCGTGACCGACCATCGCATCAATCTGACGCTCTACAAACTCGACCGGATGATGATCGGCGAGATCGACGAAGTGGTGGATGCGCTGCTTGCCGACTACCAGGCGAGCCAGCTGGCGCAGCTTGGCGAACAGCAATGACCGCATCCGGGCCGACGGTTTCCGAGATGCTTGCCGAGGCCCGGCGCCGCTTCATGGAAGCCGGCATTGCCGATCCACAGACCGATGCACGGTTGCTGATTTCGGGACTGCTGAAGCTTTCGCCGACCGAGATGCTGACGGCGGCTCGCGAGCCGGTTTCGGAGGAGCAGGCAGGCAGTATCGGCCGCGCTATCGAAAGGCGGCTGAAGCATGAGCCGGTGCATCGCATTCTCGGAGAGCGAGAATTCTACGGCCTGCCGCTTTCGCTGTCCGCCGGCACACTGGAGCCGCGGCCCGATACGGAAATCCTCGTCGATGCGATCATTCCTTATCTGCGCGATCTTGCAAAGACGGAAAGCAGTATCCATATCCTCGACATAGGAACCGGGACTGGGGCGATCTGCCTTGCGCTCCTCAATGAATGTCCGGAAGCATCAGGCATCGGCAGCGACATTTCGACCGATGCACTTGAGACGGCAAGATCAAACGCAGAAAGAAACGGATTGCAGGACCGATTCACGACCATTCGATCGAACTGGTTCGAGAACATCCATGGGACGTTTCATGCGATTGTCTCAAATCCGCCCTATATTGCTTCCAATGTCATTCACGATCTCGCTCCCGAAGTGACGAAATTTGATCCGGCTGCAGCTCTGGACGGCGGCTCGGATGGGCTTGACGCCTACAAAGCCATAGCAAAGGATGCGGGAAGGTTCGTACGGCCAAATGGAATCGTCGGACTGGAAATTGGCTATGATCAACGAAGCGATGTGACGGCGATCTTTGAAGCGGAAGGCTTCAAGTGCGTCAAATCCGTGAAAGATTATGGCCAGAATGACAGAGTGCTCGTGTTCTCGCTGGCATGACCGGCGACAAATTGCAGCATCTAACTGGACATTATTGCTATTGCGAAGAAAAGGCTTGGATTTCCCGAGGAAGCAATATAGGTTGCCCTCACGCGTTGGGCGCATAGGAATGGACGAGATTCGTTCGGTACTTGCTCAGCCTCGGGGGTCCGCTCTTTTAAACGAGAGTTTCAAAGGTTGAACACGACCCAATGCGTGAATCAGTCAAACTGACTTGAAGACAAGCGGCAGGTCGGCGCGAAGGCGCACTATGCTTGCGGCACGAAGGCCCTGATCCGGATGGACCGGTCTTGGCGGTTGGTGCCATGTATCCAATCACAAACAGAGAATTCAGGTGAACGATCGATGAGGCCAGGACAGCAGAACAAGCGCGGTCGAGGGCGTGGCAATAACAACAACAATAACAATGGCGGCGGTGGAAATAACAACAATAATAATTTCAACCGTAAGGGTGGGAACCCGCTGACCCGGACCTACGACAGCTCCGGCCCCGATGTTAAGATTCGCGGCACTGCCCAGCATATCGCTGAAAAATATGCGCAGCTTGCCCGTGATGCGCAGAGCTCCGGCGACCGCGTCATCGCTGAAAACTATCTGCAGCACGCCGAACACTATAACCGCATCATTGCCGCCGCCCAGGCGCAGATGCAGGAACGCTTCCAGCGCGACGACCGCCAGGATTACAATGATCGGGACGGTGCGGACCGTGATGGCGACGATATGGATGCGGGTGACAATGACGACGTCGTCATCGTTCAGCCGCCTCACCAGCAGCAGCGCGAACAGCAGCAGGCTGCTCCGGTAGCGGCGCCGGTGCAGCAGGCGGAAGCGATTGACGGAAGTGGCCCTCAGCCGGAAATCGACGGTATTCCCGCCGAAGTCGCGATGGAAGACGAAGGCTCTGCTGCACCGCAGCGCGAGCGCCAGCCCCGCCGTCGCAATGCCGGCAGCCGCCCGCGCCGTCCGCGTCGCGGTGCTGAAGGTGAGGCCGCCGGTGAGGAAGGCGCTTCCGCGGAAGCCCCTGTTCTAGCTGAAGCTGCTTCCGAATAAGCTTGCTTCAATCGTAGAATTTGAAAGGCCGCCTTTCCGGGCGGCCTTTTCTTTTGCGGGGCGCCTGCTGCTTTCGGTTGCTGCGACTATTGTGAGGACGCGTTTACACGCGAATTTACAGTAACGTACTTCCGCATTCAGCCCTCGAGGCATTCACTCCAGGACACCTGTCGGGACCGGAGGAACGCCATCATGAAGTATCTTGTGTTCTTGTTCATGCTGCTGGTCGCAGCCTCCGCCCATGGCGCGGAGAAGGCAGCACAGCAAGCCTTCGACAATGAGATCGAGCGGAAGGCCGTCCAGGCTGTCGTATGGGGAATTCCTGTCGTCAATTATGACCTGATGCGCCAGGAGATGCTGACCAAGACGCCAGGCAAGGTTGGGCAGGTCATCTATTGGGGCCGGCCACTGGATTGGAAGAACCAGACGCTGACGCCCAATCCCGATGCTCTCTATTTCATGGCTTTCTTCACCACGAGGGATGGTCCCGTTGTTCTCGATCTGCCGGCTGCAGAGAGCGGCGCCTCTTTCAACGGCAACATCGTCAATGCCTGGCAACTGCCGCTCGAGGACGCCGGCTTGCTCGGAATCGATAAGGGCAAGGGCGGAAAATTCGTGATCCTGCCGCCCGGCTACAGGGACAGAGTGCCGGACGGATTCATTCCGCTGCAGTCGGAAGTCTATGGCGGCTACATGCTCTTTCGTTCGAATCTGAAGAGCCACGGCGATGCCGATGTGCAGGCATCGATCGACTATGGCAGGAAGCTGAAAGTCTATCCGCTTTCGGCGGCAGGCAATCCGCCGGAAACCGTCTTCACCGACGTGAAGGACATTCTGTTCGATTCCACCATCAAATGGGATGCGAGCTTTTTCGACAATCTGAACCGTATCGTCCAGGAAGAACCGTGGATCACGCGCGACCGGGTGATGATCGATCAGCTGAAATCTCTCGGTATCGAGAAGGGCAAGCCCTTTATGCCGGATCAGCATGTGAAGTCACTGTTGACCGCGGGCATCAAGGAGGCGCAGGCGCTTCTGGAGGCGAAATACGATGCCGGGCTGCCGCCCTTCTTCACCGACAAGAGCCGCTGGACCTTTCCGGCCTATCCCGATCTCATCAAGGCCGCCCAATTCAATTTCGATGAACCGGACGCCTATCCCGTCGATCATCGCGGCGTTGCTTACAGCTATGCCTATATCGGCATCAAGCGGCTGGGCGCAGGCCAATTCTATTCGATCTCGATCCGCGACAAGGACGGGAATGATTTTGACGGTGGCAAGACCTATCGCCTCAACGTTCCGCCAAATGTGCCCGTCGAGCAGTACTGGTCGGTGACGGCCTATGACCGGCAGACGCATGCGCTGATCAAGAATGTTTCGCGCGCGAGCCGCTCATCGCAGATTTCTGAGCTCGTCAAGAACGAGGACGGCTCCATCGACCTCTATTTCGGACCAAGCGCGCCGAAAGGTAAGGAGGCCAATTGGGTACCGACCGACCCGAAGCGGAAGTTTGAGCTGATGTTCCGCGCTTATGGTCCAACCAAGGACTTCTTTGACAAGAAATGGGTGCTGCCGGATGTCGCGCCGATGAGCAAGTAAGGCTGAGAGGCAATCTGCTCTCACAAGCCGGGCAATCAAAGCTACCCTGGAGATAGGTCGATGATCAGCGGACTACATTTCGCGAGATGCGGGATTGGGCTTTTCCTGTTCGGGTCTTTCCGAGCTTCGGCGTCATCGCTCATTACTGCGTGGGTGCGCGATGGCCGACCGGCGAGTTGTTCATGCAGAATATTACGCTCTGGTGGGCATGCCCATGGACATTGTCGATCGCGGCGGTCCAGGCCGGTGGCCTTGGCATGGTCGCGATCGGGCTGACCATGACGGTGATGGAGCGTGCATCCCTACCGCTTCGAGCATCCGGCTTGCCGCCTCTTCTATGTGTGGTGGGTCTGCTCAGCTTTTTGATGGGACGTCAAATTGGATGACGGCGCGGAACACTTCAAGGCGTCATCGGCTGTTCTTTCGGGAGAAACCGATGGGGAGCCAGGAAGACATGGCTGCAGGGGGAGGCCGCTTTGAACTGCTGGTTTTTCCCTTGCCCGCCCCTTTAAACTATTGGGATTCTCCACCATATCCTGCCCAGGTTGTTTGCCGCAAATCCCAATGGCGACAAACAGGGCTTGCCTTTTGAGGGAGCTCAATCTCAATCATCGGTCTGTGCCTTATGAAGGGCAGGGCGATTCATGGAGGTAACATATGAATATCGAAAAATACTCCGAGCGGGTGCGCGGTTTCGTTCAGTCCGCCCAGACCTATGCGCTGGCGCAAGGGCACCAGCAATTCACCGCAGAACATGTGCTGAAAGTCCTACTCGATGACGATCAGGGCATGGCCGCTTCGCTGATCGAGCGCGCCGGCGGCGACGCAAAGGCCGCTCGGCTCGCCAATGATGCCGCACTTGCCAAACTGCCGAAAGTTTCCGGCGGCAACGGCAACATCTATCTTGCCCAGCCACTCGCCAAGGTCTTCTCCACTGCGGAAGAGGCGGCGAAGAAAGCCGGCGACAGCTTCGTGACGGTCGAGCGTCTGCTGCAGGCACTGGCGATCGAAACCTCTGCCTCGACCTATCAGTCGCTGAAGAATGCCGGGGTGACCGCACAGGCACTCAACCAGGTCATCAACGAAATCCGCAAGGGTCGCACCGCCGATACGGCGAGTGCTGAGCAGGGTTTCGACAGCCTGAAGAAATATGCGCGCGATCTGACGAGCGATGCCCGCGAAGGCAAGCTCGACCCGGTTATCGGCCGCGACGACGAAATTCGCCGTACGATCCAGGTTCTCTCGCGTCGCACCAAGAACAATCCTGTCCTGATCGGTGAGCCGGGCGTCGGTAAGACGGCGATCGTCGAAGGCCTTGCGCTGCGCATCGTCAATGGCGACGTACCGGAAAGCCTGAAGGACAAGAAGCTGATGGCGCTCGACATGGGTGCCCTGATTGCCGGTGCGAAGTTCCGCGGCGAGTTCGAAGAGCGCCTGAAGGCTGTGCTGAACGAGGTTCAGTCGGAGAACGGCGAGATCATCCTCTTCATCGATGAAATGCACACGCTTGTCGGTGCCGGCAAGGCGGATGGGGCAATGGATGCCTCCAACCTGCTGAAGCCTGCTCTTGCCCGCGGAGAGTTGCACTGCGTTGGCGCAACCACGCTCGACGAATACCGCAAGCATGTCGAGAAGGATCCGGCCCTTGCCCGCCGTTTCCAGCCGGTCATGGTCGAAGAACCGACGGTCGAGGATACGATTTCGATCCTGCGCGGCCTGAAGGAAAAGTATGAGCAGCATCACAAGGTGCGCATCGCCGATGCTGCGCTGGTTGCTGCTGCAACGCTTTCGAACCGTTATATCACCGACCGGTTCCTGCCGGACAAGGCGATCGATTTGATGGACGAGGCGGCTGCCCGCCTGCGCATGCAGGTGGATTCCAAGCCGGAAGAACTCGACGAGCTCGACCGTCGCATCATCCAGCTGAAGATCGAGCGTGAGGCGCTCAAGAAGGAAACCGACGTGGCTTCCGCTGACCGGCTGAAGCGGCTGGAAGGCGAGCTCGTCTCTCTTGAGGAAGAAGCCGACGCGCTGACGGCCCGCTGGCAGGCGGAAAAGCAGAAACTCGGCCTTGCCGCTGACCTTAAGAAGCAGCTCGACGATGCCCGCAACGAACTGGCAATCGCCCAGCGCAAGGGTGAATTCCAGCGCGCCGGCGAGCTCGCCTATGGCGTGATCCCCGATCTCGAAAAGCAGCTGACTGAGGCTGAAAGCAAGGAAGACAACAGCCGCAACGCGATGGTGCAGGAGGTCGTGATCCCTGACAATATCGCCCATGTCGTTTCCCGCTGGACCGGCATTCCTGTTGACAAGATGTTGGAGGGCGAACGCGACAAGCTGCTCCGGATGGAAGACGAACTGGCGAAGTCGGTGATCGGCCAGGGCGATGCGGTTCAGGCCGTATCCCGCGCCGTGCGCCGTGCCCGCGCAGGCCTTCAGGATCCGAACCGGCCGATCGGCTCGTTCATCTTCCTCGGCCCGACCGGCGTCGGCAAGACGGAACTCACCAAGGCGCTCGCCCGCTTCCTCTTCGACGACGAGACGGCGATGGTGCGCATGGATATGTCCGAGTACATGGAGAAGCACTCCGTGGCCCGACTTATCGGTGCCCCTCCCGGCTATGTCGGCTATGATGAAGGTGGTGCGTTGACGGAAGCTGTCCGTCGCCGGCCCTACCAGGTCGTTTTGTTCGACGAGATCGAGAAGGCGCATCCTGATGTCTTCAACATCCTGCTGCAGGTGCTGGACGATGGTCGCCTGACCGATGGTCAGGGCCGGACGGTCGACTTCCGCAACACGATGATCATCATGACCTCGAACCTCGGTGCTGAATACCTGACGCAGTTGCGTGAGGGTGAGGACAGCGAGACCGTTCGGGAGCAGGTGATGGATGTCGTTCGCGGTCATTTCCGGCCGGAGTTCCTGAACCGTATCGATGAGATCATCCTCTTCCACCGCCTGAAGCGTGAGGAGATGGGCGCGATCGTCGATATCCAGCTGAAGCGGCTGATCTCGCTGCTGTCCGAGCGCAAGATCACACTCGATCTCGACGAGGATGCCCGCAATTGGCTGGCGAATAAGGGATACGATCCAGTCTACGGCGCTCGTCCGCTGAAAAGGATGATCCAGAAGTTCGTCCAGGATCCGCTCGCCGAGCAGATCCTCTCGGGTGAGGTACCGGACGGATCGACGGTGACGATCACCAGCGGCTCGGACCGATTGCTGTTCCGGTCGAAACAGACGGTCAACGAAGCGGCATAAGGCTGCGCAGACGAGAATTGAAAATGGCGGCCATCGGGCCGCCATTTTTGTTTTCCGCAGAAGGGGAGAATTATTTGCTCGCGACCTGATCCGTGGCAGGCTGGTTGTTCAGCAGCGTATCGATGCGCTTGCGCTCGTCCTCGAATTTGGCGAGCGCATCACCCTGGAGCGACTTGCCGCCAGGCAGGCGGATGCGCAGCGGGTCGACCTTGGTGCCGTTGACGATCAATTCGTAGTGCAGGTGCGGGCCGGTGGATTCACCCGTGGTGCCCACCCAGCCGATGACCTGGCCCTGTCGCACCTTGGCGCCCGGCACGATGCCCTTGGCGATGGCGCTCTGGTGGTTATAGGAGGATTCATAGCCATTGGCGTGACGGACGATGGTCTGGTTGCCGTAGCCGCCGGAATCCCAGCCTGCCTTTTCAACCGTCCCGTTGCCGGCCGCAATGATCGCCGTGCCGCGGGGGGCCGCCCAGTCGACACCTGTATGCATGCGCGCGAAGCCGAGGATCGGGTGGCGGCGCATGCCGAAGCCGGACTTGAAGATGCCGTTCGGGACAGGATTGCGCAGCAGGAACTGGCGGATGCTCTTGCCGTCCTGATCGAAGTAATCGATCGTGCCATCTTCCGGGTCCTGGAAGCGATAGAAGCGCGTCAACGTATCGCCAAAGCGGGCGTTGACATAGAGAAGATCGGAATCCTCGGTCGCCTGGCCGTTGCTGTCGGTGACGGAGAAGAAGGCTTCAAGATAATCCGTCGGCTTCAACTGCGCCTGGAAGTCGACATTGGCCGCGAGCAGCTTGATGATCAGCGCCGTCATGTCCTTGGTCATGCCATAGGAAAGAGCTGC
This sequence comes from Rhizobium sp. 01T444, assembly GCF_056398305.1. NCBI lineage: Bacteria > Pseudomonadati > Pseudomonadota > Alphaproteobacteria > Hyphomicrobiales > Rhizobiaceae > Rhizobium > Rhizobium sp. 01T444. The sequence goes on from NZ_JBFTPD010000011.1 coordinate 177,155, forward strand.
GCGGTAAATTCCATCGTAAACGCGAGGCAGATTTTGGCCGGCCGGCGGAGCGAAGGAATTGTCCTCAAAGGCGGTGGCGACCGCATCCAGCATCGGCGGTTCGCTGCCGGCCACGAAACGGCCCTTGTCGTCGAGCGCGACGGTAATCAGATGCCGTGTACCGCGATAGATGCTGGCGCGAATGATCTTCGCCTGCTCGCCCTTCTGAATGATACCGATGCGCAGGACGTCGCCCTTCGAAAGCGTATCGGTGCCGAACAGGGGAGCGATATAACCGGACATGCCGTCTGCCTGCGGCTGCGGATAGCCGGAATCGGCGAGCGCCTTAGCGATTGTCGTATCCTGGCGCACCGGCAGGATGTCGTCGGCGAACTCTTCGGTCTGCGGTGTGATGGATTCCGGTGCCGAGACCGTCATGTTTTGCTCGAGTACGCGCGCGGCAAGGCCGGCGGTCAGGTCGACGTCATTGTCCTCGGCGGAGAAACGGCGCGGGTCCACATAGTAGAGCGCGGCAAGCTGGGCATTTCCGTCCGTTAGAACGGAGCCGTTGGAGCGGACGTTTTCCTCGACCTCGTCGAGCGACAGGCCAGGGGCCATGTTGAGGTCGGATTTGTTGGTTGGGAAGGGAATGGTCTTCAGCGCCACTTCGGATTCGACATCGGATCCGTAAATTGCGCCGGTGCGGCTTTGCGGTGCCGGCTGGGGCTCGTCGGCCGAGAAGATCGCCAGTGGATCGAAGTCCGGATAATCCTCAGTCGCGACGTGATTGGCAGCCAACATCATCTTCACATGGGAGAAGGGCTGGCGGCGCACGACTTCCTTCTCGCCGTCATGGACGACGGTCGAGACTTCCATGATGGCACGGTCGGATGGCTTGGCGGCGATGACTGGGGCGATCAGACGACCGCCGCGGGTAACAGACGTATCCTGATGCGCGTCTGCCGACGCGCTTGCATAGGCCTCGGCCGGGATTGCCAGCTGCTGCCGGCCGTCCAGGGCAGCAAAAAGCGCAACACCCATGAGGATCGATGAGGTTATGCCTGTGAGGAACGTGCCCGAAAGCCAGCGAAGCGAAACTTCGCGCCGGTCGGGCGCACGTCTCCCATCTGCCAGAAGCGGAGGCTCGCTGCCCAGCGAGCGGATCATCATTTTCTCCGTCATCATGGCAGTGGAGTTCGCATCCTTACATTCGATGTCGTTATAGGCATCCGCGAGCCGTCCTGGCTGGGGCGAAAGATGTGCATATTTTGGGCACTCAAGTCAAATCACACCAGAATAGGCACTCTACGTGCACATGCCTGCGTGAATCATGCGTGTTTCCTCTGACCAGCAGAATGTGATGATGTCGGGGCAAAGAGGATCAAAATCGTATCTTCCACAGCAAAACCGACAAACAGTCATGTTTTCCGGGCTTCCCCGGTGAGATCGGAATCCGGGAAACGAGCGGATTTTAGAAGCCAATATAAAATCTCTTTTAGAAACAACAGGATGGAAGAAAAGCGATTTTTTTGAAAAAGGCCTGTTGACTGTTTCGATGTGTGAGGCTTATAAGCCCACTCACTGAACGAGGGCGGCGGCGCTGCTGGCGACGAAGTCTTTCGTTCTAAAGAAACTCAAGCGGATTGGCGGAATGCTGGTTTGTTGCTCTTGGCTTAGGTTTGGAGCGGGTTTTGTCGACGGCTTTTTGGTTCGTCTGTTATTTGACAATTGAAGATGAGAAGAAAGAGAAACGTGGGCGGCGGAGCTTGCGGGATCTGAG